>CAYLYS010000040.1:1439-23570 GCA_964388175.1 uncultured Chromatiales bacterium | reverse complement strand
TTGCAGTCCATCAGGACGGCATCGAAACTGCGCTGCTGGATCAGCGTAAGCGCCTCCACGCCGCCGGAAGCGAGCGCGGGTACCAGCCCCAGACGTTCGAGCATGCCAGCGACCACGATCTGGTTGGCGCGGTTGTCCTCCACCACGAGCACGCTTGCCGTCACCGCCAGCGGCTCGGGCGACGAAACTGCCGCGGTGCTCGGCGCGGTCGGCAACGCCTCGATCACGGCTTTGTGCAGCAGCGCGGTGCGCACGGGTTTGTCCACATAGGCGCTGATCGTCCGATAGCGCGGACCCGAATCGGTAACGGCATAGGTATTGAGCAGCACCGTGGGCAGGGACAGCGCGGCCAGGTCCGTGGCGATGAGTTCGCTCATGGTGCGGCCGTAGACACCTTTCATGTCTTCGTCGAGGATGAGCAGATCGATGCGGTGATCGGTGTCGGCATGCAGAACATCGAGCATCTGCTGCACCGTCTCCGCACTCTGTACCTGCATCCCCCATTGTTCGCAGGTCTGCTTCACCATGCGTCGCACCACTTCGCTGTCGTCGGCGATCAGCACACGTTTGCCGTTGAGCTGCGCATCGGGTATGACCTTGGTGGACACCACCTCTTGCTCGGCGAGCGTGAAGGGGCAGGTGAACCAGAATACGCTGCCGGCACCCGGCGTGCTGCGCACACCGATGTCGCCACCGACGATGTCGATGATCTGCTTGCAGATCGCTAACCCCAGCCCGGTACCGCCGTAGCGCCGCGTGGTCGAGCCGTCGGCCTGGCGGAAAGGTTCGAAGATACGGCCTCGTGCCTGCTCCGGAATACCGATGCCGGAATCCTTGACTTCGAAGTGCAGCAGGAAGCGCTCGCCGTCCATGCGCTCGGCAGCTTCCACACTCACGCGCACCTCGCCCTGCTCGGTGAACTTGATCGCATTGCCGACCAGGTTGAGCAGCACCTGCTGCAGACGCCGGACGTCGCCGCGCAACTCGGTAGGCACGTCGTGACCGACAACGAAACCGAACTCCAGCCCCTTGCGGCGCGCCTGGGTACCGGTCAGACCGACGATCTCATCGAGCGTCGACCGCAGATCGAAGTCGTCAGCCGAGGTGCTCACCTCGCTCGAATCGTTGCGCGAGAAGTCGAGAATGTCGTTGACCAGTGTGAGCAGCGACTCTCCCGAGGTTTTGGCCACCTCGACGTAATCGGCCTGTTTCTCGGTCAGCCCCATGCCCTGGAGCAGTTCCAGCATACCGAGCACGCCGTTGAGCGGTGTACGCAACTCGTGACTGACGGTAGCAGCGAATTCGCCCTTGATGCGGGCCGATTCCAGCGCGGTATCACGCGCCTTCTTCAATTCGCTTTCGCGCGCGTCCAGCACTTCCATCATCTTGTTGAATGCATGCTGCATCTCGGCAACGTCGCGCGACCCGGCGATCTCGGCGCGGATGCGGCGCTCGCCCAGCGTTGCCCGGCGCATGGTTTCCGCCAGCATCTTGATGGGTTGGGTGACGCGGCCGGTGATGAAGAGCAGCACGCTGAGCAGCGTAATGGCGAGCGTTCCGGAAACCAGGAAATTGGTCCACAGGATGTCGCTGGTCACCCGCTTCAGCGTATTCTTGCCCATGACCACCTGGGCATAGCCGAGCAGTTCGGGCTGCGAATGATGCACGGTGAAAGGGGAATCGGCGGCCTGCTCCGGCGCCGGATTGGTATAGACCGGAGCCAGGAAGTACCAGCTGGAATCGGTTTCCACCGTGATCGGCTGGTCTTTCGGCAGCGTATCGAGATCGGGCCTTTTGCCCGGTTCGCCCAGCGCGAGCAGGGCGGTATTGGAGAGATCGAAAACCGACACGCCCAGCACGTCGGGGGCGCTCAGCAGCGTTTCGGCATATTCACGGCCGTTTTCCGCGCTCTGGTACAGCAGCGTCAGGGTGCTCTGCAGCGCCAGCGTTTCCGCCGCCTTGTGCCCCTCGAGAATGAAGCGATCGCGGATGGTCTGTCCGGAGAGCAGGGAAATGAACATCGACGCGGTCAGCGACGCGAGCAGAATACCTATACAAAAAGTAAGGGCGAGCTGTTGGCGAAAACCCATGTTGCGCCAGCGCGTCTTCCGTATTTTTGTGATTCTCGTCATATGAGCACGCCTTTTTACATCAGCGGGAATATCAATTCCGCTTGATTCAGCAGGTCTTTGTTATATTTGATCCCCAGGTGGCCAGCGGTACGCACATTGAAGGCCATGGAAAGATCACGTAAAAATTCCATTCCCGGTTCCATGACGGTGCCGTTCATGGAGCCTTTGTTGATGCGATCAGCCATTTTCCCCAGGCTGCGCCCCATATGATAGTTGTCCGGATAGAGTGCAAATAGGATGCCACGACGGACATGGGACGGGTTGCTTGAGAAAACGATCAGCTTCCGGTCCCAGGCTTCCTTAAGTATCATCGGCAGAACCGCCTGTTCATCCAGTACCGCGCTGTCCTGGGACAGCCACAGCGCATCCGTGCGGCTGTCCTGGCTGCTGAGCAGCGTGCGGTAAGCACTGACTGCCTCCTGCAGCTTGTCCACCGGTACCGCGTTCAGTTCGATGCCGAGGCGGGCGGCAGACGTGCGGGCGCGCTCGATCGTCCAGCGGTCACGCTCGCGGTGATAGACCACGGTGACGCGCTTGACCGAGGGCGCCAGCTTCTTGAGATGTTCGAGCAGGAGGGTGGGGTCGGGGCTGAGGGCGATGCCGTGATGGCGCTGATCCTGCAGGTCCGGCGCCATGTGAACGGCGCCCAATACGACGGGCACTGTGCTGGTCAGCTCATTGCTCAGCGCCTGGCCCCGGCTTCCCAGCGCCACGACGGAACGGATGCCGTTGTCCTCTATCCAGCGCTTGATGTCTTCCGCCGAATCGAGATCCCCGATCGCCCGTAACTGGGCACTGCTGCCCAGCTCATCGCTGACGCCGCGCGCAATGCTCATGAAAACGCCGCGGAAGGGTTCCCGGATGTCGGGGTAGAGCACACCGGTCGCGAGCTTGTCGGATCCCAGCAAGCTGCTCGGCAGCAGGACGAAAAAGCAGACGAGCAGAGCAGATACCCAGCGCTGGATCATCCCCGGTTTTCTATGCGCCGCACCGCTCATCCTAAGGTCGCTGGTGTTGAAGAAACAGGTGCCTATGGGTCATGAAACCCATGATGCGCATTGTATCGACCATCTTGGCGCGGCCTGAACAAAATTCTGTGGCGAATAGAGCCTTTACGATTATTGGAAATGATACCGGGCTTCTACGAAGAAGTGGCGACCAGGAAGCGGAAGGTCGTTGGGAATAACTCCAGGCGCCGGACTGGGCTCTCGTGCATCTTCGTCGAAAACATTGCGGGCAGCAAAGGCCAACTCCCAAGGACGGTTTTCTGGATGATGACGCAGTATAAGATCCGTTATCACATAATCATCAACTTCCGGGCGCAGATCAGCCGCGTCACGCTTGCGATCGGCGATCCATGTAATTTGAGTATTCAGCGTCCAATTCCTCTGGAACGCCCAATTTGCTCTTAGATAAATCTGATGCTCGGGAGCATTTGCAATATCATTGTCAGATTCATCTTCAACTGATTTCTGAAAAGCATAGTTTCCATACAGCTGGAAGCTGGAATTGACGTCATAGGTAGCCTCAATTTCCAAGCCGTTCCCGCTTCGATTACCAGTATTCTGCGCAGTTACAGTCGGTGCTGGCGCAGGATCAGGGGTGAATCGCAGTATGTCTTTCATTTTATAATGGAAGATATTAAGACCAGCCTTTAATGCTTGAGAATGCTGATAATTGAAAGCAAGCTCATAGGTATCGATCGTTTCAGGCTTTAAATGCCGGTTACCCAATGCAACCGGATTATTAATGTTGTATAGCTCATTGAATGCGGGAGCCCTGAAAGCGCGACCATATAATAGCTTAGCCGTCAGATCGTGACGTGCACGCCAAACAAGTGCAAAGCGCGGATTGGTTGTATCCCCAAAGTCAGAGTATTTGTCATATCGAACTCCGCTGGTCAATCTCCAGTTCGGAGTGATCGTCCATTCATCCTGAACGAAAGCATAGTACACCTCTCTGTCCTGGGGACGGATAAATACAAGATTAATATCGTTGCTTACATCTACGACGCTACCAAGAGGAGATCCGTCCGGAGCGTAGTTTTTTGTTTCTCTTATCTTGTACATATCTCCATACATGACGCCAGCGCCAAAACGGAGACTATGCTGATCGAAGCCATGATAGAAGGCGGATAGATTCAAACGTGTATGCCGCTCATAAACGTATGGCCTGGCTATCACTCCTTCCGGGAAGGCTCCACCGAACGATCCTGGGGGATACAAGACGAGATTGGCTTCTGCAGCCGTATCAAAGTAGCTGACGACGCTAGTGAGATCCCAGTTCTGGCTCAAGGTGGTTTTATATGTGAGATCTGCATTGAAGCGCTTGCTCTCGCCGTTTGCCGCAGGATCCAAAGCCATGGCCACACCTGCGCCACCACCAACATCATTACGCCCCTGATATCCAACACGGAGGCGCCAATTTTCCTGAGAAACATCTACGCGGGCATCAATGCTTTCTTTGCCTAGATTTACCGGGCCGGGTGCATATGAGGCGTTAGTGTCAAAAAAAGCATCGTTAAGAGTTTGGGCATCAATATCTATGATTTCTTTTTGACCATCAGTTTTCTGCATCTGCAGAGACAGAGAAAAATTGATGTCATTCCAGCTACCACCATGGAGAGCCCATCCCTCTCTGGCGCCAAAAGAACCAGCACGCGCACCAACTTCAGTACCTTTTATCTCATCTGCTGTCTTTGTGATTATGTTTATAATTCCAGAGAACGCATCTGCGCCATAAATGGCTGATCCGGGACCTCTGATTATTTCAATTCTTGCAATGTCATTTATGGGCATTCCGCCCCAAACTTCACCTCTGTTACCAACGTAATAGTTAGTAATGGGGATATCGTTGATCAACACCAGCACTTGTGGATTATTCTCGGAATATATCCCTCGTATTGTGTATAGAGGCAGATATCCGCGGGGCGCCACAGAGACATGCAGACCAGGAACAGATTCAAGCACTTGATCAATGTCGGTTGCCCCCATCTCTTTAATCTGTTCAGCCGTAATTACAGATGCCACGGCTGGTGCCAGAGAGATGGGTTGGCGAGATCCAGTTGCAATACTGATAAAATCTTCGCTCCCGAATGCGCGGGTGAGAGCCTCTTCTTCAGGCGAAAGCTGAGCGTGCACACCAAAAGGAATGCCGCATAAGGCAAGTAGGAAGATTCTAATTTTTGAATACATATATGCCACCGGCTGATCGACGCAATATGCGTTTGATTGGTGGAGTTAACGACCTGTCACATTTAATACTTTAGTAGGTGTTTGGACAGTATCAGGCGAATCCGCCACGGGGCCTTTCTTTTTATTTGTTTTTCATTGGCTTATTATCGTTTTGATGAGCAATTCCAAGTTCTGCGAGGTGATCCATCATATTTGATACGCTCACATGAGAAAGGAAAAAATATACCCTCATCTTTTGTGGATGCTTCCAGATAACAGGGCAGCATACCCCCAAGGAAGGAAGGGATTAGATACAGATAATATTCATCACGAGACAATCCCTGGTCTGCCGCAAGAGCAGCACCGAGAGCTGCTGCATTCATCCTCATACGATAACGATTTTCCAACAGCAGCGATTCTATTTTGAAAATTAGATCCAAGTAGTAACCATTGCCAAATCCAAGTTCACGGGCAACTTCACATACAGGTTTGATACGCTCGTCTGCATTTTTCAGTGGACGACCGTAGCCGGGTATGCCCCTATACTTGGAAAGCTCTTTAGAAACGATATCGAGAAGAAGTGTGCCATTATCCAACTCTTCTTTTGTTCTATATAGAAAATCAATGGCCCTAATATCCGGTCCTCTGCCGTAGATATTGGCCTCGGATACGGCAATTGCGGCTCCTATTCCCAGGCTGCCCGTACTGCGCGCTGTTCCAGCCAAGGATGCCACCCGATTATTCCAGATTCTCGGATCTGGGTAGCTGGTTCCGAGGGCCCATATACTCTCGAAAAGTCGGATCTGATTTTCCTGAAAACGCCGGCCCGTAATCCCATACAGGAAGAGGTCCATCCAGCGCACATCTTTTAGCTCGGTGAATAAATCTTTTCCTCGGAAGACGACTCTTTCTCCAGCGAAAACCAACCCCATACTGGTTTCCCAGACATCCTCATGCTTTGATAACTTTTCAGAGCCTTTCAACGCTTCTTTCCTTGAGCAGGATCGTTCTGCAAATGAACAGAATTAAGAAAAAACGGAAAATTACGAAACCCTAGTTTTTTCTGTTCAATAGCGTGTGCCGCAGCCCCTGGCAAGCGCAGAAAAATAAACAGCATTTCTCCCTGATCTTGATCAAATCCAAGGTCGCTTAATGCGGCCGCAGCAACCCCAGTCATGGCCAATGGGTGACCAGAAATCCCCTCAATCGATTTCCTGTTATCTCTTAGCCAAATAAGACGACTTGCCGAGTTCTGGGATGACAAGAGATCTAAAATCTGTCGAACAGGGGTAGGACAACTTTCACCATAAGGATCAAACCCAGGTGGATGATCCATATCCTTCCACACATCTGCTCGCTCTGAAAATTGCGGGTCAGTTAGCTCTTTTTTCCAGCTGTCTAAATCAGTCCCGCACTCTTGCCATATCTTCATCGCAGCGGCCACTTCGTGCCCACCGCCCAATTGTCCGGCGCCCACAGCAAGAGCAGCCATCAAACAGGCTGCATTATGGGATCCGCCCACGCCTCCATTCATCGCGGCCAATACGCTGTAGTCTCGCGGACCGGGATTAGCAAGCCCAATTGCCAGATTCTCCAGAACAAAAGATTCTTCGCTGTTAGGACGTTCTCCTCGGAATAAAAGAAACAAAAATTCTATCCAAGTTGCGTTACCCAATACTTCCCCATATACGTCGTAACCGTGGCAGTAACACGCAGCTGCGGCAAAAGGATTGTCCTGCTCAGGCTCCTCTCGCCATATACGGGTTCGTATGGTTTCCTTAGCGCTCACGCAGGCCACCTTAAGGTTTTCTTGCACTTATCAATGAATAATATCCATGTGCCGCCGTAACTTCGACATCCGTAAATCCAACCGAGCTTAAGATCTTCGTCAATTCCGATTTCGTATACTGCTTTCCTTGCGCAACCATTAACATAGCCAAGGAATAGGCATTGACTGTAAGAGGGCCGACCTCATCATCGTTAAGCAGCGCTTCGTGAATAAATATTGTTCCACCGTGAGGTAAACAGTCGAAAGCTCGGCTGGCCAGAATCAGGCATTGATCCGGTGCCCAATCGTGAAGAATATCGCTAAAGAACACGGCATCGTAGTTTGTTGGCCACACGCCATTGAACATATCAAAGGGGAGGACATCAACACGGCTGGCATAACCCGAAGCGTTTACGTATTCCTGTGTAATTGGGCAAACAGCGGGAAGTTCGCCAATGGAGCATGAAATATCTTGATACGCGGAAGCCAAGGCGGTGGAGTAACAACCTGATCCACCTCCCACATCAAGCAATTTTCTTATGCCTATGAAGGCTGGATTTTTCGCCAAGCTATTTGCTGATGTAACTGCATGGCTATGCATTTTTGCAGTGAATGAGCGGATATTCTCTAGATTGATATTTCCAGATTTCCATTCATCCGTAAATTTTCTCACAATGGCTTGTCGAGCATCCCCATTCCCGCCAAGAATGGCTTCTTTTATCATTGCATGACTTACGGGCATATCTTTGACCGAACAAAAAACTCCACCCCAATAATAAGGGCTTGACGGTAAAAGGTATGTGCGAGCCATTGCGCTCAGATGAAAAAAACCGCTTTCTTTTTCCAGATAACCAAGCGCAGCTAGCAAATTGAGCAATGCGTTGCTCGCGATACTTTCTGAACCTATATGTTCTGCAACTGCTTCAGCAGTGCTGGGCTCATCTGAAAGAAAGCTAAAAACCCCAAGCTCATCCGCGACAGTAAGCGCTGGCAATCGAAACACCGATAGCCATATATCCCACAATGGTCGGATATCGCTATCAGGAACCTGGAAGGCTATCGTTCTATCTGATGATTCTGGCATAGAGATAGTAACGCACTTCAACAAACCGACAGTGCGCGTGAATCCTGATCAGAAGGGAAGGGCAAGCATATCCATCCGTTCAGAGAGCGGGGGGATTTCTTTTCCATCGACATGAACATCTATCAAAGTAGGCGCGCGGCGACGCAGGATGCGTGGTATGTCGATGTTGATCAGATCGGTTGCCGAGTAGACCGTATAGGCATCGATGCCCATGGCCTGGGCCATGTTCGCGTAATTGACGGCCGGCAGTTCGAAACCCACACGCTCGGCGCGCGCCAGGCGCTGGCCGTGTTTGACGGTGCCCAGGGCCTGATCGTTGAGGATCATGAAGATGACCGGCAGCTCATGCATCAGAGCGACAGTGATTTCCTGTCCGCTCATCAGGTAGCTGCCGTCGCCGACCAGACAGACCACGGGGCGGGTGGAATCACTCAATGCGGTTCCCACGGCGGCGCCGATGGCCCAGCCCATGGAGGCGAAGCCCATGCTGGTGCGGAAATAATCGCAGGATGAGGCATCGTACTGGACAGGATGCAGATAATGCAGACCCCACAGGAAGCTGTTGCCGATGTCGGCGAGAAAGCGCGTGCCGGGCGGCATCAAGCGTGACAGCTCGTGCATCAGGCGCTGAGGTTTGATCGGGCTGTCGCTGCTGTAGCAGCGTTGTTCGTCGGTGAGGGTGAATGAGCGCTTGAACGGAGGTACGGCGGTGGCGACCATGCGTCGATCGTGATTGCGCCGCTCGCTCTGCTTATCCTCTGTCTCGGGCTCGGGGCGGCGCCGATCCCGCACGCGTCTTTCGAAGAGCACCACATTATTGCCACCGCGGCTTGCGGCGGAATGGATGCCGACATCCCAAGGCAGCAAGGTGTTCGTTTCGACGGCGCTCAAACCGGCGGTCAGCGTTTCGAAAATCGTATCGATGTCACCGCACACATGCATGTCGGCATGCTGCGAGCGAATGAAGTGGCGCGCCAGCTCATCGATGTGCACCAGCTTGCCTCTCAATCTGTTGTCGTGGAGCCAGCCTTGTCCGGCCTGCTCATCGAGGCAGGAGCCGACGACCATGATCAGATCGGTACCGGCATTGAGCAGCAGATCGCGGGCGCTGTGGTGGCCGGCCAGTCCGCAGCCGCCGCGGTAATGGGAGTGATAGGGGTCGATCAATCCCTTGCCCTGCGGTGTCGTGATCAGCAGGGCGCCGCTCCGCTCCGCAAAGGCGATCACGCGTGCGGCCGCGCTGCGGCAGGCCTCGCCGACGACGACGATGGGGCGTTTCGCCTGCCGCACCTTGTGGGACAGCGTGTTCATGGCATCGGCGTCGCTGAGCCGCGGACGATGAAGCAGCCAGTCCAGGCGACGCCGTGGTCCGCTCGCTTCGAACAGCATGCGCAGGATATCGAGCGGAACGCTGAGATGCACCGGTCCACGCGCCTGCACGGCCATGGTGATGGCGGCGCAGAGCTTGTATTCGAGCTGCGCCGGATGCGAAACCAGCGTGTTGTAGTGCGTGCAGTGACGCAGCATGGCCACTGTGTCGATGGCGGTGCATGAGGATTCCTGCACCGCGCCGCGGCCGAAGGAATCCAGCGGCGTCTGCGCGGTGATGACCAGCATGGGGATGTCGTCCTGGTAAGCGCTGGCGATGCCGGTGATGGCGTTGGTCACGCCAGGGCCCGTCGTGGTGCAGCACACGCCGAGCAGTCCCGAATCGCGCGCGTAACCGTCCGCCATGAAGGCCGCTCCGGATTCGTGGCGTGCGACGACGGGGATGATGCGGCCGCGACGTTCACTGCGGGCGAGGGCGTTGTACAGGGGTTCGATGGCGCCGCCGGGAACGCCGAAGACATATTCGACGCCGATCTGCTCCAGGTAGGAAACGATGAGGTCGGCGGCTTCAGGATAGACAGCAGGAAGCAGCTCCGAGAGAGATTTCTCTACTTCAAGAGAAGGCTTCATGGTCTCAGTCCCGCGTTTATTGGCGTTGCTTTTCCAGAACAGTGTTCACATTAATTGTTGCAGGCAGATATTGCAAGGGTATGACGCAGTTGGGGAAAGTGAGCTACGCACCGGTGTTGCCGGATGCCTGCGTTTCAGGCGCGCACAATGCGCCCGTCGAGATCGTGCGCATCGCTCGCGGTGATCTCGACCATGATCAGATCGCCGGCCTGCACGCCGCCGGCTTCGCTGATGCGCACCGTGCCGTCGATACCGGGCGCATCGGCCATGCTGCGGCCTGTCGCATGGCCATCGGCCACTTCATCGACCAACACCTGCAGATGCTTGCCCAGATGGCGCCGCAGCCGCGATGCGCTGATTTCGGCCTGGGCCGTCATGAAGCGCTCCAGCCGCTCTTCCTTGATTTCTTCCGGCACCGCATTCGGTAGCGCATTGGCCACTGCGCCCTCGACCGGAGAATAGGCGAAGCAACCGACGCGATCGAGCTGCGCCTCGTGGAGGAATTCCAGCAGTTGTTCGAAATCCCCCTCGGTTTCACCGGGGAACCCGACGATGAAGGTGCTGCGCAGCGTGATGTCCGGACAAATCGCACGCCATTGACGAATGCGTGCCAGCATGTCGGCGCTGCCGGCGGGGCGCTTCATCGCCTTCAGGATGCGCGGGCTGGCGTGCTGCATGGGGATATCGAGATAGGGCAGGATGAGCCCTTCGGCCATCAGCGGGATGACGTCGTCCACATGCGGGTAGGGATAGACGTAGTGCAGACGCACCCAGACGCCGAGTTCGCCGAGCGCGCGGGTCAGTTCGAGAAAACGCGTTTTCAACGGCCGTCCGCGCCAGAAGCCGGTGCGGTAGCGCAGGTCCACGCCGTAGGCGCTGGTATCCTGCGAGATCACCAGCAACTCGCGTACGCCGGCGTGCACGAGGTTTTCCGCTTCCTCCATGACGTCACCGATCGGCCGGCTGGCCAGATCGCCGCGCAGCGAGGGAATGATGCAGAACGTGCAGCGGTGGTCGCAGCCTTCCGAGATCTTGAGCCAGGCATAGTGGCGCGGCGTGAGGCGAATGCCCTGGGGCGGGATCAGGCTGGTGAAAGGGTCATGGCGCGGCGGCAGATGTTCGTGCACCGCCGTCATTACTTCTTCGAGCGCGTGCGGGCCGGTCACCGCCAGCACTTCGGGATGCGCTTCGCTGATGATGTCGCGTCGGGCGCCGAGACAGCCGGTGACGATGACGCGACCGTTTTCGGCCAGCGCTTCGCCGATGGCATCGAGCGATTCATCGACGGCATCGTCGATGAATCCGCAGGTGTTGACGACGACGAGATCGGCCTGCTCGTAGTTCGGGCTGATCTCATAGCCTTCTGCGCGCAGCCGCGTGATGATCCGTTCGGAATCGACCAGTGCCTTGGGGCATCCCAGGCTGACGAAACCGACGCGGGGAATGTTCTGATTCATGAATATACTCAGTAACCGACCAGTTCGACGTATCCCTGCCCGCCGACAGGCTGTCCTTTTCTGCTGCCGGCGACATCGACGGCGCCTTCCCAGTACCGCACCGATGCGTCCAGTTCCTGCGCGGAGAGAACGGGGCGGATGTCGAGCGTCAAGGCCTGAGCGGGAAGATGCAGACGCCAGCGGGCAGGGTAGACCGCGCCGAGCGGGCTGCGCCAACTGTCCAGCACCTCCAGCGTGACCGCCTCGGCATCGAGCCCTTCGTGGCTGCCGTCCGCCGCGATCAGCGTGCCGCTGCTGAAGGGATCGACGGTGCCGTCCCTGCGCCGCAGCTGATAGAACATCAGTTCGCTGCCGTCGTCCAGCTGCAGAGCGAACCAGTCCCAGCCTTGCTGATCGGGCGCCAGCGCGCTCGTTCCCCATTCGCGGTCGAGCCAGGAAAATCCGCTGACTTCATGGCTGCGCCCGGCGGCGCGCAGTATACCATGGGTCTCGAGACGGCTGATCGAATAGTAATAAGAAGCGTTACCTGCGCCTGCGCTTTTCCTGCTCAGCCCCTGTTCGCCGTTCAGCACCACCGGCTTGGCGGGGGTCAGCAGCAGATCGATCAGCACATCGTTCTCGGCGGCGCGCAGGCGCCAGGCGCCGGTGCCGGTTTCCTCCAGTGACCAGTCTTCGAGCCAGACTTGCAGCGGTTCCTGCTGCGCGCCCGCGAGTCCGGCGCTGCCACGGGCAAAACGCTCGAAATGATGAAAGCGGCGGCCATCGACGTCGGTCAAGGCGAAATGCGCCATGAACGCCTGATTGGCGCCCCAGGCCGAGCTGCGCTCGACGGCATGCGGCCGCAGCGCGCGGCGGAAAACCACCCATTGATAACCGAAACGCCGGCCGGTCTCGTCGAACAGATTGCCGGTGAAATACCACCATTCGCTGCGATACGGCGGGTGCGGTCCGTGATCGCGCGGAAAGGAGAAAATCCGCGGCGTCAGCACGCGAGCATAACCCTCGCCGGCGGTATCATTGCCCCCGCGCAAGCCCCTTATCGATTCACTGGCCGATTCACCGCTCGACGCACCGAGCAGTTCGGCGAGATCGAAGCCGCTCCGCGGCGTATCCGGCGTCCGCTGCAGCAGCAGATGCGCACCGAGCGCGGCGAACAGGACGGACAGAACGATGATGGCGACACCCGCGATACGCATTTCATCCTCCACGCAGCGTCGTGGCGGGCAGGGCGCGGCTCATCTTCCACGCCGGATAGAGACCGGCAATCAGCGCTGCGGCGAAAGCCGTCGCCAAGGCGTTCAGAAACGCGCCGGGTGGCAACAGCAAACGCATGCTCCAACCGAAGGAGCGCACATTGATGACCTCCACCAGCAACGCCGCGAGCACCGCGCCGGCGGGCAGCGCGATCAGGCCGGCGATCAGTCCCATGGTGCCGGTCTGCACCATGACCATGCCGAAAATCTGCAGCGGCGTGCATCCCAGCATGCGCAGCACCGCCAGTTCGGCGCCCCGTTCGAGCTGCATCGCCATCAGCGCGCCGAGGATGCCCGCGACCGCCACTATGATCGCAATCAGGCGCAGGACCTCGGTGATGGTGAAGGTGCGCTCGAATATGTCCATGGACAGGCGGCGCAGCTCGGCATGGGAACGCAGCTGGACGGGATCGCCATCGGCGGCACCGGCGATGGCTGCACGTACCGCCGCCATGGCGTGCTCCCTGTCGGCGCCGTCCTGCAGGTACAGGCCGATGCTGCCGACGGCCTGGTCGCCGTACCACTGAGCGTAGAGTGCCCGCGGCATGAGTACCTGTCCCTGCTCGGAGCGATAGTCGTAATGAATGCCGGCGATCGGAAAGGCGTGCGGGCCATGATCGGTGCGCAGCGTAAGGGTATCGTTCACGGACAAGCGATGACGGTAAGCGAAAGGCTCGGAGACGGTGATCGCCGTGCCCGCGGTGAAACGCGGCCAGACCGCGCCGGCGTCGCCGTTTTTCAAGGGATAAGCCGGCGCGAGACCCGGGGACAGACCGAGCACGAAAACCGCGGTGATGCCGTCCGCCGACTCCAGTTGCAGCATGCGCCCGGTCGAATGCGCGGCGACGCCGGGCACGGCGAGTACGGCTTCGACCAGCGCCGGGGCCAGCGTGCCGCCGGCGGAAGAGGGCAGAGAAACGTAGATATCGGCCTGCAGAGAAGCGTCCAGCCATTGCGCGACCGTGGCGCGAAAGCTGTCGATCATCAGGGCGAGGCCGAGCGTGGTCGCCATGGTGAGCATGAGTGCCGCCAGCGCCACGCCGGTACGACTGAGCGCGGCGGCGATGCCACGCACCGCCAGCCGCACGGTGATCGCCGCCGGCAGACTGCCGATCAGGCGCACCAGCCCGAGCGTGCACAGCGGTGTGAGCAGACTCACGCCGAGCACGACCAGGAATAAGCCGACGAAACCCGCATGCAGCGAATCCTGCGATGCACCGAGCAGCGCCGCGGACAGAATCAGCGCCACCACGCCGAGCAGCGCCAGGCGCGGTGCGAGCGTGCGGCTCTTCGTTTCCAGTTGGGAGCGGCGCAGGCCGCCGCGCGGAGCGACCAGGGTCGCCTCCAGCGCCGGCACCAGAGCCGCCAGCAGCGTCGCGGCGAGGCCGAGAAGCAGGCCGCGCAGCAGCAGACCCGGCGCTATCCACAGCTCGGTCACGGTGAGCACGAAATAGAGATCGTTGACGGTCTGCGCGATCAGCGTCAGCAGGGTCTGACCCAATGCGATGCCGGCGGGCAGACCGAGCGCGGTGCCGGCGGCGCCGATGAGCAGCGCTTCGCTCAGGGTCACGGCGAGAATTTCACCGCGCGTGACGCCGAGCAGGCGCTGACAGGCGATCTGATCGCGGCGCTGGACGACGGCAAAGCGCATGGTATTGAAGATCAGGAACATGCCGACGATGAGGGCGAGGAGGCTCATGGCGCGCAGATTGGTGTGAAAGGCCGCGCCCATCTGTTCGAGCGCGCGCGTGCGCGCCGCGGCCGGCAGCATCGCCACCGAAGGCGGCAGCAGGCCGGCGATGAATTCCGCACGGCGGATGCCTTCGGTGCCGTCGGGCAGGCGCAGATCGATCCAGCTCAGGCGCCCCTGCATGCCGGTGATTTCCTGTGCCGTGGCGATGTCGCATATCAGCAGACCGTCGATGGCGGCTGCGCGCCCCTCGCCGGCGCCGATGCCGGTATCTGCGCCATCCATCAGGCCGAGCAGGGTGAGTCGATGCGTCTTGCCGCCCAGCGTGATCTCCAGCGTATCGCCCGCGCCGACGCCGAGGCGCGCCGCGGTGGGGGCGGCGAGATAGGCGCTGCCCGGCTCGGCGATCAGGGCGCCGTCGAGGCCGTTGTCAATCTGGCGCAGATGCCGGCGAAACTGTCCTTCGGCGAAGGGATCGACGCCGAGCAGATGCAGGGTTTCCCCCTGCGCGTGCACGTGGGCCTCGATCAACGGCGCGGATTCGCGCACACCGGACAGACGCAGGCGCAGGTACAGGCGTTCATCCACGCCCTGCGACAAACCGACGATACGATGAGTGGCCGCACCGGCGATATCGTGCAGGGAGAGCTGAAAGGCGCGCTGCGCGCTGTTGCCGGCAAGCTCGATGGCAACGACGGTGGCGACCCCGAGCGCGACGCCGAAAACGGCAAGGATCAGTTGCCAGGGATGCCGGCGGTAATGACGCAGGACGGTGCGAAAGAGCAGCCTCACCACGCCACTCCGGCGATATCGCCGGCGTGGAGGCGGCCGTCGGCCAGGGTCAGCACGCGGTCGGCGCCCTCGGCGACCGCGCGCGAGTGAGTGACGATCAGCAGCATGCCACCGGATGCGCGTGCCAGCCGTGTGAGCAGCGCCAGCGCGGCGCGGCCGGTGGCGGCGTCGAGATTGCCCGTCGGTTCGTCGGCGAGCACCAGCAGCGGATCGTGTACCAGCGCACGGGCGATGGCGATGCGCTGTTGTTCGCCGCCCGACAGCCGGTCGGGATAACTCGCGGCGCGATCGGCCAGGCCGACGTCGGCGAGCAGGGTGTCGGCGCGTTCGCTGCCGCGTCCATTCAGTTCAAGCGGCAGCAGCAGGTTTTCGGCGACGGTGAGCGTGGGCAGCAGATTGAAATCCTGCTGGATGAAACCGACGTGGCGGCGGCGGAAAAGCGTGCGTTCGCGTTCGCTCATGGCGGTGAGCTCGTGTCCGCCGACCAGGATGCGGCCATCGTCCGGAACGGCGATGCCGCCGAGCAGATCGAGCAGGGTGGATTTGCCGGAGCCGCTGCGACCGAGCAGGGCGACGCATTCCCCGGCATGCATCTCGAACGCGACGTCGTGCAGGATGGCGCGCCGCCGGCCGCCTTCGCTGTAGCCGTGACCGAGCGCAGCGACCTGCAATAACGGTTCCGACGATTCTTCCGATGATTTTCCGGACTGCGCCGCCGCCTGTATCATGGCGATCTATGATACCGCTTCACGACGACAATCCCATCAGTATCCGACCGGTCGTCACCATTGCCCTGATCGTGGCGTGCGCGGCGGCGTTTCTGTGGCAGCTATCGCTCGGCGGCGAAGGTTTCGAGCGCGCTGTCTACGGGCTCGGTCTGATCCCGGCGGTGCTGTTCGGCAGCGCCGAGCTGTCGGCGGATCTGAAGATGGCGCCGGCGCCGCTCACCATCGTCAGCTCCATGTTCCTGCACGGCGGCTGGATGCATCTGATCGGCAACATGCTCTATCTGTGGATCTTCGGCAACAATATCGAGGACGCGATGGGCCACCGCCGCTTCATCGTGTTCTACCTGTTGTGCGGCACGGCGGCCGCACTGGCGCAGGCGCTGTCGGCGCCGGCGGTGCAGATCCCCATGATCGGCGCGAGCGGCGCGGTTTCAGGGGTGCTCGGCGCTTATCTGCTGCTCTTTCCGCATGCCCGCGTGCAGATGGTGCTGCCGATCGGTTTCGTGCTGCACACCTTTCGGCTGCCGGCCATGGTGGTGCTGGGATTGTGGATCGGCTTTCAACTGCTCAATTCGGCCATGACGCCGGGCGGCGAAGGCGGCACCGCCTGGTTTGCCCACATCGGCGGCTTCATCGCCGGCATGGCGCTGATTCCGCTGTTCAAGTACCGGCATGTGCGCTTTTTCAATCCGCCGCGCCATCAGCGCTGAAGGCTGCTGCGAGGGTCAGACGCTTTTGCAGAAGCGAGTAGGGCCTTTGTCTGCGCAAAAAAGAGCCAGACCCGGCTGCGCATCGCTGGTGTCGCTCTCAGTCCTCGCGCTCCACGCGCGCCAGCGTCTGGGTCGGCAATTCGTCTCTGCGGTAATAGGGCGGCAGACACAGCATCTGGCGATAGGCTTCATCGCGCTCCGCTTCACTGTCGTACCAGCGATAACCGGCCCAGTCGTCGCCGAGCAGATGGGACGAACTGAGGAAATCCCCCGGGGCAAGCGTGACCTTGATGCCGTATTTTTTCATCGCTCGCTAGACTCCCGGTTGGGTTGATCGTGGAGGCTGTCCCATACCTTGGAACCATTGAGATGCAGCGCCGCCTTGGCGAGCAGGTGGGCGCTGATCGGCGCGGTGATGAACAGGAACAGCGCGATCAGCAGCTCATGCAGGCTGAGACGGTTGCCGTCGATGGTGAAGTACAGCGACGAGGCGAACAGCATGCTGCCGACGCCGAGCGTCGTCGCCTTGGTCGGGCCGTGCAGGCGGCTGAAGAAATCCGGCAGACGCGCCAGGCCGATGGAGCCGATCAGCGCGAAGCTGGCTCCGGACAGGATGAAAAACGAAATCAGCAGTTCGACCCACATCGGACGATACCTCCCCACACTTTATTCGATGATGTCGCCACGCAGAAAATATTTGCACAGCGCGGCCGTGCTGACGAATCCCATCATGGCGACGAGCAGCGCGATTTCGAAGTAGACGCCGTCGCCGAGATGGATCCCGAACACCATCACCAGCGCGATGCTGTTGATGTACATGGTGTCGAGCGCAAGCACACGGTCGGGCATGTCCGGCCCTTTCGCCAGCCGCCACAGATTGAGCAGCAGCGCGAGACCCAGCATGCCATAGGCGATGTAGATGGCTGTGGTCAGCATGGGGGAAAGATCTCCATCAGCGGGAGTTCGTAACGTTCCTTGAGCATTTTGACCAGCACCGCCTTGTCGGTGACGTTGAGGCCATGGATCAGGATCATGCGGCGATCCTCGCTCAGGCCCGCCGCCACCGTCCCCGGCGTCAGCGCGATGACGCTGGCGAGAATGGTGATGGCGAATTCGTTCTCGATCTCCACCGGATATTCGACGAAATCGGGATGCAGATTCAGGCGCGGCGAGAGAATCTGGCGCGCGACGATCAGATTGGAAACGATGATGTCATAGAGCAGGTGCAGGGAGAAAATCAGGATTTTCCCCGGCTTGGCCAGGTGCGGACGCTCCGGCCAGAAGGCGTTGGTGAACATCGGAATCAGCACGCCGAACAGCACGCCGAGCAGCACATGGCCGGCATTGACGGTATTGACCAGCAGCAGCCACACCAGCGCCAGGGTCACGCTCATCAGCGGATGGGGAAGAATCTTCTGCATCATGGTGTCGATTCCGCCGTCAGCAGATCGGGCGCCTGCGGACGCGGGCCGAGTACGGCGCCGATGTAATCCTCAGTGAACAGGAGCTGACCCGCCGTTGCAAGCGTGTAGTCATGCACCGGCTGGGCCAGGATCACCAGCAGGGGGCTCGCCAGCAGCGGCAGCAACGCGGCCCCCATCAGCCGCCATGGCAGCGCCGGCGCGATATCGGTGCCGCTGGTTTTCCAGAACATCTGGCTGCCGGCGCGGCTGAACGCGATCAGGGCGAGCAGGCTGCTGGCGAGAATGACGGCCCATACGGCGAGGAGCGCGGCGTGATGTCCCGCTGCCTGGAGAATGAAAATCTTGCCGAAGAATCCGCTCAGCGGCGGCAGGCCCGCCATCGCCATCGCCGCCAGCATGTACACGGCGCCGATCAAGCCCATGCGCGGCATGGCCGGACCGGCGATGAAGGCATCGCCCGCCGCTCCGCGCGCGCGCGCGATGAGGTCGGCGATGAGATAGAAGGATGCCGTGATCAGGGTGGTATGGATCATGTAGTACAGCGCCGCGGCAATGCCGCCGAGATCGCCGAGCGCGACGCCCGTCAGCAGGGTGCCGACGGACAGCACCACCAGATAGGAGATCAGCCGGCGCAGGCTCCGCGCCGCCAGCGCGCCGACCGCCGCCAGGGCGATGGTCGCCAGCGCGATCGGCAGCAGCCAGGCATCGCTCACGCCCGCGGCCAGGCCCGCATCGGCTCCGAAGATCAGCGTATAGATGCGCAGGATGGCGTAGACGCCGACCTTGGTCATGATCGCGAACAGGGCGGCGACCGGCGCGGCCGCGCTGCTGTAGGCGGCCGGCAACCAGAAGTACAGCGGCAACAGCGCCGCCTTGAGCGCGAAGACGATCAGCAGCAGCAGCGCGCCCGCGCGCAGCAGCCCCGCATCCTCGGCCTGTACCTGCGCCACGCGGAGCGCCAGATCGGCCATATTGAGCGTGCCGACGACGCTGTAAATCACGCCCACGGCGATCAGGAACAGCAGCGATCCGGCGAGGTTGAGCACCACGTAATGCAGGGTGGCGCGGGTGCGCGCCGCCGGCTGCGCGTCCTCGCCGCGCAGCAGCAAGCCATACGAGGCGATGAGCAGAATCTCGAAGAAAACGAACAGATTGAACAAATCGCCGGTGAGAAAGGCGCCGTTGAGGCCGAGCAGCTGGAACTGGAACAGAATATGGAAATAGTGATCGCGGCGCAGCTCGCTGCCGAGGGCATAGAGCAGGCTGCACAGTCCCACCGTCGCGCTCAGCACCAGCATCAGCGCGCTCAGACGGTCCTGCACCAGGACGATGCCGAAAGGCGCCGGCCAGTTGCCGAGGGCGTAGACGCGGTAATTCCCCTGCGCCGCATCGGCCAGTATCCACAGCGTCACCAGCAGCAGCGCGACGCAGCTGGCGAGGTTGAGCGCGGACAGCAGCCCCGTGTTGCGACGCGGCACCAGCAGCGAGACGGCGCCGGTCAGCATCGGCAGCAGAATGGGAACGATGGCCAGATGATTCATCGCGGATCTTCCCCGTCGACGTGATCGCTGCCGAGATCGGCCTGGGCGCGCAGCGCCAGGATCAGCAGGAAGGCGGTCATGCCGAAACCGATGACGATGGCGGTCAGCACCAGCGCCTGCGGCAGCGGATCGGTATAGGAGGCGCCATCGACGATCACCGGCGGCTGGCCGCTGACCAGTCCGCCCGAGCTGAACAGGAACAGATTCACCGCGTACGACAGCAGCGTCAGCCCGAGCACCACCGGGAAGGTGCGGGCACGCAGCAGCAGATAGACGCCGGTGGCGGTGAGTATGCCGATGGCGACCGCGAACAGGATTTCCATCAGCGCGGTTCCTCCGGCCTGGCGATCGCCTGAGGGCTGGCGGCGCTCGGCTCGCCGAGATTGATGAGTATCAGCATCACCGTACCGACGACGGTCAGGTAAACGCCGATGTCGAACAGCATGGCCGACGCCAGCTCGATATCACCGATCAGCGGCAGATCGACATGGTCGAAGGCGGACGTCAGGAAGGGCGCGCCGAAGATCCAGCTGCCGAGCCCGGTCAGCGTGGCGACGATCAGGCCGGCGGCGATGATCGGGTAGTAATCATTGATGCTGCGTTCGCGCGTCCAGGCGATGCCGCCGGCGATGTACTGCAGAATCAGCGCAACACTGGTGACCAGCCCGGCAATGAAACCGCCGCCGGGCAGATTGTGCCCGCGCAGCAGCAGATAGAAGGAAACCAGCAGCGCCAGCGGCAGCAGCGGGCGGGAGATCATCTGCAGGAACAGCGGGTGAGTGTTGTTGGCCCACATCCGGCCTTCGGCATCGGTGGGCGGATGCTCCAGCTTCAGGCCGCGCAGCATGGCGTAGATGCCGATGGCGGCGATGGCAAGGACGGTGATTTCGCCCCAGGTATCGAAACCGCGGAAGTCGACCAGAATCACATTGACGATGTTGCTGCCGCCGCCGCCGGAAACGGCGTTTTCGACGTAATAGTCCGAAATGCTCTGATGCGGCCGACGCAGCATCTCCCAGCACAGCAGTCCGACGCCGGTGCCGGACAGCACGGCGAGCGCGATGTCGCGCGTTCGCCGCCCCGGACCGGATTCGGCGGGCGGTCTGCCAGGCAGGAAATGCAGCGCCAGCAGCAGCAGGACGATGCTGACCACTTCCACCGACAGCTGGGTCAGCGCCAGGTCGGGCGCGGAATAGCGGGCGAAGGCGAGCGTCACCACGAGGCCGACCACGCCGAGCAGAACCACCGACAGCAGGCGGTTGCGATGATAAAGCGCCGACCCGATGGCCGACAGGGAGATGAGGATGAAGGCGACGAGGCTGACGCCGTCCACCGCGCTCATCGCGTTCATCGGCGCCGTACCGTAACTGAGGAAAGGCGCGATGCCGACGATCAGGGCGCCGGCCAGCAGCAGCGCGAGATAGCGTTGCAGAGAGCCGTTTTCCAGTGTCCCGGTGAGCCGCGCGCAAGTCGTGCGCAGCGCCTGCATCAGCGCATCGAAGTAGCGCTTGCCGTCGAGGTGCAGGAACGAGCGATCGTAAAGCCTGAACAGATGGCGGCGCCCGAGGTAGAGCAGTGTGCCGCCGCCGAGGGCGATCAGGCTCATGACGAAGGGCAGGGTGAAGCCGTGCCATACCGCCAGCCGGTAGGCGGGGATTTCCTGCTCGTGCTGCAGCACGCTCGCCGTGGCGACGTCGAGAATGGGCAGCACGGTGATGCCGGGGAAGATGCCGACCAGCAGACAGAGCGCCACCAGGATCTCCACCGGGACTTTCATGAAGCGCGGCGGCTCATGAGGCGTACGCGGCATATCATGCGATTCACCGTTGAAAAAGACGTCGCGGATGAAGCGCAGGGAATAGGCGACGGCAAAAATACCGGCGAGCACGGCCAGCGTGGGAACGAGCCAGTTCAGGCCGATGGGGAACTGCTGCTCCAGGGACTCGGCGAAGAACATTTCCTTGCTGAGGAAACCGTTGAACAGCGGCACGCCGGCCATGGAGGCGGCGGCGACCATCGCCAGCGTGGCGGTATGCGGCATGTAGTGCCACAGGCCGCTGATGCGGCGCATGTCGCGGGTGCCGGTTTCATGATCGATGATGCCGGCGGCCATGAACAGCGAGGCCTTGAAGATGGCGTGGTTGATGATGTGGAATACGCCGGCCACGGCGCTGAGGCCGGTCCCCATGCCGAACAGCAGGATGATCAGGCCGAGATGGCTGATCGTGGAATAGGCGAGCAATCCCTTGATGTCATGCTGGAACAGCGAGGTATAGGCGCCGAACAGCAAGGTGACCATGCCGACGCCGCCGACGATGAAAAACCACAGATCGGTCCCCGACAGCGCCGGGTAGAGACGGGCGATGAGAAAGACGCCCGCCTTGACCATGGTCGCCGAGTGCAGATAGGCGCTGACCGGG
>CAYLYS010000040.1:0-1429 GCA_964388175.1 uncultured Chromatiales bacterium | reverse complement strand
CCGGGGTCGGCGCCGACATGGCGTGCGGCAGCCAGAAATGCAGGGGGAACTGCGCCGATTTGGCAAAAGCGCCGAGCAGGATCAGAATCAGCGTCGGCGCGTACCAGGGATGGGCGCGGATGACATCGCCGGCCCGGATGACGTCCGATATTTCGTAACTGCCGACGATCTGCCCGAGCAGCAGCACGCCGGCAAGCAGGGCGAGACCGCCGCCGCCGGTGATGACCAGCGCCATGCGCGCGCCCTGGCGGGCGTCGGCGCGGTGGTGCCAGTAGCCGATCAGCAGGAAGGAGCTGAGGCTGGTCAGCTCCCAGAAGATCAGCAGCAGGATGAGATTGTCCGCCAGCACGACGCCGAGCATGCTGCCCATGAACAGCAGCAGGAAGCCGTAGAAACGCCCCATCGGCTCGTCGGGAGACAGATAGTAGCGTGCGTACATGATGATCAGCAGGCCGATGCCGAGGATCAGCGATACGAACAGGAAGCTGAGCCCGTCGAGACGCAGCGAGAGATTGATGCCGAGTTCGGGCAGCCACGGCCAGGCGTTGTGAATGGTGCCGCCGGCGAAGACTTCGGGTACGGACGGCAGAAAAATGATCAGGGCAAGCGCGGTAACCGCCGCCGCTGCCCAGGCAGGCGCCTTGCTGCTAAAACGCGCGCACAAGGCGGGCAGGCCCGCCCCGATGAACGGGATGAGTACGATCAGTAACAGCTCCATGACTTTTCCGTGCGCGCTGGTATTATTGCCGCGGCGTGGTGGGGGGCCGGCTCATTCCCCGGAGAAGCGGGCAACCTGAGCGACGTCGTCCTGCAAAGCCGTGGCAGCAGGCGACATGTTAACACGATTAGCGAAGTTCGCTTCAAGTAGTGGGCGACAGATCGCAAATTCGCGGATGACTGTCGCCGCATCGTCGCCCGGCAGAGGATATTCACCGCATGCGCGGTATCGTCATGACATGAACGGAGTGCTCACATGAGCGAAGTGTTCAGTATGGATGTGATGTATACGCTGGCCCAGGTCATTCTCATCGATCTGGTGCTGGCGGGTGATAACGCCATCGTCATCGGCCTGGCCGCGGCCGGCCTGCCGGCGGAGCAGCGGGCCCGCGCCATCCTCATCGGCATCATCGCCGCAACGGTGCTGCGCATCATATTCGCCTTGCTCACCACACAGCTGCTGCAAATCATCGGCCTGCTGCTCGCGGGCGGCATCCTGCTGCTGTGGGTATGCTGGAAGATGTGGCGCGAGCTGCGCATATCCGCGCAGAGAGAGGCACTGGCGACCGAAACGCTGACGGTGGCCGCCGATAGCCAGAGCACACAGACCGACGCCGGCGGCGCACCGCCGCGCAAAACCCTGGGCCAGGCCAGCCTGCAGATCATCGCCGCCGACGTTTCGATGTCGCTCGACCACGTGCTGGCCGTCGCC
>CAYLYS010000039.1:0-24829 GCA_964388175.1 uncultured Chromatiales bacterium | reverse complement strand
ATTGCGGGCGCGATCATCGGCTATCTCGGCTACCTCGTCCAGGCGCAGAGCGGTCTGCCCGCCGCATCGCAGGAAACGCGCAGCGGTGCGCCCACGACGGCATCCACAGCAGCGCCCGCGCCGACGCCCAAGGCCACAGCCAAACCGGCGGCCAAACCCGCTGCACCGCCGCCGGCCGAACCGGCGCCGGCGAAAAACCGTTTCGAGTTCTATACCCTGCTCCCGGAAATGGAAATGCAGGTCGGCGAGGAACAGTTCGGCGCCACGCCTGACGCCAAGGCGCCGAAGAAAAACGACAGCGGCCCCTATATCCTACAGGTGGGTTCGTTCCGGCAGATGGAGGAAGCGGACAGCCTGAAGGCGCGTCTGGCCCTGCTCGGCATCGAGTCCACGATACAGACCGTGGTCATCCGCGATCAGGACATCTGGTATCGGGTGCGCGTCGGTCCCTACGACAGCCTGCGCGCGATGGGACAGATGCGCTCGCTGCTGCAGCGCAACGACATCGACTTCATGGTGCTGCGCCTGGGGGCCTGAGAGAGAACGGCGCAGCGCGGCGTGCCGTCCGATCCCCGAGCACGGTCCTCGAATCAATCCTCGAGATAGGTGTAGCCGGCGATGCCGGCCGCGAGCGTCTGATGGCACATCGTCCGCTGGCGTTCGTCGAGCGCCGCGGCCGCGACCGCGCTGCGCAGCCGGTCGAGCAGCACCTGCGGATCGAACTGCACGTAGCGCAGCACGGACGAGACGGTATCACCCGACTGCGGCTGGGTGAGGCGATAACCGCCGCCCTCTTCCAGCACCACGTTCACCGAATGCGTATCGCCGAACAGGTTGTGCATGTCGCCGAGGATTTCCTGATACGCGCCGATCATGAAAATCCCGATCATGTAGTTCTCGCCGGGACGCGGCAGATGCAGCGGCAGATGCGTCTCTATGCCTTCCCGATCGACGTAATAATCGATACGGCCGTCGGAATCGCAGGTGATGTCGTTGATGACCGCGCGGCAATCCGGCCGCTCGTCGAGGCGTCGCAGCGGGACGATCGGGAAAATCTGGTCGATCGCCCAGACGTCGGGCATCGACTGGAAAACGGAAAAATTGCAGAAGAACTTGTCGGCCAGCTTTTCGTTGAGTTCGTCGAGTATTTCGCGATGCGAACGCGACGAGGGCTGCAGCAGCGGGCGCACACGGCGACAGGTGGCGAAATAGATCTCCTCGGCGCGCGCACGCTGCGCCAGCGTCAGCAGGCCATGGGTATACATGTCCTGCGATACGCCGAGCCAGTGCACGGCATCGTGATAGACCTCGACCGCCGAACGCTGCGAGCAGCTGCTATAGGCGTCATGGAGGTTGTGCAGTACCTGCGGCTCGCCGTCGCCTACCGGCGTAACCGCCTCGTCCGGCGCGCGTTCGATATCGATGACGTTGGTGATGAGCATGGCATGATGCGCGGTCATGCCGCGCCCGGACTCGGTGATGATGTCCGGATGCGGCAGATCCTGCCGTTCGCAGATTTCCCACAGGGTGTGGACGACGTTGTGCGCGTACTCGTCGATGCTGTAGTTCATCGAACAGGCGCTGCGCGAACGCGTTCCCTCGTAATCGACGCCGAGGCCGCCGCCGACGTCCATGCAATCGATGGGCACGCCCATGGCATGCAGCTCGGCGAAATAGCGCGCTGCCTCCTGCATGCCGCGCTGAATGTCGAGAATGTTGGCGATCTGCGAACCGAGATGAAAATGCAGCATGCGCAGGCTGTCGGCCATGCCCGCCGCGCGCAGGCGCTCGATGGTCTGCAGCACGTGGGGCGCGGACAATCCGAACTTGGATTTCTCGCCGCCCGTGTTCTGCCACTTGCCCTTGCCGATCGAGGCCAGGCGCACGCGGATGCCGATCAGCGGCGCGACGCCGAGCGCGCGCGACTCCTCGATCACCAGATCGAGCTCGGAAAGCTTTTCGACGACGATGTAGACGCGATTGCCGAGCATGCGGCCGATCAGCGCCAGGCGGATGTATTCACGGTCCTTGTAGCCGTTGCATACGATCAGGCGGTTGCTGTCCTCGGAAACGCCGAGCACCGCCATCAGTTCCGGCTTGCTGCCCGCCTCCAGCCCGACGCGACCGCGACCGTGAGAGAGAATCTCCCCGACCACGCTGCTGTGCTGATTGACCTTGATCGGATAGACCGGGCAGTAGGCGCCCTCGTAGTCGAGCTTGTCCATCGCCGCGGTGAAGGCGCCGTGAAGCACATCGATGCGATGATGAAGCACGTCGATGAAGCGCACCAGCACCGGCGTGGTGAGCCCATGCGCGCCGATGCGCTCGACGAGTTCCGGCAGATCGATGATGCCGCGCGCCGGATCGCCCTTGGGGCAAGCGACGAGGTTCCCGCGCGCGTTGACGTCGAAGTATCCGCTGCTCCAGTGAGCGATATTGTAGGCGGCGCGCGCCTCGTCGATGTCCCACCCGTCAGCCGTCATGCCATTCATTCTCCGCGTTGCCACTGTCCGCCGATCGCCTGTTCACATCCCGCTCATACAGGGCCGCTTCGCCTGTTCACGACCGCGAACCCCGCCTATAATAGGCGCGCATTCACCATTTTTAAACCACTCGGGAAGCTTTCATGAGCCTCAACAGCGAAAACTGGTTTACGGAAGTCATTGACAAGAGCGGCCTGGCCTTTTCGCTCAGAATCAAGGCGCGCCTGCACGAAGAGCGCAGCGCCTTCCAGCACATCGAAGTCTATGACACCGAAACCTTCGGCCATCTGATGGTCATCGACGGCTGCGTCATGCTGACCCAGCGCGACAATTTCCTCTATCATGAGATGCTTTCCCATCCCGCGCTGTTCACGCACGCCAATCCGCGCGACGTCCTCATCATCGGCGGCGGCGACTGCGGCACGCTGCGTGAAGTGCTCAAGCATGAATCGGTCACCACCGCGGTACAGGTCGATATCGACGAACGCGTGACCCGCGTCGCCGAGCGCTATTTCCCCGAGCTGTGCGATTCGAACGACGACCCGCGCGCGCAACTGCACTTCGCCGACGGCATCAAGTGGGTGAAGGACGCGGCGCCGGAAAGCTACGATCTGATCATCGTCGACAGCACCGATCCGGTGGGTCCGGCCGAGGGCCTGTTCCGCAAACCGTTCTTCGAAGACTGTCTGCGCAGCCTGCGCCCGGGCGGCATTCTGGTGCAGCAGAGCGAATCACCGCTGCTGCACATGCACATCATCAATGGCATGCGGCGGGAAATGCGGGCGGCGGGCTTCTCCAGCATGCTGACGCTGAATTTCCCGCAGTGCGTCTATCCTTCCGGCTGGTGGAGCGCAACGATGGCGGGCAAGAGCAAGGTGCTGACCAACATCCGCGAGCAGGAAATCGCCGACAAGGCCTTCCCGACGCAATATTACAATCTGGCCATACACCAGGCGGCGATGGCGCAGCCGGAATTCTTCCGCACGGAACTGGGCGACCAGAACTGAATCAATCGCACCATTTTTCGACGTCGGCGTGTGAGCGCTGCAGCACCTGGGCACGCTCCTCGTCGCTGAGGAAGACGCGCTCGCCGTCGGGACCGAGACGGTACATGCGGTCGATGTTCTCGTTGTGGGCAAGCGTGCTGCGGGCGATAGCGCAGTTCTTTTCCCGGATTTCGCGCTGCGCTTCGGCATCCGCCTGCAAGGGCGCGGCGTCCTGAGACGCGGCGCCCGGGCCATCCGCCCGGGCGGGCGGCGCGGCGGGCGCCGGCGCACTCGGCGGCACCACGTCCACGTCGACGCGCTTGGCGGCGGGCAGCTCATCCGGCCTGTCGCTGAAATGGGTGTTACCCTGGGCGTCGGTCCACTTGTAGACCGAAGCACCCGCCACCATGAGCGGCAGACACAGGCCGATCACGGCGGCACCCAGCAGAAATCCATATTTTTTCATCGACGTCACCCTGGCGAAGATCCATTGCGGAGATACGGGAGCGTATCGGCCGCGACCGCCGCCGGCTTAGTGCGGCGCAGCCCGCAGCCCCTACTTTGCTACAATCGTCACATTATGATCCGAGAGGGGGAAGCATCCAATGGCCGAAGAGCCCGTTGTAGTACAGAAATTTCCGTACATCCTGAACCTGAGCCCGGGGACTTATTACTGGTGCGCCTGCGGCCGTTCGGCGAAACAGCCCTTCTGCGACGGCTCGCATGCGGGCAGTGCTTTCACGCCGCACGAGTTCACGCTGGAAAAGCAATCCACCGTCATCCTCTGCGGCTGCAAGCATACCGCCGAGCGCCCTTTCTGCGACGGCGCCCACGCCTCACTGTAGGCAAAAAAAAGCGGGCGCATCCCTGCGCCCGCCGCTTGCCTGCGTACAATCCTCCCTGGATTACTTTTTGACGGCCTGGTTGCCGGTGAATTCCGGATAGGCTTCCATACCACAGTCGGCGAGATCGAGGCCGGCATACTCATGCTCCTCGCTGACGCGGATACCCATCACACCCTTGATGATCGCCCACGCCGCGAGGCTGGCGAGGAACACCCAGAGGAAGATGGCAACGAGACCCGCCAGCTGACCCAGCAGCGTCGCTTCATCGTTCGACAGCAGGACCGCAAGCACGCCCCAGATACCGACCACACCGTGCACCGAGATGGCGCCGACCGGATCGTCGATGCGCAGCTTGTCGAACATCACGATCGAGTAGATCACGATCACGCCACCGATGGCGCCGATGATCGACGCCAGCAGCGGCGAGGGCGACAGCGGATCCGCGGTAATCGCCACCAGACCGGCGAGCGCTCCGTTCAGCACCATGGTCAGATCGGTCTTGCCGAAGGTGAGGCGCGAGGCGATCATTGCCGCCACCACACCGCCCGCTGCGGCCAGATTGGTGTTGGTGAACACCAGCGCGACATTGTTGGCCGAAGCGACGTCAGAGACCTTGAGCTCCGAACCGCCGTTGAAGCCGAACCAGCCCATCCACAGGATGAAGGTGCCGAGCGTCGCCAGCGGCAGATTCGCACCCGGTATGGGATTGACCTGCCCCTGCGGGCCGTACTTGCCCTTGCGTGGTCCCAGCAGCAATACACCTGCCAGCGCCGCGGTCGCACCCGTCATGTGGACGATGCCCGAACCCGCGTAGTCCGAATAGCCGAGATCGCTGAGGAAACCGCCGCCCCAGCTCCAATAGCCCTGGATGGGATAAATGAACGCGGTCAGGATCACTGCGAAGGCGAAGAACGACCACAGCTTCATGCGCTCGGCCACCGCGCCCGAGATGATCGACATCGCCGTCGCCACGAACACCACCTGGAAGAAGAAATCGGCGAGGTTCGAGTAGTAAGGCGCATCCTCGCCGCCGGCGAGTACCGCCTCGACGGTGTTGTCGTCCGTGCCGATGAAGAATCCGAAACCGGGTATCAGCGAGTTCAGACCACCGCTGTACATGATGTTGTAACCGACGAACATGTACATGAGACAGGCGATGGCGAACAGGCCGATGTTCTTGGTCAGGATGTCCACCGTGTTCTTGGAACGGACCAGGCCGGTTTCCAGCATCGTGAACCCGGCCGCCATCCACATCACGAATGCGCCGGAAATCAGGAAATAAAACGTATCCAGCCCATACCCCAGTTCTTTTGCTGCTTCTATTGCTTCCACCTTATCAATCCTCCCAAACGATATTGAAAACTAGAGCGCATCGACGCCGGTTTCACCGGTACGGATACGCACCGCCTGCTCGAGTGAGAACACGAAGATCTTGCCGTCTCCGATCTTCCCCGTCTGAGCGGATTTGCTGATGGCATCGATGACCTGGTCGGTCAGCCCGTCATCGACGGCGACGTCGATCTTGACCTTGGGCAGGAAATCGACCACGTACTCGGCACCGCGGTAAAGCTCGGTATGACCCTTCTGTCGCCCGAAGCCCTTGACCTCGGTCACGGTGATGCCCTGCACACCGATCTCGGACAAAGCCTCCCTGACATCGTCGAGCTTGAAGGGTTTGATAATCGCGCTGACTAGCTTCATCTCACTTCCCTCTTCAGGATAGAATGCAACTGGACGTGCCCCGGCCACGCAGCCCAGGGGCCCATGGACAGGCAGGCCGTTGCAGCATCCATGCCACGGGAATAATTATTTAATTTATAAACATTTTTCCGTAAACGAAGCGCGCGGCCGGAAGGCCACTGCACCAACATCAGGCTGGCCGCGGGAAGCCACGCACCATTTTGGAACGGCGCAGCGACAGCGGACGGACGGAAACGGCGCACGGCCGACAAGGAGCAGAGGATCCCACCATGATCGATCCGAAAATCATCGAAGACCTGAGCAAACGCATCGAAGGGCTGGTGCCCGAAGGTGCGCGCGAACTGCGCGACGACATGGGCAGGAATCTGCGCGCCATGCTCGGCAGCACCTTCGCCAAGCTCGATCTGGTCACGCGCGAAGAGCTCGATGTGCAGCAGAGCGTGCTCGCGCGCACGCGCGAAAAAATGGAAGCACTGGAAGCAAGGGTCGCCGAGCTGGAAGCCGCGCTGCTCGCACGCAAGAACCCGCAGGACGGCAACGCGGGCTAGCCGCCCGCCCGTGCGCCAGGGGCCGGGGCGGCATCACCGCAAACGGAGCTGCTCACGGTTCCGTGCGGGCGCCGCTCAGGATGCCGTATTCAGGACACCGCGTTCAGGGAAGAATGCCATGTCGCTCGCCATCGTCTACAGCCGCGCCCAGACCGGCATCGACGCGCCGCTGGTCACGGTCGAAGTCCACATCGCCAACGGCCTGCCGGCGCTGACCATCGTCGGACTGCCGGAAACCGCCGTCAAGGAAAGCCGCGAACGCGTGCGCGGCGCGCTGCTCAACGCCGGTTTCGAATTCCCGCCGCGCCGCATCACCATCAATCTCGCACCGGCCGATCTGCCCAAGGAGGGCGGACGCTACGATCTGGCGATCGCGCTCGGCATTCTCGCCGCATCGCAGCAACTCGCGCCGCGCGCGCTCGCGGCGCATGAATTCATCGGCGAACTGGCGCTGACCGGCGAGCTGCGCGCGGTCCGCGGCGCACTGCCGGCAGCGATGGCGGCCCGGCGCGCGGAACGTTGCCTGATCGTACCGGCGGTGAACGCCGGCGAAGCGGCGCTGCTGCCGGATGCGCCGGTGCTGAGCGCCGCGCACCTGTTGGCGGTATGCGCGCACCTCGAAGAGCGGGACAGCCTGCCGCGACCGCAGACCGTCGCAGCCACATCGGCCGGCGCACCGGGTGCGGCCACGGACATGAATGAAATCCATGCCCAGCATCACGCCAAGCGCGCGCTGGAAGTGGCGGCGGCGGGCGGTCACAACCTGCTCATGATCGGCCCGCCCGGCGCCGGCAAGACCAGTCTCGCCCTGCGCTTCCCCGGCATCCTGCCCGACATGACGGATGAAGAAGCACTCGAAAGCGCCATCATCCATTCGCTCGGCCACGGTGGCTTCGACGCGGCGCAGTGGCGCCGACGCCCTTTCCGCGCGCCGCACCATACGGCATCGGCGATCGCCCTGGCCGGCGGCGGCAGCGTACCGCAGGCCGGGGAGATCTCGCTCGCGCACCACGGCGTGCTGTTTCTCGACGAACTGCCCGAGTTCGACCGGCGTGCGCTGGAAGTGCTGCGCGAACCGCTCGAATCGGGCCGCATCACCATCGCGCGTGCCCGCCGCCGGGTCGAGTTCCCTGCCCGCTTCCAGCTGCTGGCGGCAATGAACCCCTGTCCCTGCGGCTATCTCGGCGCTCCCGGTGACCGCTGCCGCTGCAATGCCGATCAGATCGGCCGTTATCACGCCCGTCTGTCGGGGCCTTTGCTCGATCGCATCGATATGCACATCGAAGTGCCGCCGGTACCCCATGCGGCGCTGCGCCAGGCGATGAGCCGAACGGCGCAAACCGATGTTGCCGACAGCGCCCGGCTGCGCGCCCGCGTTTCCCGCGTCCGTCAGCGGCAACTGCAGCGGGACGGCAAACCCGCGCATCTGCTGACGGCGCGCGAGACAGCACGCAGTTGTCCCCTGGACGCAGCCGCCGAATCATTGCTCGAACAGGCAGCGGCCCGTTTCGGATTCTCGGCGCGCAGTCACTACCGCATCCTCAAGCTCGCCCGCACCATCGCCGATCTGGACGATGCCGCACGCATCGAACGCGTCCATCTCGGCGAAGCGATCGGCTACCGAACACTGGACCGGGAACGCTTGCGCTGACGGCATGGCAAGGATGGGGAACGAATAGCCGGGTATCGCTGCAGTTGCAGCGTCTCGTCAGGCGTGGTCGACCGGATGCTGCTCCGCCAGCACGAAATCAGCCAATGCTGCCAGATCGGACCCGGTGGCATCGGCTTCGACGCCCAGCACTTCCTGCAGGCTGCTCGCTCTATTGAGCCAGAAGGTCGGATAACCAAACCATTTCGCGCCAGCCACATCCCAGCCGGCAAACGCGACGAACAATATCTCTTCTTTCCGCAGCCCGAGCACCTCCACACCCAGGCGATAGGCCTGCGGATCGGGTTTATAGGATCGGATCCGATCGGTGCTGATGACCGCTTCGAACATGCTCTCGAGCCCAGCCCGCTCGAGGCCGGCGGTGAGCATGCCGGCGGTCATGTTCGACAGCAAGGCCAGACGCAGACCCGCATCGTGCAGCACCTTGGCGCCATCGGCGGCATCGGGCCAGACCTGCAAATTCGACCAGGACACCATCAACGCTTCTTCCTTTGCCGGCGGGATCTCCAGTTGCAGCTGATGGGCGGCGAACAGCAGACCGTCTCGAGTCGTCTGCAGGAAATCCGCGTATTGTCCGGAAAGCGCCCGCAGCCACTGGTATTCGAACTGACGAACGCGCCAGGCATTCATCAGCGCAGGGCCGTTTCCGGGAAAGAGCGTTTCGGCCAAGGCGGCGATGGGACGGGGATCGAAGATCGGAAACGCATCGAAGGCAATCGCCCTGAAACCGGCACGGCGCGCCCGGTCCGCAAGCGACACGGCCGGGAAAGCGCTGAGCAGCATGCTGCCGGCTAAAACGCTACCAGCCGCGAGCTGCAGGAAATTTCTGCGATTCAGCGTCATCCAGGATTCCTCCCGATAATCTCAGACCGATGCCGGGCATAAGCAGCGCGCCGGGGGGCAAGCCACCCCGGGAATCCCATCGGGGGATCCGTTCGCGGGCATATCGATCGGCCCGGCACAATGAGCAAACAGAAGATGATTACTCCGCATTGTTTTCTGCGGATTTCCCCTGGCGCATTTCCGAGATGCGCACCATCACGTAGGCGATAAGCGCAAACACAAAGAACACCAGCAGCAGCCAGGCAATACCTTGCAAGGTCTCGATAATGGTGCGATACAGCTCGAGCACCCAGCGCTCGCTGGTAAGCTCGACAATCTTCGCCTCCTTGTCCCAGCGCTGGGGCGTAATATATTTCTCCAGCTCGTAGATTCGAACACCGGCCGAAACGCCCACGACCAGAATGGCAAACTTCAGATACTTGAGCCAGGCGGCACTGATTGCGTCAGCAATGATACGTTTGAGAATATTGTCTATCGGCGCCGAGAAAGCCTTTGCAACGATCGCCGAGACAGCAAAAGCCAACGCAAGGGTAACCAGCAGCAAGGTCAGAAACATCATCTTTCTCCGGTGATCACTCCGATGCCGTGACAGGACGCCGGCGCGCGAACGATGCGAGACTGCCAACGCCTTTTGTTACTGAGCCGTACCCATGATTCAACCGACCGTCGGGACGCGTTTACGCCAGACCTGCATTTCCGAGCGATACGGAAATTCGAATGTGTCTCCCAGCGGAGAAACAATGGCCCGGACCTGCTCAAGCACACCTCGCTGCGCGTCGGGATCAAGGGCGGCGATGAAGCTGGTCGATAATGCCCGTTCAACCACGCCATCGGGGCTGCTTGGCTGGGGGTTTGGTATCGCCCACTCATCCACCCGCTCGAACGCAGCATCACGATCGATTGCCCGGCGCCATGCCATGGTACGGTGCCTGGGGGTATCACCCGCGTACCGGTTCAGGGCGGTTTCATACTGACGTACCCACTCGACTGATTCGTCCCTGACGTTCCAGACGCAGATGAGCAGTCCTCCCGGCCGCAGGATTCTGCGAATCTCGGCAAGTGCCGCCTGATAGGAAAACCAATGAAAAGCCTGAGCGACGGCCACCGCCTCGGCGCTAGCGGTTTCCAGACCGGTTTTCTCGGCGGTGCCATCGCGGACGTCCACTCGCGGGAGCCGGGCGGCAAGCCGGGAGCGCATCTCCGCCACCGGCTCCACGGCAATCGGGGCATAACCCGCCTGCAGCAATTGGCGCGTGAAAATACCTGTTCCGGCGCCCAGTTCGACAATCGCCCCCCGGGGAAGCACCGTGCCGAGACGCTGGATCAGCTCCGGATGATAGCCCGGACGAGCTTTCGCATAAGTGTCCGCCTGCCGCCGGTAACCGGCAGCGGCAGCATCGTGGATCATTGCGCCGCCACTGAACGCCGGCTCATGCATTTTCGGATTCGCCTCGCGGCGCGAATGTAGCAATATACAGATTCTCCACCTGCTCTCTGGCCCACGGCGTTCTACGCAGAAAATTCAGGCTGGATTTCACGGATGGATCGTTCTTGAAACAATTGATACTGATCTTTCTTGCCAACCCATCCCAGCCGTAATGATCGACCAGTTGCACGACGACACGCTCCAGCGTGAGTCCATGCAGGGGGTTGTTCGGTTGCTCGCCACTCATGCCTGAAGCGCATCCTTATCGGTCGGTGCTCATTGATAGGCATAATGCCTGAATCGGGTCGGCCCGCAACAGGTCAACGGCCCCGGCGCTTTCCCGTGAGATGCCGGGCAAGGGCTTCGCAGGCCGGCAGCGAGACCGGGTCATTGGGCCGCATTGTCCGCCACCGGGTGACTGGCGCAGCGCGCACTCGCCCTGTCGGCAGCCGGGTCGATATAGAGCATCTGTTCTATAGGCACAGGCACGCCGCGGGCCATGAACGCGCCATGCGTGTTATGGCTCACCCGTCACCTGTTGCGGTCACTCCACCCTTGCAGCAGATTGTAACCCGCCTGGGCAAAGGCTTCCTTGCCGGAACCCCGAGCAATGTCCGCAACGGCCGCCCGGGGAACAATCCGCCGCCCCCGCTCACACCCATGCCGACCTCCAGATGCTGGCTTTGCCGACAACCCTATGTATAGAAAAATATAGAAAAAGCCAGGTCCTTGCACCGAGGGCATGAGTGGCCGCATGCAAACGGCCATATCTGCAAAACAAATATCGACGTGAATTTATCTTGCTTCCCTCGCCGGCATTGCTTGCCTAGCATCGGGATACGGTCGCAGATAACGCACCGTCAGTCGCCGGCCGGAGATCGCCACCTGCGTTCGCGCATCGTCGCCATCGGCGCCGGATTCCGGATCCCAGATTCCGAACAAGGGAAAAGTGACCGGAAGGGTATGCATCCGGACGGAAACGAAGACATCACGGACGAAACGAAGGAGCAAGGACATGAAGGACTGCATGCAGATGATTGCCCGGATCAGCAGGGAAACGCTGACCTTTCAGGATGGCAAGGAAGCCGGCCGGCATGAACCGGCCGATGGCCGCCGGCCGGCGGAGGCAGAAATCTCCACCGCCGACCAGCGCCCCCGCGTGGCGCGGCATTATCATCGGCGATAGGCATTACCTGCCTGGATGCGCAGCAAGGCAGCGCGCAGCGCATCGATATCGGCACAGGTGTTGTAAAGCGCCAGGGACAGGCGCACCGTGGTCTCCAGCCCGAAACGACGCAGTATGGGCTGTGCGCAGTGGTGACCGGAGCGGACGGCGATGCCCTCGCGATCGAGGGCTTTGCCCACGTCTTCGGAACTGCGTCCGTGCAGCACGAAGGAAATCACGCCGGCCTTCTGCGCGGCATTGCCCACGATACGCAGGCCCGGCACCTCGGCCAGCGCCCTGCCGGTATACAGCAGCAGATCGTGCTCGTAACGGTTGACGTTTTCCATGCCGACGCCGAGCAGATAATCGATTGCCGCTCCCAGACCCACGGCATCGGCAATATTGCCGGTACCGGCTTCGAAGCGCGCCGGCGCGTCCTGATAAACGGTACGTTCGAAGGTGACATCGGCAATCATATTGCCGCCGCCCTGCCATGGCTGCGTGGCACCGAGCAGCTCACGCCGTCCGTACAACACGCCGATGCCGGTCGGCGCAAACATCTTGTGCCCGGAAAATACGTACCAGTCACAACCGAGCGCGCCCACGTCCACCGGCATATGGGATACCGCCTGCGCGCCATCGACCAGCACGCGCGCGCCGTAGCGATGGGCGATGCGTACCATCTCATGCGCCGGCGTCACCGTGCCGAGCGCATTCGACACCTGGGTGAACGATACCAGGCGGGTGCGCGGACCGAGCAGTCTTTCATATTCGGACAGAATGACCTGTCCGCTGTCATCGACCGGCGCCACACGCAGACGCGCACCGACCTGCTCGCACAGCTGCTGCCACGGCACGATATTGGCGTGATGCTCCAGCCAGGTGACGACGATCTCATCGCCCGGCCCGATGTGCTGCCTGCCCCATGACTGCGCCACCAGATTGATGGCCTCGGTAGCGCCGCGCACGAAGACGATCTCATCGCTCGACGAGGCGCCGATGAAACGCACCACCTTGTTGCGCGCCGCCTCATAAGCATCGGTCGCACGCGCCGCCAGTTCATGCGCCGCACGGTGGATATTGGAATTCTCGTGCGCATAGAAATAGGCCAGACGATCGATCACCGCCTGCGGCTTCTGCGTGGTGGCGCCGTTGTCCAGCCATACCAGCGGCCGTCCATGCACTCGCTCCGAGAGAATCGGAAAATCGCGGCGGATGGCTTCGGCGTCCAGCGCCGGACGCGCCGGCACGGATAAGGGGAGCGGTGCCGGCACGTGCGCAGCAGGCACCGCGCGCTCCGTCCAGGCAGGCGGAGTCATCGGGTCGACGGCCAGGCGGCGGGACTCTTCCAGAAAATAGAAGCCGGCGGACGGCGCCTGCTGCGGCACGGGCAAGCCGGCTGCGATCGCCGCTTGCAGCGGCTCCGATGAATATTCAGGCGAATATTCAGTCCAGTATTCAGGCAAGGCTTCCGCGGCGACGCCGAGCTCGGGCAGATGCAGCGACGACACGTCGAAGTACGCGGGCGCGTCCGGCGGCGCGCCGGACGGTTCCGGGCGGACACCAGAAAAGCCGGCCGGCACTATGCCGGTGATGCCCGCGCTATCGGTCTTGCTCGCCGCTGCGGACAGCGGAACAGTCGGCGCGGCGGCGAAGAATTCATTGGCAAGACCGGCGAGCACGCTCGCGTAGCGCGCCGCCGCGGCATATGGATCGGCCGCATCGCCGCCCGCAGGCGGCGTGCCGTTACTGCCGGTACTGATCTTGGTAGTCATGGTATTTGCCTACTTCGACGTTCTCCAGCACCGCCAGCGCGTCCTCCGTCAGCACCGCGAGCGAGCAGTACAGGGAAATCAGATAGGACGCGATCGCCTTGCGGCTGATGCCCATGAAGCGCACCGACAGGCCGACGCCCTGCTCTCCGGGCAGACCCGGCTGGTACAGACCGACCACGCCCTGACGGCTCTCGCCGGTGCGCAGCAGCAGGATCTTGGTCTTGCCGTCCTCGATCCGCAGCTTGTTGCTCGGGATCAGGGGAATGCCGCGCCAGGTGATGAACGGCGAACCGAACAGCGTCACCGTCGGCGGCGGCACGCCGCGGCGCGTGCACTCGCGGCCGAAAGCGGCGATGGCGAGCGGGTGGGCGAGCAGGAATGCTGGCTCCTTCCATACCCGGGTGATCAACTGGTCGAGATCGTCCGGCGTGGGCGCACCGCTGAAGGTGCTCAGGCGCTGCTCGGGGGCGATATTGTTGAGCAGACCATACTCGCCGTTGTTGATCAGTTCGTCCTCCTGGCGCTCCTTGATCGTTTCGATCGCCAGCCGCAGCTGCTCTTTGATCTGGTCATGCGGCGTACTGTAAAGATCGGACACCCGGGTGTGGACGTCGACAACGGTGGTCACCGCGCTGAGAAAATATTCGCGCGGCGCCTCTTCGTAATCCACGAAAGTCTCCGGCAGTTCACGCTCGTCGCGCTGTGAGCAGGCGACGGTGACGCGGGAGGCATCCTTTACCCTGTTGAGCCGATAGATACCCGCTTCGACACCGACCCAGGGCAACATGCGCGTCAGCCAGCGCGGGGTAATGATCGACAGCTGCGGTACCGTCTTGGTGGCGTTGGCCAATTGCCGCGCCGCCACGTCTCCCAATGCGATCTGTTTGTTTTCCACGGCGTCAGCCATGCCTTACTTCCTCTCGATGTTTATGAAACGATTTTGTTTGTGCAGCAATCTTCTTTCAAAAAACCGCGCAGAGGCATCACGCCTCGGCGTGAAGCCTGAAATGCTCGCTGCGCACCTGCGCCTGGGTGATATTGCTGGCAGGAGGAACACTGCGCGTCAGCCACACATTCCCGCCGATGATCGATCCGCGTCCGATGGTGACGCGCCCGAGGATCGTGGCGCCGGCATAAACCACCACGTCGTCCTCGACGATCGGATGACGCGCCGCGCCTTTGACCAGCGCGCCCTCCTCATCCACCGGGAAGCGCTTGGCTCCCAGCGTCACGCCGTGATAGAGACGCACATGCTTGCCGATGACCGTGGTTTCTCCGATGACCACGCCGGTCCCGTGATCGATGAAGAAATGGGGGCCAATCTCGGCACCCGGATGAATATCCACGCCGGTCACCGAATGAGCGATCTCGGCGATCATGCGCGCGATCAGCGGCGCGCCGAGCAGATGCAGCTCATGTGCGAGGCGATGATGGATGACGGCCATCACGCCGGGGTAGCAGACCAGCACCTCATCGACGCTGCGCGCCGCCGGGTCGCCTTCGTAGGCGGCATCGATGTCGGTTTCGAGCATTGCCCGCACACCAGGCAGACTGGCGGCGAATTCATTGACGATGGCGAAGGCCTTTCTGCGATAGGTATCGCCGTCGGTGTCGGAATGGAACTGGAGTTCCAGCAGCAACTGGTCGAACATCTCACGCAGCGCCACCTCGAGCGTATGACCAACGAAATAATCGATCCCGCCGCCGCTCAGCTCCGGCAAACCGAGGCGGTTGGGGAACAGCGCCGCATAAAGATCATCGAGAATCAATCCGAGCGCTTTTCGCGACGGCATCTTCGGCGGACGATCGTAGCGTTGACGCTTCTTCAGCGACTGTTCACGCAGCGTGTGCAAATCGTCGACGATGGCGTCGAGATTCCACTGCAGATCGGTGTGTGTTTTCATGCCAGGTCCGAAATAATGGGAAAGCCGCCTGACGGCAGCGCCGCGCCCGGCGAACGACGCTGCTCAGTGCGCAACGTCATGGATGACCGAGACCAGCTGCAAGCCCTGCGCCCGACGTTGGCCGTCCCTGGCAAACGCCGCCGCGATATTCGATCTATCGATCGATCCATCGGCGGCGTGTCCTCCAGCTCGCCCCGCAGGAAGAGCTGGCGCCGATACTAACCGGCCGATGTCGCAGACCGAAGTGAATTTAGCTGATCTCGATATCATGTTTTTTCACTTGCGCAGCGCCGCTTCATATCCCCGGCTCATATCGGGAATCAGATGGAAACCACGCGCGCCGCGCTGGCGGCATCGCGGACACGGCTCTCCGACAGCGGTGACGAGCAGAGTTCGACGAAGCGATAAGCATAGCCGCGCAAGTATTGCCCTCTGCGCACGGCGATCCGTGCCGTATGTTCACCGAACAGATGCCCGCCGCCGATCAGCCGCAAGCCCGCATCGCGCTCCGGGTCGAAAGCCATCGATGCGATGATGCCGACGCCGAGGCCGAGCCTGACGTAAGTCTTGATCACGTCGGCATCGAGCGCCGACATGACGACATCGCAATCGATGCCGGCGCGACCGAAGGCGGCATCGATGCCGGCACGGCCGGTAAAGCCCTCGTGATAAGTGACCACCGGATAGTCCGCGATCGCCGCCAGCGTCAGCGGCGATATCCGCTCCAGCGGATGACCCTCCGGCACGATGAGCGCGTGATGCCAGTCGTAATAGGGAAACGAGATCAGATCGTCGGTCTTGCCCAGTTCTTCGGTGGCAATGCCGATATCCGCCGTGCCATTGCGCAGCATGGCAACGATCTCGTTGGGCGCCGCCTGATGCAGCGCGAGATGCACGCGGGGAAACGCGCGCTTGAATTCGGTCACCACCGGCGGCAGCGCATAGCGCGCCTGCGTGTGCGTGGTGGCCACGGTCAACCTGCCCTGATCGCGATTGCTGAACTGATCGGCCAGGTTCCTGATGTTGTTCACATCGAGCAGGATGCGTTCGGCAAGGCCGACCAGCTCCGCACCGGGCTCGGTCAGGCCCAGCACGCGCTTGCCCTTGCGCACGAACAGCTCCACACCGAGCTCGTTTTCGAGATCCCTGATGTGCTTGGACACGCCCGACTGCGAAGTGAAGAGCGCGTTGCCGACCTCGGTGAGGTTGAAATTCCGGCGGATCATTTCCCGGACGATCCGCAGTTGCTGAAAATTCATGGTTGTTCCTGTAGATGGTCAGATTGCATCGAAGCGGCGCCCGTCATCGCGCCGCGGCTCATTGCCGGTCAGTGAAGCGAGCAATTCCAGTCCTTCGGGCCACGGGCCGAAACCGGCTTCGACATTGATATGCCCGGCGTTGCCGATATTCACGAACCGGCAGCCCCAGCGATCCGCCCAATAGGCCGCGGTGTTGAGCCGCATCCAGGAATCGCTCGCACTGGCGACCAGCAGACTCGGAAAAGGGAGCGGCTGGCGCGTCATGTAGAGCGACAGGCTCGGCGCAGGCACCTGCCCCGAACGCAGCCCGAAGAGAGAAAAGCGCTCGGGATCCGCCGGCGCGACCAGCAAAGCCCCCGCCACCCGCTCGGGCTGCGACGTCGCGGCAAGCACCGCCGCCAGGCAGCCAAAACTGTGGGCAATCAGCCATACCGGCGCGGCGGCGCAGGCGATCTCGTTGCGAATCTCGTGCACCCAGTTGGCGATGACCGGCGCATTCCAGTCGATCCGCCCGACCCGGCGCGCAGCGGGCAGACGCCGCTCGAACCAGCTCTGCCAGTGCGCCGGTCCACTGCCCTGATAACCGGGGACGATCAGGATCCGATGCGTCGTGCCGGGGAAATCGACTGTTCCAAATTCATACTGGGAGTTCATGCCCGATTGCTCCGGCCTCATGCCATTGCCATCTACCGATTACAGCAATCGTGCCAACCTGGGCGCGGCGAGATAAGAATATGAATTCAAAAGATATAGCGGGAGCCCCGGCAGCAAACCGGGGTCACGCTACGATGATATGAAACGGATTTATCGATTAAATAAAAAATAAATCCGTTTTATAAAGCGGATGAAGACTGTGCCGAATCCGGATCGAAACCCGGTCTCTGCACCGGGACAGAACGGAACCACGAGCGCGTCGGGCTTGGGGGGTGCAGCATAGCGCTCCGAATAATGCTCGGCACACGCCACCCCGCGTGCGCGACAGTGGTGCACCGCCGATCCCCGGCCACCCCAGATCAATCCCAGATCAATAATCAATATCGGATCAACCCCGGATCAACCTCAAATCGATTCCGGATCGATATCGGATCAATTCCAGCTCAATCCGGGATTTCGGCTTCGACCAGTTTGGCGAGCAGTATCAGCGACTCCTGCCAGCCGAGATAGCAGGCTTCGACAGGAATGGCATCCGGAATGCCCTCCTGCACGATGCTCAACTCGGTACCCAGCGAGAGCTGCTTCAAGGATACCGTCGTTTGCATCTCTCCCGGCAGATTCGGATCCTCGAATGCATCGGTGTAACGGATGCGCTCGCCGGGGATCAGTTCGACATAAGCGCCGCCGAAAGCCTGGCTGTTGCCGGTGGTGAAATTGGTGAACGACATTCGGTAGGAGCCGCCGACCCTGGCGTCCAGATGATGCATCCTGGCGGTGAATCCGTTCGGCGGAAGCCACTTGACCAGGGCATCGCCATCCACAAAGGCACGATAGACGCGCTCGGGACTGGCGCGGAGTACGCGGTGAAGACGGACAGTATTCGTGGGCATGATCGCTCTCCGGAATGAGGAAGAAAATTCGGGCGAGCAGCCGACCGCTGATGACCGGGCGACACGCCGCCGGATAAGGAAAAGCCTACGCTCATCCGCCCAGGATGCAAGGCGCGGCGAACAAAGCGGGCCGGCAGCCTGAGGGCACAGGAACAGCCGGACGCCGACCATTTTCCATCATGAATACAGTGGTCGGCGCCCTGCTTTCGGATGCGAACCTCAATAGGCGACAGTGAAGCGCTGCCCCCGGTGCGCGGGCTGCTCGGCCTCGTCGAGCAGCGCGACCGAGAGGTCATCGACCGAGATGGTGCTGCGACCTGCTTCGTCCGCGACTGGATGATCGCCCCCCGTGCGGTATTTGCCGGTACGGGGACCGGGCACCAGTTCGAAAGGCGGCGACAGGAAGGTCCAGTCGAGACCGGTCTCCTGCCTGCGATCATCGAGCGCATCGCGCGCGGCACGCGCGCCGTCGCGATATTCGGCCGGGAACTGCGGCGAATCGACGAACTGGCTGCCGTCCGGCGCATGCAGACTGCCCGCGCCGCCGACCTCGATCAGCCGCACGCCGGCCAGTTTCGCGGCGCGGGCGATGGCGGCCGAGCCCTTGCGGTGCTTGTCGTAGATATCCGGATCACCCCAGCCGGGGTTGAAAGCGGAAACGATGACGTCATGACCGCTCAGCACCTGCTGCAGGGCGGATCCATCCGCTACATCGACCGAGCGGGCTCTGACGCCGGACAGCGAAGGCACTTTGTCCGTGTTGCGCGCAATGGCGGTCACCGCATGGCCACGTGCGGCTGCTTCCTTGACCAGGGCGCTGCCGACGAAACCGGTAGCACCGATGATGGCGATCTTCATGCCGATTCTCCTTGTTTCCCTATCGTGACAGTCCTTGCCCGCACCTGCTTTCGTCCTGGCGGTAATTCGCGTATCGTTCGTAATCAGGTTATTGCAGGTAACCAATGATAGCCGGCGCATCGGCCACATAAAAGAACGCACGATTTTCTGCCCAGGTCACCTGAAGAGAACCGAATGGGGAGAAGCGCATGAAAACCACACTTCACGATGAAAACGCCGCACCGCTGCTCGCGGACGATCCGGCATTCCGCACCGACGGCGAGGGTAGCTGCCCGATGCGCGAAGTGCTCGATCGCGTCGGCGACACCTGGACCCTGCTGGTCATCGTCAACCTGCAGGAGCGGCCGATGCGCTTCAACGCCCTGAAGCGCACCATCGAAAACATCTCGCAGCGCATGCTGACGGTGACGCTGCGCTCGCTCGAGCGCGACGGTCTGGTGCGGCGCACCGTCAAACCGAGCACGCCGCCGGAAGTGGAATACGCGCTCACCGATCTCGGCCATTCGATCGCCGCGCCGGTAGCGGTGCTGGCAGCCTGGGCGGTGGAAAACCGCGCAACCATGCGCGAGTCACGCGCGCGCTTCGATGCGCGCAGCAGCGGTTGATATAAAGCACTTACCAGCGGGCAAAGCGCGCTCAGGCGGCGGCGTAAGCCCTGCGCAGTGCATCGAGATCGAACTTCTTCATCGCGAGAAAAGCCTGCGTGACGCCGGCGATCTGCCGCTGGCTGCCATCGCGCATCATCGCTTCCATCTCCGTCGGCGCAATCTGCCACGACAGACCGTAGCGGTCCTTGATCCAGCCGCACTGCTCGGCCTCGGGCACCGCCGAGAGCTGCGCCCAGTAATGGTCGATTTCCACTTGCGTATCGCAGCGCACCAGCAGCGATATCGCCTCGTTGAAGCCGAAGTCATGCGCGTGCGCGCTGTCCATGGCGGCGAACCACTGACCTTCGAGCATGAAGTCGGCGTACATCAGCGTCCCTTCGCGGTCGGGCGCCTGATCCGCGCCGTAGCGGGCGAACTGGCCGATTTTCGCGTTCCTGAATACCGAGGCGTAGAAGCCGATCGCCTCTTCCGCCTTGCCGCAGTTGTCGCCGACGAACATCAGCGATGGCATGAGTGCCGGCCGCCGGTCACCCTGCGCGTGCGGCAGGATCAATTGCCACGACACGCCATAGCGATCCTGGATCCAGCCGTAGCGCGGACTGAAGGGATAGTTATCGATCGGCATCAGTGCCTGACCGCCTTCCGCCAGCTTCCCCCACAAGGCATCGACCTCACCCTTTGCGCTGCAACTGACGATGAACGATATCGCTGGGTTGAGCCTGAACAGCGGACCGGCGCTGATCGCCATGAAATCCTGTCCCAGGATCTCGAACGAAACGAGATCGCAGTCGCCCGAAGGCGTGTCGTGCAGAACCATGGTGTGCGTTACGCGTCCGTCGGGAAAAACCGATGCGTAGAACGCTGCCGCTTCGTTCGCTTCGCGGTCGAACCAGAGGTGGGGAACGATCTTCGACTGATGAGCCATGGGATTGCCTCCCGCATCCAACGATCATGGATGCGATCGATCCTATAGGATTGATTGGACGATGACATCGAATGAAGGTGCCATGCGTCTGCAGGCGACCGACGGTCCGGCCGTGTTCTCATGCGTCGGTATACTTCAACACTCCGTAATACTGACCGCAAGCCCGCCCAGCGAAGTCTCCTTGAACCGCGAAGACATCTCTTCGCCAGTCTGCTTCATCGCCGCGATGCAGCTGTCCAATGGCATGAAGTGCTGCCCGCTGCCGCGCAGAGCGAGAGAAGCAGCCGTATGCGCCTTGATCGCACCGAAGCCGTTGCGTTCGATGCAGGGAACCTGCACCAGGCCCTTGACCGGATCGCAGGTCATGCCCAGATGATGTTCCAGTGCGATCTCCGCTGCGTTCTCGATTTGCTGCGGCGTACCGCCGCGGATGGCGCACAGTCCGGCCGCCGCCATGGCGGCGGCGGAGCCCACTTCGCCCTGGCAACCGACCTCGGCGCCGGAGATCGAACTGCGATGCTTGATGAGACCGCCGATGGCTGCAGCCGCCAGCAGGTAATCGCGAATCTGGTCCGAAGTGGCGTGCTCGTGGACGACGCAATGGTAGAGTACCGCCGGGATGACGCCGGCGGCGCCGTTGGTAGGCGCCGTGACTACCAGGTGTCCCGCCGCGTTCTCCTCGTTGACCGCCATCGCATAGGCGCACAGCCAGTCGTTGACCGTCGCCGCCTCGGGCCGGGCGCGCAGTTGCGTATGGAGCTGCTTTGCGCGGCGAGGCAGACTGAGCCCACCGGGCAGGGTGCCTTCCGCTGCGAGTCCCCGTTCGAGGCAGTTGCGCATCGCCTGCCAGATGGCATCCAGACCTTCGTCCAGCGCCGACGCCGGCATCACACTGCATTCGTTGGTGCGCTTCATGGCGGCAATGGACAGACCGCTTTCCTCGGCCATGCGCAGCATGACCCGGGCCGAATCGAAACCGAAAGGGTAAGCATCATCCGGGACCATGCGCAGCGGCGCCACCAGTTCGCGGATCTCGGCAAGCGTGCTGACGAAGCCGCCGCCGATGGAAAAATAGATCTCGGAGAGCAGCGCCTCGCCGGCGGGATCGAGCAGCGTGAAGATCATGCCGTTGGGGTGTTCCGGCAGCGGCTCGCCCCGATCGAAGATGATATCCCGCGGGGGAGAGAATCGAACGGTCGGCGTACCTTCCAGGAGGATACGGTCGCGTGCCCACAGCTCCGCGACCAGTGGATCCACGTCGCGGGCCGCCGCTTCCCCGGGCGTGTGGCCATGCAGCCCCAGGGTCACGGCCCGGTCGGTGGCGTGTCCCTTGCCCGTATAGGCAAGCGAACCCTTGAGGATGCAGCGCAGCGAGGCATCGCGAACCTCGGGGTGAGCGATGAGCCAGTCGCTAGCCAGGCCGGCGAAGGCCTTCGCAGCTACCATCGGCCCCATGGTATGCGAGCTCGACGGCCCGATGCCGATCTTGAACAGTTCCAGGACGCTGATGAACATGGGCGACTCGGGATTGATGTGCAGGTGTCCATGACACTATATGCACGGCCGAAAACAGGCAAGCGGTCGATCAGTCGATCCTGCGGCCCTCGACCAGCGCCGCGAGCTTGTCCAACGCCGTCCGCCTTTCGCCAGACAGCAAGGAAAAGGAATCGGCAAGTGGCGTCATCCTAAACGCCATGCGGACCTGCCATGGCCCTGAAGGCATAGAAGCGATCGCCGGGGATGAGGCTGATCGCTTTATCCAACCGGCAGCTCCATGCCCGCCCGATAGGAGACGCTCGCGCGCGGGGCATTCACGTAGCGGCGCATGCACAGCGCTTCACTCGTCACTGTATGTTCCCTGCGTGAACTCGATCAGGCAGAAGCCATGACCGAAAGGATCGGAAAAGGTGATGCACTTCGAACCGCGCCACTCCACGCACTCGCTCTCGCGGACAGCGCCGGCAGCGATGGCCCGCTGCGCAGCCTGCTCGATGTCATCGACCACGAAATCGATGTGCACCGGCGTCCAGTGCCGCTGATAGTGGCGGCCCGCCGCGACCGCGGGCGCAATCGTCGAGCCGGCGGGCTTCATCAGCAGATAGATCACGGAAGAAGCGCCGCTCAGTTCGGCGACGTCGTCATCGAGGATGCGGGTGAGCCGCAGGCCGAGCGCGGCGGTATAGAACGCGATCGCGGGCGCGAGCGCCGGCACGTCGATGTTCACGATCAGGCGTGAGGTCATGGCGGGATCAGACCCTTTCGATCAATCGACATTGCTGATCTCCGGTATCGCGGAGCAAAAGGGCCTGACCCCGTTGGCTAACTGCCGTCGTCGGTCTGGCTGTGCCGATACAGATTGTCGGCCAGACGGCGGACATGGGGCGACTGGCAACCATCGCCCCGCAGCAGACCCCGGATCGCATTGCGCCGGACCGCGGATTCGGAGATCGCAAACGCACTTCCATCGGTGGAGGTTTGCGGCCCTCCCGGTCGCCCGTTAAGCGGGCCTCGCTCGAAATTGCGCTGGAAGGTCTCCAGGAAGCGGGGCTCCATGATTGCCTCGAAGGTTTCCTCCTTGTCGACCCACTCCTCTATATACAAATATTGGCGCATCTCACGCCAGGTTCTGGTGTGCTTGAAATGCGCCGCCGGAGAGATGAACTCGGCGCAGTGCCATTCATACAGACTCACCCAGGCCATGAAGAAATCATCGAAATTGCCGTCGTGCGGCACCTGATCGAAGCGGCCTTCGAGCAGATCGCGGCCCAGCTTGTCGTGAGCCAGCCCCCAATAGCCCATGGTCCAGTGCGCGATCTGGGGGCGCCGCGTCTTCGCGGCGGCCGAGGCATGCTGATAGGCTTCTTCGACCGCTCCGTCCCAAAACATCACATTGATACCGGCGCGGCCGGTCATCACACTCTCCTCGTACCGTTGAATCGAGCGCAGGGCCGAGGCATAACTGTAACCTTCGGAGATAGCAAAGTGACCGGCCTCGTTATCGACATAACGGTAAGCCGGTTCCCACGCGCCGTTCACGCCGGGTTTCCAACGAGCGGAGAGCACCGGATTTTGTCCGGCGGGAAGCAGTTGAGCAGAGCCGCGCAGCAGCGGCAGCGGCCTGCTTCTCACATAGTGATACACGCTGACCTCCCTGAGCGCAGGGCTCCGCTCGAGTATCGGGTCGAGCGTCGGCCTCAGTTCACGATTGAACCTCGCCACCTCGGCATCGGCCAGGCGATAGCCCAACGCTCTCTCGTTGCGCTTGTTCTGGACCGGGAAGAAATCGAAATCGAGGATATGCTCGCTCTCTCCCACATCGTGCACGATGGCGATCCTCAGGCTGCCGTCGAACGAGGCGGGCGGCGCAAAAGGATCGTGCCCCTCCGCCTTCACGCGGTTATCGAATAAGGCGGGCAGCATGAAATAATCACGCCCCGCCACACTGCCCAGATAACGGTAGTCCTCGTACTTGAACGCCCGCAGCCTGTCCGACGGTGGCAGTGCTTCGATGGCGGCCATCTCGGGAGAGCTCTGCCCGGCCTGCTGGCGCGCCTGGTGTTCGGGAACTCCGGCGGCGATCTCGTCGTACCGGCGATCCTCGGCGACGAGTTCGGCGACGGTATTGAAGTGCCAGCGGCCGCTTCTCTTCGTCCATTCCGAGGCCGCAGCCGGCGTGGCGCGCAGCACACCGACCTCGAGGATGCCGACCGGTCGATCGACCGGTTGCAGGCGGCGTGTCGGATCCCGCTGCGCCTGCGGAAAGAAATCGAGCGACACCTTGCCTGGGACGGTGTTGTCCCGGCTGGGAACCGAGGCATCGATCAGCGGCAGCCGCAAGCCGCGCTGGTAGAACCACACCTGCGCTCCGCCCCCCGCCGGGCCAGCCGGGTCGGCGGTAATCTGGCGCAGCTTAACGTGTGGTGCGATGTTCCGTTCCAGCCACTGCCGGGTCTGCTCGGATACGGGGGCGTTGTAATTATTGTCGGTGATGATCGGCTCGTCGGGCAGGAAGTCGCGCACCGCGATAAAGATATTCAGATGGGTTGCACGAGGACCGGGTTCGGGCTCATCCAGCAGGTACAGGGTGAGCGCGGGCGTGTCCACGAGCTTCCGGCCCGGGCCGAAGCCCATCGCGGACAGGTCGGCGGGATAGCCGTCGATCTGCTGGAAGCGCACGGGTTCGCGCTGCGCGGGCGCGGGTGATGCCGCCGGTTGCAGAACGCGCGAGGCGATGACCGAACCGGGACCGGCGCTTGCTGTTGCCGCAGGCGCTCCGGCCGCGGGCGCTGC
>CAYLYS010000038.1:0-24904 GCA_964388175.1 uncultured Chromatiales bacterium | reverse complement strand
GCCACGGTCGGCCATCTTGCACAGCGCGGCGGCATCGAGCGTCGCCTGCATCCGCGGATTGACGGTTTCGGTCGCGGCGAGAATCGCCACCCGCGGCTCGGCGATGCCGATCACCCGGGCGAGATCGATCGCATTGCGCACGATGTCGGCCTTCTGCAGCAGATCGGGCGCGATGTTGATCGCCGCGTCGGTGACGATGAGCGGCCGCGGATAATGCGGCGTCTGCAGAATGAAGCAGTGGCTGATCCGGCGCTTGGTGCGCAGGCCCGAGCCCGGCGCCAGCACCGCGGCCATCAGCTCATCGGTGTGCAGACTGCCTTTCACCAGCACCTCGACCTCGCCCCTGCCGGCCATCGCGGCTGCCTGTGCGGCGGCGGCATGGCTGTGCTGAACGTCGACGATCTCCACGCCCGCGAGGTCCAGCCCGGCATCCTCGGCGACCGCCTCCAGCTTCGCCCGCGGCGCCACCAGCACCGGCAATATCAATCCGGCATCGCGGGCCGCCAGCGTCGCCGACAGGCTGAGCTCGTCGCAGGGATGAACGACCGCCGCGCGGATCGGTTCCAGTCCGCTTACATGCGCCAGCAGCGGCGCTACGCTTCCGCCGGGCATTTGAAACAGACGTATGCTCATATTCTTTCCTTATCCTTTATTTTTTCACCGCTTCGAAATCTGCCCCAACCTATGATGATCGGTCGATCGTTAGATAATGCAATAGTTACCGGACGGACATTAAATGAAATAATCGGCGGTATGAACCGCACGTCTTCCGGCAAAAAAACAGAGCGAATCAATCAACCATTGCAGCGGACACCGGCAGCCATGCCGGCGCGGACGGAGACGACAAAAAAGCGCGGCCATCGGGCGCCGGCTGCGGGATACGGACACCGACCGCTGATTCCCTACTCAGAAGAAGACATCCCATGCTTTCATTGACCTCCCTCGGCGGTGCCGGCACCGTCACCGGCTCCAAACATCTGCTCACGCATGACAAGACCCGCCTGCTCATCGACTGCGGTCTGTTCCAGGGGCTGAAGAACCTGCGCGAACTCAACTGGCAGCCGCTGCCGGTCGAGCCGCAACTCATCGACGCCGTCATCCTCACCCATGCCCATCTGGATCACTCCGGCTATCTGCCGCGGCTCGTGCGTGACGGCTTCAGGGGAAAGATCCACGCCACCGCGGCCACGCGCGCCGTCGCTGCGCTCATCCTTCGCGACAGTGCCCATCTGCAGGAAAAAGACGCCGAGTTCGCCAACCGCAAGGGTTTTTCCAAGCACCATCCGGCGCAGCCGCTCTACGGTATACGCGAAGCCGAACGCGCGATCGCCGCCTTCATGCCGGCGCCGCTGCACAAGCCCGTTGCCCTACCCGGCGGCGCCACGCTGCTGCTGCGCCGCGCCGGCCACATCCTCGGCGCAACGACGGCGCAGATCGATATCGGCGGACGCCGCATCGTGTTCTCCGGCGATCTCGGCCGCTACGACGATCCGGTGATGCACGATCCCGAAACGGTGCCCGAGGCGGACTACGTGGTGATCGAATCGACTTACGGCAATCGTCGGCACGATGGCGACGACCCGCTGGAAGCATTGGCCACCGTGATCGAGCGCACCGTCAAGCGCGGCGGCACGGTGGTCATCCCCGCTTTCGCGGTCGGACGGGCGCAATCGCTGATCTATCACCTGTGGCAGTTGTCGCAGTCCGGCCGGCTGCAGAACGTCCCGTTCTATCTGGACAGCCCGATGGCCACCAGCGCCAGCGAATTGCTGAATGCCTATCCCGAAGAACACCGGCTCGCCGACCGCGACTACGAAGCCGCCTGCAACGCGGTGACCTACGTGCGCGATGTCGAGGAATCCAAGGCGCTGTCGGCCAACCGCTACCCCAAGGTCATCATCTCGGCCAGCGGCATGGCCACTGGCGGACGGGTGCTGCATCACATCGCCGCGTTCGGGCCCGACCATCGCAATACCCTGCTGTTCTCCGGCTTCCAAGCCGCCGGCACGCGCGGACGCAAACTGCTCGAAGGCGCGCGGGAGGTGAAAGTCTACGGGCAATGGGTGCCGGTACGCGCCGAGGTGACCGAACTGCCGATGCTCTCGGCCCATGCCGACAGCGACGAGCTGCTGCGCTGGCTGTCCGGCTTCCGGCGCCCGCCGCAGCGCGTCTTCATCGTTCATGGCGAACCCGATGCGTCCGACGCCTTGCGCGTACGCATCGAGCGCGAACTGGGCTGGAGCGCCACGGTGCCGCGCCAGGATCAGGTCTTCCCGCTGTAACACCGACGCCGGAACACCGATACCGGAAAATTCGTGCATCCGGACCTGAGCGGGATGAAATCCGGCGGTCAGACGAAGAGAGGAAAGACGAACGAAGAAAAGGAGAAGCCCGATCGGAACGTCAGACGATCCGCAAAGGCAAGTGGAAAAAACTGGAGCGGGAAACGAGACTCGAACTCGCGACCCCGACCTTGGCAAGGTCGTGCTCTACCAACTGAGCTATTCCCGCTGAACGAAGAAGCCGTATTTTTATGGTTTCGTCGACCGGTGTCAAGTCTTCTCAGGTATCCCGCAACACAGGCCAGGCCCGCAGCAGATAAATGATCATCGACCACAGGGTAAGGCCGGCCGCCATGTACAGCAGCGCATAGCCCAGGCTTTCCGTCGGCAGACCGAGCAGCGGCCGCTGGTACAGCAGCAGAATGATGGCGAGCATCTGACAGGTGGTCTTGATCTTCCCCGCCATGCTGACGGCAACCGTGGCGCCGCGGCCGATTTCAGCCATGCGCTCGCGCAGTGCCGAGACGGCGATTTCGCGGCCGATGATGACCGCGGCCGGAATGGCCAGCCAGGGCGTGGGACTGGCCTGGACCATCAGGATCAGGGCAACGGCGACCATCAGCTTGTCCGCCACCGGATCGAGAAAAGCGCCGAACGCCGAGGTCTGATCGAGCCGACGCGCGAGATAGCCGTCCAGCCAGTCGGTCAGTGCCGCCAGCGTGAAAATCACCGCCGTCACCACCCGCGCACCGTCCCAGGGCAGATAGAAAATGAGCACGAATACCGGAATCAACGCGATGCGGAACAGCGTCAGCAGCGTCGGCGTGGTCATCGTCGTTTTGTTTTTCTTGGTCATTTTCCGTGAAAAATATCATAAATGCGCTGGGCGAGTTCGATACTGATGCCGGGCGTGCGCGCCAGCTCTTCCACCCCTGCGCGCGCTATGCCCTGCAATCCGCCGAACTGCCTGAGCAGCGTGCGGCGACGAACCGGACCGATGCCTTCGATATCCTCCAGCGCCGAGCGGTTGCGCGCCTTGGCGCGCCGGCCGCGATGCCCGGTGATGGCAAAGCGATGGGCTTCGTCGCGGATCTGCTGGATCAGTTGCAGCGCCGGCGAATCAGCGGCTAAGTTTACTCCTTCCGGTGCGCCGCCGGATATGAACAATGTTTCCAGCCCGGGCTTGCGTTCCGGTCCCTTGGCGACACCGACCAGAAACACGCCGCTGACCTGCAGTTCCTTCAGCACCGCATCGGCCTGAGCGAGCTGGCCTTTACCGCCGTCGATGAACAGAATATCGGGCAGTTTCGCTTCGCCTTTCTTCAGGCGCAGATAACGCCGGGTAACCGCCTGGCGCATGGCGGCATAATCGTCTCCCGGCGTGATGTCGCTGATGTTGAAGCGCCGGTAGTCGCTGCGCAGCGGACCGTTCTGGTCGAACACCACGCAGGAAGCGACCGTCGCCTCGCCGCCGGTATGGCTGATATCGAAGCATTCCAGGCGCTGCGGCAAGGCGTCCAGGCCAAGCGCATCCTGCAGCGCGGTGAAACGGTCGCTCATGCGCGAGTGACTGGACAAGTGGGCCTGCAGAGCATGATCGGCATTGTCGAGCGCCATCTGCAGCCAGCGTGCGCGATCGCCGCGCACGCGGCTGTGAATCGCGACCCGCCTGCCCGCCGCCTGCTCCAGCACTTCACGGATCAGATCGAGATCCTCCGGTTGCTCGCTGACGATGATTTCGGCGGGCGGATCTCGGCCGATGTAATACTGCGGCAGAAACGCGCCGAGAATCTCGACCGTATCGGCATCGGCGGTATGGCGGGGAAAGAACGTCTTGTTGCCGAGATTGTTGCCGCCCCGGATATAGAACACTTCCACGCAGCCGACACCGCTTCGCGTCGCCACCGCGATGATATCGATGTCACCGCCGTCGCCGCTCACGTATTGCTGCTCGAGAACGCGGCGCAGGCGGACGATCTGGTCGCGATAATAGGCCGCCTGTTCGTAGTCGAGGCGCTCCGCCGCCTGGTCCATCCTCGCACCCAGCTCCTTGATCACTTCCTGGTTGCGCCCCTCCAGGAACATCACGGCGTGGCGTACGTCGTCGGCATAGGAAGCCGGATCGATATAGCCGACACAGGGCGCGGTGCAACGCTTGATCTGATACTGCAGGCACGGACGGCTGCGGCTGCGGAAGAAGCTGTCCTCGCACTGGCGGATCTTGAACAGACGCTGGAGCTGATTGAGCGCCGAACGCACAGCCCCGGCGCCGGGATACGGCCCGAAATAGCGTCCGGGTTCTCGGCGCGAACCGCGGTAAAAACTGAGGCGCGGGAAGTCGTGTTCGCTCGACAGATGGATGTAGGGATAGCTCTTGTCGTCACGCAGCAGAATGTTGTAGCGCGGGCGCAGCGTCTTGATCAGATTGTTTTCGAGCAGCAGCGCCTCGTCTTCCGTGCGCGTGACAGTGATTTCCACCCGGTGAATCTGCTCGACCAGGCGGGCAGTCTTGGGCGAGGTACTGGATGCGCCGAAATAGCTGGAAACGCGGTTCTTCAGATTGCGCGCCTTGCCGACATAGAGCACCTCGCCGCCGCTGTCGAGCATGCGGTAAACACCCGGTCGGGTCGGCAAGGTACGCAGGAAAGTGTCGCGATCGAAGGGACTGATATCGCTGCTCATGGCAATAGGGAGCGGTAACAGGGAAAGTGAAAATACATGCCCGGACACCTCTGCGCAGCGCATTCGGCAGGCAGCAGATGCATCCGGGCATGTTTCGGCGACGCCCGCGTGCCGCCGACACGGGACGCCGCGCGATTTATCCGCGTCCGGCGCGCGGTCTCACGGCGCTGGCCTGCGGCCTTTCTTCTCCTTCCTCCTCGATGAACTGCATCCTGGCATCGGCTGGGGCATCGGCTGCAAGCGGGTCGAATCCGTCGGCGCCATTGACACTGTCACCGTGAAAATAAACCTCTCGCCCGTCGATGGTTTCGATGACACCGTACGCTTCCTGCAGATCGCCTGGTAGATCGCTCGGCAGATCATTCGCCTGACCCGACGGCGCGGTATCGTGGATCTTGACCTCTCCGCGCTGGCGCCGGACGAAGCTCTGCAACTGACGACGCGCGGCATCGAAAGAATCGCGGATCGCCACGTACAGATCTTCATTGGGCTCGCGTTTGACCACGATTTCCCCGCCCGGGACCGTGATATCCAGTCGCACATTATAAAACACACCCTGATGTTTGTGACGATGGGGCGCATCCACCAGCACGCGGCACGCTATGATCCTATCGTAGAAAGTTTCGAGTTTGGCGGCTTTTTCCTTGATGATATCGCCGGCTGCTTCGGACAGGGAGACGTTTCTGCTGGTGATCTGCAAAGGCAATTTCATGATGCACCTCGAGCAAGGGAAATGAATTGGCACGCCGCGCCGCGGCGGGACCGCGATCGACGGCGCCATCGACAGGCTGTGTGAATGTAAATATCAGGACTGTAAACACGAGAACCGTACTGCAGGCGGGAACGGATGATTCCAACAGGCAGGGCACATGGGCAGATCCGGTTTTCGGCCCGGTCCAATATATTCCCCTCCCCGACCCTCGTCGTCTGGCTGGCAATCATCCGTACTTCCATGCTATGCGCCCTGCCGGGATAAATCAAACGTAGCGGCGGACAAGCGACGCGGGTGCCCGGAAAAACCCCTCAGCGCAGCAAACGGCGTACGCTCAGCACATTGGGCAACTGATTGATTTTCGTGAGCACCCGACTGAGCACATCGATATTGGGAATTTCCAGTGTCAAGCGCATGTCCGCTGTGTGATCACGGCTGTTCGAGCGCGTGTTGATGGCGGTAACATTGAGCTTGTCATTGGCCAGAATCGAGGTTACATCGCTCAGCAGGCCCTTGCGGTCGAACGCCCGTATCTCGACCTCCACCGGAAAAGTCTGCTCGGCGCGCGCGCCCCACTCCACGACGATGACACGCTCCGGAGAGAGCGTCGCGTAGCGCAGGATGTTGGGACAATCACCGCGGTGCACGCTGACACCGCGGCCGACGGTGATATAGCCGCGGATTTCATCCCCCGGCACCGGCCGGCAGCAATGGGCGATATGGGTCATGACGTTGCCGACGCCCTCGACGCTGAGCGCACCCGCCTGGTGCCCGCGCGCAGGCGCGCGCCGCAGCGACAGCAGCTCGGCCGTGTCATCGACACGCGCCTCGGACTCGGCCAGTCCCTGCGCCACCTGCAAATAGCGCGAGGGCTTGATCTCGTTGTGCGACACAGCGATGAACAGATCGTCGGGATGAGGATAGCCCAGCCCTTCGGCGAGCTTTTCATAACTGACGTTCGACAGGCCCAGACGCTTGAATTCACGTTCGAGGCCAAGGCGGCCGGAAACGATGTTCTTGTCGCGGTCCTGCTGGCGGAACCAATGCTGAATCTTGTTGCGCGCCCGCGTGGTCTTGACGTAACCGAGATGCGGATTCAACCAGTCGCGGCTGGGGCCGCCTTCCTTGACCGTCAGTATTTCCACCTGCTGTCCCGTCTCGAGCACATAGGTCAGCGGCACCATGCGGCCGCCCACCTTGGCGCCACGGCAGCGATGGCCGATCTCGGTATGCACGTGATAGGCGAAATCGAGCGGCGTGGCGCCTGCGGCCAGATCGATGACGTTTCCCTTGGGCGTGAAGACATAAATGCGGTCCTCGAACACCTCGCTGCGGAAGCGGTCGACGAATTCCCCGGCATCGACGATCTCGTCCTTCCATTCGAGAAGCTGACGCAACCAGGCGACCTTGCGGTTCAGACCCTCATCGCCTTTGGATCCTTCCTTGTAGCGCCAGTGCGCGGCCACACCGAGCTCGTTGCTCTCGTGCATGGCGTGGGTGCGGATCTGCACCTCGAAGGTGCGTCCTTCCGGCCCGATCACGGCGGTATGTATGGACTGATAGCCGTTTTCCTTCGGCGTCGCGATGTAATCGTCGAATTCGCCGGTGATGTACTGCCACAGACCGTGGATGACACCCAGCGCCTTGTAGCAATCGGCGACGTTGTCCACCAGCACACGCACCCCGCGCACGTCGCGGATCTGGTGATAATCGACGTTCTTGCGCTCCATCTTGCGCCAGATGCTGTAGATATGCTTCGAGCGCCCGCTCACCGCCCCCCGCACGCCGGCGCGTTCGAGCTCCTGCTGCAGAATCAGCATGAAATCGGCCACCTGGCGGTCGCGATCGACGCGGCGCTCGTCGAGCAGGCGCGCGATACGGTTGTAAAGGGCGGGATCGAGGTAGCGCAGCGACAGGTCTTCCAGCTCCCACTTGAGCTGCCAGATGCCGAGCCGGTTGGCGAGCGGCGCATAGATGTCGAGGGTTTCCCGGGCGATGCGGGTCTGCTTCTCGGGCGGCAGAGCCGACAGCGTGCGCATATTGTGCGTGCGGTCGGCCAGCTTGATCAGCACCACGCGCACATCCTCGGCCATGGCGAGGAGCATCTTGCGCAGATTTTCCGCCTGCACGCGTTCCTGCTTGTCGTGCTCGGGCAGGCTCTTGTAGGCGCGGATGAGCTTCATCTTGGTCACGCCATCGACCAGGCGGGCGATGGTCTGACCGAACTCCCGTTCGATCTGCTCCTGGGCGACGGCCGTGTCCTCGGCGACATCGTGCAGTATGGCCGCGGCGATCGTCTCGTGATCCATGCCGAGCTCGGCGAGGATGTTGGCAACCGCCAGCACGTGCTGGAAATAGGGCTCGCCGGATGCGCGCTGCTGGCCCGCGTGCGCCTGCGCCGCCAGCACGCAGGCGCGTTCGATGACATGCAGTGCTTCGGGAGGGTGCGCCTCGGCGAGAGAATGCAGCCAGCGCCCGCTATCCAGATCGTCCTTGCTGCTGATACCGAGTCGGCTATCCCTGACGCTTACCATACAGGTATTGGAGCAGTAGTCGGATTTCCGTCGTTCATGGATCGAATATGGGTATGACGATGACGGTTCTCAAGCGCCGGGGGCTCTCGCCTCCCTGCCGAGCACCTGGATGATCCGGTCCTCGAGTTCGATACGGTCGGCCAGGCGCTCGCCCACCAGGGACAGGTCATGCTCCAGCGTTTCCAGGCTGATCGCTTTACGGCCGCGGGAAAAATCGTAGCGATCGTTGAATTTCAGGATGATATCGGTGGTCGAGAGAATCGCCGGATAGACCTCGTCGGCGATGTCCAGCACCGCGCGCCGGCGCTCGCGCCGCTCATCGATATAGCGGTAGAGCCTGAAGTGAGCATCGGCGGTGTAATCGATCAAAGCCTGGCAGAAGCGCTCGAGCAGATCGGTCACCTGCTCGCTGGCGTGAAAAGGATGCAATTCAGCGAGATCCCTGTACAGCTTGAGCAAGCAATCGCGCCCGCCCACCAGTTCCCGAATCATTGCCCGCGAACCGGCGCGGCGATCTTCTATGACTTCAGCCATCTCAATCCCCCTTTTTTATTTGCTGAGCTCCGTGCCGGCGAGTGCGCTTCCCTGCCACCGAGTACGGCCGCCGGCTGATCGTCAGAGGCGGCGCTCCGGTCTCCCGGGCCCCAAACGTAAAATGCATACTTTATGCCAATTCTACGTGCAAAATACCATACCGTGTAGATCCCGTCGTTTCACGGTCAGCGGATACTGTGTTTGCTATGATGCGAATCATGCCCCGCCACTTGTTGGGAGTTCTGTCGCCATGTCATACCAACACATTCTCGTCGCCCTCGATTTCTCCGATGCGTCCGCACAGATACTGCAGCGCGCCCTCGACATCGCCGGCCAGTATGGTGCGCGCCTGACACTGCTGCACATCGTCGATTACCCGCCACCGCTCGGCTTCGCCGACGACTTCACGCCCAGCCCGGCCGTACTCATCGACGAACAGGAACTGGTGGAACAGGGGACCCGCTCGCTGGCGCGCTATGCCGAACGCCACCGGCTCGGCCCGGATATTGAACAGCGCGTGGAACTGGGCTCGCCGCGCCGGGAAATCGTCGCCAGCGCAGCGGAGCACGGGGTCGACCTGATCGTCATCGGCTCGCATGGCCGCCATGGCATCGGCCGTCTTCTCGGATCGACCGCCAGTGCGGTGCTCAACGCGGCCGGATGCGACGTGCTGGCGGTACGGGTCACGGCTTGAACCGGCATCAAACGATGACGCCGGTCACGATTCCGCCGGTATCGAATCCGGTATCGAACCCAACATGGAACCCAACATGGAACAGGGAGATGCGAGATGAGTACATTGGCCGAAAACAGATGCGAAGCCTGCCGCGCCGATGCACCGCGGCTGAGCGCGGAAGAGGCGGCCGCCTACGGGCGCGAGGTACCGGAATGGCGGATCGTCGAGCGCGACGGCATCCGGCAACTGGAGCGCAGCTTCCGCTTCAGGAACTTCCGCTCCGCACTGGAATTCACCAATCGCGTCGGTGAAATCGCCGAGCAGGAAGGACACCACCCCGATCTGCTGACGCGCTGGGGAGAGGTCACCGCCACCTGGTGGTCGCACAAGATCAAGGGCCTGCACCGCAACGATTTCATCATGGCGGCGAAGACGGACCGGCTTTACGCCGCCGCTACGGCGGCGGACGCCGCTTCCTGAGGCCTGCGGACAGGGTAACCGGGTTTTCAGTCTTCCAGGGTGAAACCCACCTTGATCGTCACCTGGTAGTGCGATACCCGACCGTCCTCTATATGCCCGCGAACGCTGGCCACCTCGAACCAGCGCATGTGGCGCATCGACTGCGCCGCCCGCTCCAGCGCGCGCTGGATGGCGGGTTCCACGCCGTCGGGAGATGAACCGGTCAATTCGATCGTCTTGTAGACATGGTCTTTCATGCTGCCTCCTTCGGGATGCCGGTAACGATGGGCCGATCATGCTGCCGTCCACGGGAACGGGCGTTCCCCGAGCTTAGCACCTTGCCATCCGGGATGGGGACCGGTTTCATCATGGCCGGCTTTATCGTGGGGGAAACTGCCGGCCTGCACCCATGGCTGCCTGAAGAACCACTGGGGAGAACCATCGGGAGAGAACCATCGCGTGAAAATCGGAGCGGTCCGGCCATGCGGTCGTCCATGACCCCGGCGCCGTCCCTGGCGCGATTCCGCCGCCCCTGCTCCGTTTCCCACGCGATGGATGGACCGAGCATGAACGTGCCGCGGATGCCGCACCAGCGGACAAGGTATGAACGTACCCTGGGATTACGTCCGATCGAACGCCGGCAATCAGCCCGGTGCGCAGCCGGTGCGCGCGGCCGGCAATGCCGCTGCCTGAGAATCTGTCCGGGAAACCGTTCGGGAAACCGGCAGCAGGACGCGGAAAGTCGCGCCGCGGCCTGGCTCGCTTTCGACTTCGATGCGTCCGCCGTGTTTTTCGACGATGCCGTAGGAAATGGGCAGGCCGAGCCCGGTCCCCTTGCCTATGGATTTCGTCGTGTAGAAGGGTTCGAAGACGCGCCAGGAGTTTTCGTGCGCTATGCCGCTGCCGGTATCGCTGACTTCCACCCATACCCAGTCCTTGCCGAGCATACCGGTACGAATGGTAATGACGCCGTGCTTGTCGATCGCCTGCGCCGCATTGACCAGCAGATTCATGAACACCTGGTTCAGCTGAGACAGCATGCACTGCACCGGCGGCAGTTCACCGTACACTTTGACGATATCCGCCTTATATTTGATTTCGTTGTGGACGATGTTCAGCGTGCTGTCGATGCCGGCATGCAGATCCGCCCATTCCCATGTCATCGGGGTCATATGGGAAAAATCCTTCAGGCCCTGCACGATCTGCCGCACCCTGCCCACGCCTTCCATCGATTCATCGATCAGCGCGCGGATATCCGCTTTCACATAAGGCATATCGATGCCCGAACGCGCCGTTTCGACCGCCGCGTACAGCGCAGGATCGCCGGCGAGCGACTGCTCGACCGACTCATAGGCGTCGAGGATGAGAAGCAGATCCCCGACGTAATCGTGCAGCGCATTGAGATTCGACCCGACGTAACTGATGGGATTATTGATCTCATGCACAATTCCAGCCGCAAGCTGCCCCAGGGATGCCATTTTCTCGGCCTGCATCAAATGGGATTTGGCTTCCTCGAACTGCGCCAGCAGTTCCCGCAGTTCGCGCACGTAACGCTGCGAACGCACATGCAGGCGGGCATTCTCCACCGCGATGGCGACGAAGCGGATGGCCGCGAAACCGCGCTGCAGATCCTCCATGACGAACGGGGGCTGGCCGGTGTCGCGGTTGATGCTGATCACGCCGATGGTCTGGTTCTCGACGATCAGCGGCCAGCACAGGGCGGACTGCGGCGCATTCTTCTTCCGCACATGCGGGCGGAAACGCGAGTCGCTGGCGAGATCGCCGTTCAGCAGCAAGGGAGTGCCGTGCCGGGCGACCCAGCCGAGAATGCCGCCGCTCACGGGAACACGGCTGCCCAGCACGGATTCCGGCAGATCGATGCCGGCGACGATGGTCAGCGTTTCACGGCGCTCGTCGATTTCCGCAAGCGTGGCGCTGGCGGCGGAGAAGATCGTCGTGATGTGACGCAGCAAACGATCATCACCGTGCCGCAGATCGCCATGCTCGGCGGCTTTCTGCGCCAGGAGGTACAGCTCGTAGACCCATGCCAGATTCGGCTCGCTCACAGCGCTCCTCCTCGGCCTAATGCCCGCCGGCCTCCGGTAACGCATCCGGCTTGCGGCCGTTACGGGCGGCGGTCAGCGCCTCGACGACGGTCGTTCGGAGGTCATTGTCGTTCCAGGGCTTCAAGGCGAATTTGTACAGTTGGCCGCTGCGGATGACGCCGGCAACGGCGGCGAAGTCCGTGTGCCCGGTCAATAGGACGCAAGGCATGTCCGGCCATCTTTCCTTCACTCTGTGGATCAGCTCGATGCCGTTCAGCTTCGGCATGAGATAGTCGACGATCAGCAGATCGCAGCGCACGCGCTCGAGCACGGCCAAGGCATCGTCTCCGCTGGTCGCGCTCAGGATGTGGTATCCCTCGTTCCTGAACACCCGCCGCAATGCACGCAGGATGATCGGCTGATCGTCCACCAGCAGAATGGTATGCCGATGATCCTGCTCATCGCCGCGGTCGCAGGCCGGCGCGGTCGAGCGCATATTACCTTTCATGTCCACCTCGCCACATCAGTCTCGCGCAATGCAGATGCGGGCATTTCCGGCCACGCTCTTCGTCACTGCGCGAAGCCGTTCGATCAGACCCTCATCCAGGCAATGCCCCCGCGACAGCAGCACGGCGCCCTGGCGGCTCATCATGTCGCGCGCCAGCCGCATACCCGGCCTGAGCTGGTCCGCCGACAGCATGATGCCGTCGCCGCTGCGCATGGCGATGAATGCGTCCACCACCTGCGGATGGAAATGACTGCCGCGGCGTTCGCAGACATAGCGCTCGGCGGCCCGCTCATCGAGCACCTGCCCCGTCAGACTGCCCGCCATCAAGCCGTCGTAGGCGCTGATCATGGCAACGATCCGCGCACCTGGCGGAATGTCGTCCCCCGCCAGTCCGTCGGGGAAACCGCTGCCGTCGTGGCATTCGTGATGACTGCGGACGATGGCGGCCGCTGCGCGCATCGAGCGTATCGAACGCAGCAACTCCTCCCCGATGACCGGGTGCCGCGCCCATTCGTCGTGGTCGCTCTCGCGGAAGGCACTGCGCGGACCGATCACCGTATCAGGCAGCGTCACCTTTCCTATGTCGTGCAGCAGCGCCCCGAACAGGACTTCCTGCGCCTCGCTTTCGTTCATGCCCATCTCGATGGCGAGGCGATGCGACAGCGCGGCGACCCTGCGCGCATGTCCGTCGACCATGCCGGCGCGGGACTCGACGATCGAGGACAGCATGCCGACCGTATCGACCAGGCTTTTTTTCAACTCCTGGTTGCTCTGATCGAGCAGCGTCTTCATCTGCTCTATGGCCTGCACCCGCTCTTCCACCCGCCGTTCCAGATGAGTGTTCAGATCACGCAGATCGGCATTCTGCCGCTGAATCGTTTCCAGCAGCTCGGTGCGTTCGAGCCTCATCCGCCGCAATTCGATCGCCCGCTGCACCGTCAGGCACAATTCGTCGTCGCGCCACGGCTTGTTGACGTACTTGTAGATATGACCATGGTTGATGGCGGCCACGGTCGAGGCGAGATCCGAATGCCCCGTCAGCAGAATGCGTATCACCTCCGGCCAGCCCTCGGCGACCTTGGCCAGGAACTCCGGACCGCTCATGCCGGGCATGCGCATATCGGCAATGACGAGGTCCACCGGCTCGCCGGCAAGAACCTTCAGCCCTTCGCCGCCGCCGCTGGCGATCAGCACGTGATATTGCGTCTGAAACAGCCGGCGCAGCGCGGACAGGACATTGGCCTCATCGTCCACGAGCAGGATACAGCCCCGTCCCATCCCCTCTCCGGCGACGGCACCCTGTGCGAACGCGCCGTTGCTCATGAGCATCTGTCACCGCCATGAATACGGGAACAGCGCTCTTTCCCGAGATGCGACAGCGCCTCCTTCACCGCGGACCGCAGGACAGCATCGTCCCACGGTTTGGAGAAAAACTTGTATACACCACCCTCGTTGACCGCCTCGGCCATCGCGTCCACGCCGACATAGCCGGTCAGCATGATGCACACGGTGGACGGATGTCGCCGGCGCATGATCGAGATCAGCTCGACCCCGTCCATCCCCGGCATGCGCATATCGCAGATCGCCACATCGACGGCATGATGGTCGAGCATATCGAGCGCGGTGAAACCATCCCGCGCCGTCAGAATGGTATAGCCGTCGGCATGAAACAGGCGCCTGATCGAGTGCAGCACGTTTTCTTCGTCATCGACGATGAGCAGAACGGGCTTTTTCTCCCCTGCCTTTGCCGGGGCGCGCTCGTCATGGATGGAAGCAAGGCATCTGCTCATGCCTCGTCCTCCACACTGCCGTCGGGGGCGCCGAGATAAGGCGCGAACAGATAGCGGATATTGGCCAGCGCGTCTTCGATCGCCTCCGGCATGGCGCGAGCGAACAGATCGAGCAGGATGACCGCATTGATGGCTCCGTCCTTGCCCTCGACCGCACGCAGGCGTTCGGCAATGGCGAAATTCACGACCTGCATTTTCTTGTACATGTTGCGCAGGCCATGCAGATCCATATCGGGCGCCGCGCCGTCGCGGCAGACGAAATACTGGGCCAGCAGATACATCGACGCAGCGCGGTAAACGGTCTCTTCCTCGGTCGCCAGCGGCAGGTGAAAACGCGCCATCGGGCGCAGGTAGCGCGTATGCGGACAGGGGCTGGTGGCGATGATCAGACCGAGCAGCGAACTGATCGCGCGCTGCACGCTGGTCTGCGCGCGCACCTCGCGGTCGGGCGATTCCACCACCAGATGGATGTGATCGTAGGAAACCAGATCCTTGCAGATATCCACCATGCCGGACAGGCAGGCCGCCAGCGGACATTGACGGTGGTGCAAGGCATCGAGCGGACAATGCGTACACTGATTGAAATCGAGCGCCGTCCAGCGCGGCAGGGTCTCCGGCAGTTCGGCTTCCTGCTCCATGGTATTCGGATCCAGCCGTAACGCCAGAGAGCGTTCGGAACCGTCACCCAGGCCGAAGCGGTAATTCACCCGATAAGACGCCCGATCAGATGCCTGAACAGATGCCTGAACAGATGGAAGGGCAGACGATTGTTCCCCGTACGGCGTATTCATCCTATCCCCCGCCACCATCCTGTGTCCGGACGCGGGAGCGTGTCGCCGACACGGGGCAAGCAGTACGATATCGGCACGAAAGGGGCAGTTCTTGAGAGACAGTGCTTGAAGGACAGTTCCTGGGGCTCGGGACGGGGACCGATCAGGCGGCGAGAAGTATTTCCTCCAGCGGAGCGCCCTGACGCAGCAGCGCTTCTCTGAGCACGTTCAGATCGACGGGTTCGCAGCCGACACGCGCCAGGACCGGTGCCAAATCGGGCGTCGCCGCCAGCGCTGCCGACAGGGTTTTCCGCGCCTCGGGGGTATGGGCATCGGGCAATTCGTGGGCAAGGATATCGGCCATGCAGACGATGGCGGCGGCCAGCGGATCGCGGGCCGCATCCGGCCGATGATGACAGGCCACGGCTTCCCACAGGCTTCGCGGCAATTGCCATTGCCGCAGCAGTTCGCCGCCAACCTGCGCATGATCGAAACCGATCACTTCCTGTTCGACCGCGTGGAGCGCCAGACCGCAGTCCCGCGCACGCCAGCGCGTTTCCCGTCCCATCTCCGGCAGCTTGGCCAGAATGAGCAGTTGACCCACATCATGGAACAAACCGGCGGCGAACAGCGTCTCCGGTTCAGCGAACCCGCAGCGACTGGCGAGCAGTCTGGCCAGCACCGCCGTGCGCAGGCTGTGCTCCCAAAAGGCACGCATGTCGAGAATCGGCATTTTCGCGAAGATACCCGGTGCGGAAACGGCCAGTACCAGATCGCGCAGCGCCCGCGTTCCGATCACGCTCAGCGCCCGCCCGATGGTATCGATACGGGAGGGAAAACCGTAAAAAGGACTGTTGGCGAGACGCAGCAGACGAGCACTCAGCACCGGATCACGGCTGATCGTCTGCGCCAGCGCCGCGATCGAGCAGGATGGATCATCCACCATCCGCCCGAGCCGGATGAAAACATCAGGCGGACTGAGCAGTCGCAGGGTACCCTTGACCAGGTCTTCGGCGCAGACCCGGACCACTTCCTGCCAGTTATTTCCATGAGCGATCATTGCTGATATTTATATGAACGCAGAATCGGGAAAATCGCTGCGCCTGCCGAAAGTCAGGCGCCGTTCCCGGAAATCATCGTCATATGCAGGAAAATCTTGAGCTGTGCTCATGAATGACGAAAACGACATCCCCGACACCGAACGCAGGCGTCGGCAAGCCTGGGACGCTGTTGCGGCAGGCTGGGAAAAATGGCGGGAAACCCTGCAGGCCGGTACCGCCGCGGTCACCGATCGCCTGCTCGAAATGACGGAAGTGCGCGCAGGATCGCGTGTGCTCGATCTCGCCTGCGGCGTGGGTGAGCCGGCGCTGACCGCGGCACAGCGTGTCGGCAGCGGCGGCGAAGTGGTCGCACTCGACCAGTCGCCCGGCATGCTGGCGCTGGCGTCACGACGCGCGCAGGATCTGCATCTCGGCAATATGCGCTTCATCAACGGCAACGGGGAAACGCTCGCGGGGGTATACGGCAGCTTCGATGCCGTACTCTGTCGCTGGGGGCTGATGTTCTTCGACGATCTGCCCGGCGCGCTGCGCCGGATACAGCAGGTGTTGCGCCCCGGCCACCGCTTCGCCGCCGCCGTGTGGTCACTGCCGGCGCGGGTTCCCACCGTCAACCTCGCCATCAGCGTCACCAACCGCGTGCTCGGCATCACGCCGACCGAAGACGAAGCGCCCGGCCCGTTCAGCCTGTCGGACCATGAACGATTGCGCCGACACTTCATCGACGCCGGCTTCCGCCAGGTATTCCTGGAATACATGCCAGTCGCCCTGGAAGCGCCTTCGGCGCAGGCTTACATGGAGCTGATCCAGGATCTGTTCGCGCCCGTCGTCGCATTGCTCGAACAGCAACCGGAAGAACGCCGGGCGCAGATCTGGGCGGCGATCAGGGACGCGACGGCAAACTTCACCCTGCCGGACGGTCGCGTGCGCATGTGGAATGAGACCATCTGCATCTGCGGCATGCGCTGATGCTCAATCGGCACCGGTCGACAACAGCCTGACCACCTCTCCCGCGCCGCTGCCGCGCGCCAGCGCCAGTGCGCTGTCACCGGCGCGATCGGTCAGACTGCCCTCGGCTCCCTGCGCCAGCAGCCGCCGCACGATGCCTTCATGCCCGGCGACAGCGGCCCAATGCAAGGCGGTACGACCGGCGTCGTCGCGCGCATTCACCGTTGCCCCGGCGCGCAACAGCACATCGACGACCCGTTCATGACCGTGGCGGGCGGCCTCCGCCAGCATCGGCGGCAACACCTGACGCTGCGCATACAGGGTCAGCAGATAGTCGATCCGCTCGGAGAAAACCTGCACGTCGGGATCGAGTCCGCGACGCAGCAGCAGCGCCATGATGTCCGCATCGCCGGCGCGCGCCGCCGCCAGCCCGGGTGTTTCTCCCTCGCGATTGGGCACCATCAGACCGGCGCCGTGGTCGAGCAGGTATTCGACCATGCCCAGATCACCGCGGCGGATAGCGCTGATCAGCGCCGTATCGCCACGCGCCACCGCGCGCATCAGCTCGCGCTCGGCTACCGGTACGCTCGACACCGCTATCCGCTCCGCGCGCAGCCCCCGGGGCACATCGTCGATGCGACCGCCGCCGCGGATCAGCATTTCGAGCAGATCCTGACGACCATGATAGGCGGCGCTCGCCAGCGGCGTGATGCCGCTTACGGTATTGCGATAATTGACGTCGGCTTCTGCCGCGATCAGCGTCTGTACCTTGCCGGGATCGCCCAGCTGTATGGCGCGCAGCAGCGCATCACCCGGACTCAGGCCGGCATAGGGCCGCTCGTCGCGCACGCCGAGCGCACGCAAGCGGGCAACCATCTCCTGCTGACCATTGCGCTGCGCCAGCGTGAGCGCGGTTTCTCCCCCGGAACGATGGATGCCGGGCGCGGCGCCGCCGCTCACGAGCCGATCGAGCATGCGCAGGCCATCCTGTCCGCTCAGGTAGCGCGCGACGTACATCAGCGGCGTATAGGCATTGCCGGCGATGATCTGCTGCTGATCATAGACATCGGGATCGGCACCGCGATCGAGCAGATGCTCCGCCACCGCCATCTGTTCCGTCCGGATGGCAACCATCAGCACCGTTTCACCGGCCGGGTTGCGTGCCTCGAGTTCAGCGCCCGCATCGAGCAGCAGGCGCACATGGTGCAAGCGCCCTTTCATCACCGCCGCCATGAGCGCATCGGAACCATCGCGGTCACGCGCCGTCAGGCTGGCGCCGCGATCGAGCAACAGACCCACCACGGCCGATCCAGGTTCCGCCGCCGCGGCGATGAGCGCGGTACGCCCCAAGGCATCGCGCCCATCGATATCGGCGCCGCCGTCGAGCAGTTGGCGCACCATGGCTTCCTGACCGTAGCGCGCGGCAAGCACCAGCTCCGCCGCTTCCGCCCGTTGCGTCGGCGCCGAAACCGTCTCAGGAACGGCCGGAAGCGTCGCTTGACGTTCTTCCTGCGCTGGCGGCGCGACTCCCGCCGCCGGACCCGGTGACTGCGCCGCCATCTCTCCTCGCCCGGCACAGGCCGCAAGCGTGGCGAGCGACACCATGGCGGCGGCCCTGCGCCACTCCCGTTTCCTTTGCTCTCCCATCATCGTTTTCGAGCCCCCTCCGCTTTTCTTATTATCCCCGCGTCCCGGCGCCGGAACATCCGCCAGGGCGCTGCACGAACGCGCTTTTCAATTGCCGGCAACGGTCAGGGACGTTCCGCAGCGCCAGCAGATTTCGAATGTCGGTGGGTTTTCCTCTCCGCAGGCCGGACAGCAACGCGGCTCGCCGCCACCCTGGCTGGCCGAGTGCTCGTACTCCCGGATCAATGCGCCAGCCTGCTCGGCATCGGCATCATCGACGACCCAGATATCGGGCCAGATGTGGGTAAACGGCAATTCACCCACACCGCCCTGCAGGTTTTCATTGAAAATATGATGTGCGATGCCCGCGCGGGCAAGCAGATGGGAAATCAGATGGGCTTCGGGAAGGTCGGCAGCGGAATAGATCTTTTTCATCGGAGCGGATGCGGCGCGGAGGAAAAGAGCCGCGTCACTTCATCTTTTCCTCCGCGGCCGATGAACACCCGTCCTACTCGTAACGGCTGAATACCAGCGTGGCGTTGGTGCCGCCGAAGCCGAAGCTGTTGCTCATGACCTGGCGCAGCGTGACGTGCTCACGCAGACTGGTGACCAAGGGCACGCCCTCGGCCGCCGGATCACGGTTCTCGACATTGGCCGACGCCGCGATATACCCCCCCTGCATCATCAGCAGGGAATAGACCGCCTCGTTCACGCCCGCCGCGCCCAGGGCATGGCCGGTCAGCGATTTGGTGGACGAGATCGGCGGCATGGCGTCGCCGAAAACCGCGCGTACCGCATCGAGCTCCTTGATATCGCCGGCCTGAGTGGCGGTACCATGGGCATTGATATAGTCGATGGGCCCCTCGACAGTAGAGAGCGCCTGACGCATGCAGCGCACCGCGCCTTCACCCGACGGCGCCACCATGTCGGCGCCGTCCGAGCTGGCGCCATAGCCGGTGAGTTCGGCATAGATGCGCGCGCCGCGCGCCTGGGCATGCTCCAGCGATTCGACCACCAGGCAGCCAGCGCCGCCGGAAATGACAAAGCCGTCGCGATCGATGTCATAGGGGCGCGAGGCGCGCGTCGGCGTATCGTTGTACTTGGACGACAAGGCGCCCATGCCGTCGAACAGCATGGCCATGGTCCAGTCCACTTCCTCACCGCCGCCGGCGAGGACGATGTCCTGCTTGCCGAGCTGGATGAGTTCGCTGGCGTGACCTATGCAATGGGCGCTGGTCGAACAGGCCGAGCTGATGGAATAGTTGACGCCCTTGATCTTGAGCGCGGTGGCGACGTTGGCCGAGGTCGTGCTGCCCATGGTGCGCGTGACCATATACGGCCCCACGCCGCGAATGCCGCGGTTGCGCAGCGCATCGGCGGCCTGCAGGAAATTACGATTGGAAGCGCCGCCGGAACCGAGCACGACGCCGGTGCGCGGATGCGAAACCTGCTCCGGCGTAAGCCCGGCATCCTCCACCGCCTGCACCGCAGAGAGATAACAGAATGCCGCCGCATCGCCCATGAAGCGCAACACACGCCGATCGATGTGCTCGGCCGGGTCGAGCTTGATCGGGCCATGCACCCGGGAGCGCAGGCCGAGTTCTGCGTATTCTTCGCTGTAGCTGATGCCGGAGCGCCCGGCACGCAGAGAGGCATCCACCTCGCGCACATTGTTGCCGATATTGGAAATGATCCCCAAGCCTGTAATGACTACGCGTCGCATGACTCCCGCCTCACCCCTCTCCCGCTGAAATGAACAACCCCACCCGCAGATCTTTCGCCGCGTAAATGATTTCGCCGTCCGCATCGAGCGTGGCGTCGGCAATGCCCATGACCAGCTTGCGCGTGATCACGCGCTTGAAATCGATGCGATAGGTGATCAGCCGGCGGTCGGGGGTGACCTGGCCGGAAAACTTGATATCGCCGGCGCCAAGCGCCCGTCCGCGACCCAGACCACCGTACCAGCCGAGGAAAAAGCCGATCAGCTGCCACATGGCGTCCAGACCAAGACAGCCGGGCATGACCGGATCGCCTTCGAAATGACACTTGAAGAACCACAGATCCGGATCGATGTCGAGTTCGGCGATCACAGACCCCTTGCCGTGCTCCCCGCCCTGCTCATCGATCGAGACGATACGATCGAACATCAGCATCGGCGGCAACGGCAGCTGTGCGTTGCCCGGACCGAACAGGCGGCCATGGCCACATTCGATCAGATCTTCCTTGGAATAGCTGGCTTTTCTTGAGAACACCGCTAGATCGTTTGCCATGATTTGCAATTATATGAAACCGTCCGCAGCATACGCTGCGTCATGCGGAGCATGACGAACTCGCCATGCTCCGCACCACACCGCGCCGTATTCAGGCGATGTCGCGATCCTTGACCGTCTTGCGGCCATCTCTGAGCGCATTCTCGACGGCACGGTCGCAAAGCTCGCGGATCCTGTCCGACAGCACGTCGAAAACGGCGGCCGAGACATTCACATCGGACTTGGTGCGGATGTAATTCTTGATCTTCGAAGCGACCACGAGGACTTCTTTGCTATCCCCCATTATCTTCATCTCCTTGCATTAAGGGTATATCGCGGAAAGGAAAAAACCATGCGCGGGCGCAAGTTACGGCCCGCCGAAAATCCGGACACCTTACCACTTTCCACCCGCTTCGACAATTGGCCTACTGCGAGCGGACAGCGGCAGTGCGCTGTCACAAACCCTGGCGGTGCGCTCTGATCGCCTTCAGCATCGCCCCGCACAGGCGCATGCCGGAAGGGGTATGAAGCGATTCCTGTGCCGGCACGGGAATCGCGGGAGACGGGAAACGCAATGTCTGATCTTCCACAACCGCTTGAAACGCGTCGTACAAATCCTTGTGACTCATTGCATTGCAGCTGCGCAGCAGTTTCTTGGCGGCGATCAGGACACCGTCGCCGGTGATGCGTTCGCTGCGGTTCAGCGTCATCGAACGCCGCCTGACCCGGCGCATCATGGCCGTCGTGCTGCAACCGTTGATCGAGGCCGCCTGCGCCACCATGGCGACATAGGCGAGCTGGAAACGCCGGATCCGCGCACGGCGGCGGGGATACAGGCGAACGTCGGTCGCGCCGGCATAATCGGAGCGCATCAGATCGATGAATTCTTCCGGCGGCAGCAGGGATGCGCCGTCGAGATAGCGGCCGGGCAGTTCGCGCAGCAGATCGCGCATGCAGAAAATCGCATCACGCGTGATGCCGTCCGATACGGCATAAACACCGCGGGAAGAGCTGGCGCGCTCAAAATGGCGGTAGATGGGCGCGAACAGGCGCAGCTGCCGCATGAAAACGCGATCCTTGAGCAGCACGTCCTGCAGCGAGGGTTCGAAGCCGATGCGTTCGATCAGGCATTGCTCCTGCCAATGCGAGAACCGCTCGTCGAAGCGCGCAACGGCCGGCGCCCGGCGGAAACCGGCGATCGGCTTCTTTTCCCCGGTAAGCAGAAAATCCACCAGCTGCGCCATCGTCTGCACGATATAGCGCGCCTTGAGGCGCTGTTCGGTGATGGCGGTCGACAAACGATCGACGTCGTCATAGCGGTATTGGCGGTGAAACAGACCGAACTGGCGCACGGAACCGTAGTCGATGATGCCGCCGTCGAGGAGGATGTTGTCGCCATCCCAGTCGAGCCAGCAGAAAATGTATTCACTCTCGAAGCGCGCCGCCATGCGCGCGAAATCCTCGGTGACACGCTCGAGCAGATACCGATAGCGTTCGCCGTCGGAACCGATCCGCGGCCAGCGCCCGTCCTCGCATTCGCGTCCGATATAGTAATCGGTCGCCGCCTTGAGGCGCGCATGATCGCGCTGCTTGAGCCAGAGAAAGAGATGGGCGGGACGCATGAGATTGCGGTAAGCGCGCACGGCGATGCAGCTGCCGTCGCCGTAATCGATGATGGCCAGGGTGCGTTCGGTGCGGATGCCGTTGCGGTGCAGAATATCGCTCATCAATGCGGCGCAGACCGCATCCCACAGGAAAGCCCTGCCGCAACCGTAGGAGACGGAGCGGTCACCGCTGCGGAAATATCTGCCGTGCGCCGCCGTCGCCGGGCTGAGGCGCGTGGCGCCGGTGCCGCAACTGGAAATATCCCAGCGCTCCGAACCGTTGCCGATGACGCCGTTCCAGATGCCACGGCCATCGCCCGAAGTCCGCCCGCTCCGTCCCGGGTGCTGCAGCTGCAGATAGCGCGTAGCCATATAGCGGCGCGGACCGGCGCGGCGCACCGCCCCCGGATCGTGCTCGCGATCATATTCGTTGACGATTTCCATACCAAATGCGCGCAGGATTTCTCCGCGCAGCGTGCTGTCGAGCACATCGGGCGCGCCACGAGGCAACAAGCCTATTTCGCGGGCGAGATCGAAATTGAACAGCAGCACTTTGCCGCCGGCGCGGCGGCGTGCGGGGTAATCGACATAACCATCTGATACGGCCGACTTGAAAGGATGCGCACCGTCCAGCAGATGCAGCTTGGCGCGGCGGTCGATCAACTGGCCGAAGACCTCGCCAGCTTCATGATGCCGGATATGACGCCGTCGAGCGCGCGATCGAACAATGCGATGTTTTCCACCACTGCCGCGCGCCCCTGGCGGAATTCTTCCGCCAGCACGTAAAGCGGATGATCCGCCACCACCTTGTACTGGCGGTTGACGAAGGAGAACGCGCTGCGCTCATCGCCCTTCCAGGCCAGGCGCGCGCGCGTGATGCGGCCGTCGCTTCCCTGCAGCTCGACCCAGGCGCCGACTTCCAGCGCCTGCACCAGTTCGGTGAACTCATCATCTATGCGCGGCCCGTCGTCGCGGCCGACCTCGCTCAGGCCCATTTCGGCGATCATGCGTTCGAATGTCCCGTCGCCCTCTGACGAACGCAGCTCGATGATGTCGTCGAAACCGGTCATGCTGTCCCAATCGACGTCGTCGATCGCCGCGAGATCCTCGCCCAGTTCGGCCACCACACGCTCGACGTCCGCGGAAATTTCGCTCTCGCTGCGCTGCTGCGCCCGCTCTCCCGGTACAGATCCGGGCGCAACAGATCGGGGTGCGGCGGATGCCGTGCCGCCGGATTCGCTCTCGCCCGGGGTCGTTTCCGTCCTGGTGCGCCGCTCGATCCGGCGCCCTTCTTTCAGGCTGTGGAAATGATAGGCTTCGAGCGTGCCGATCAGGCGATCGATGTCGTCGGCCGGATGATCGATGAACATCAGGCCGGCGCTGAGCGTATCCAGCATGGACGGCAGCGTCTCGGTCAAACGCTTGCGTTCATCGGCCGTGCATTTGGGCGTCAGGCTCCAGACCAGATCCTGCACCAGGGTCAGCGCGCCGGTAATACTTTCCTGATCGTGCTCCTCAGCCATCATCAGCCGCGTGATGTACTGCCGCCACTGCACGAGCAGGAACTCGCGCATGTCTTCCGGCAGCTCATGGCCCTGCAAGCGCGCGCCCAGTTCGGCGAGTACGCGCGCCTTGATCTGCTCTTCCTTTTCCGCGCTGCGGGCCGCTTCCAGCAGCTTTTCCTGCGCCACGTTGAAACGCCGGGTTTCGTCTTCCAGAAAAGCGCGGAATTCGGTCAGCAGCGTTTCGAAAATAGAAATATCGTCTTCGAATTCATCCAGTATGCGCCGGATGATCGTTTCCATCGTGCCGTACAGGCGGTCCTTGGCGGCGTCGCTTTCATCGCGCCAGCCACTGCCGGCCTGCGCCAGTTCGTTGAGCAGCTGGCGCGCGGGATGGGATTTGCGGCTGAAGAACTCCCGATCGATGAGCGCGACCTTGATCACCGGGATCTGCAGCCGGCCGATCATGGCCTTCATGAAATCGGGCAGCGCCTGATCGTCGAGGATATAGTCGAAGATCATGCTGATGACATCGATGGTCTCGTCATCGAGACGGCTGATGCCATCCTTCTTCGCTTCCGGCGGCATACCGCCGAAACGCCCGTGCACATAGTGGCGCAGGCCGCCGCGGATGAGTTCTCCCGTACGCTCGACCAGGCTGTCGTCGCGCTGCAGAGCGGACAAGGTATCGATCAGCACCGGCGCAACCGGAGACTGCGCTTCAACGGCATGGGGGCCTGCCTCACCCTCCCAGTGCCCGGTCAGCAAATGCTGTATGGCCTGAAACATCTGTTCGCGGATGGGTGTCGCCCCCGGCGCCGCCCGGGCACCGCCCGCCGCACCGCCGGCGCCATAGCCACCACCATCCACGCCGCCACCGCCGTAACCACCGCCAGCGCCCCCAGAGATCCCGGAGCCCCCAGCC
>CAYLYS010000037.1:7907-25247 GCA_964388175.1 uncultured Chromatiales bacterium | reverse complement strand
GAAACACTGGCCTTGCTCGACGGACAGACCGTGACGCTGCAGGCGGACATGCTGGTGATCGCCGATGAAGCGCGCGCGCTTGCTCTGGCCGGCATCATGGGCGGCGCGGACAGCGCGGTCGGGGACGACACGCGCGCGGTCTTTCTCGAGTGCGCCTGGTTCGCGCCGGCGGCGCTGGCCGGTCGCGCGCGACGTCTTGGCCTGCATACCGATTCCTCGCATCGCTATGAACGCGGCGTCGATCCTGAACTGCAGGCGCGCGCCATCGAAAGAGCGACGGCGCTGATCGTTGCCATCGCCGGCGGCGAGGCCGGTCCGGTGATCGAGGCGGTGTCGGCCGGGGATCTGCCCGTACGGCGGCCGATCACACTGCGGGCGGCACGTCTGCAGCGCGTGCTGGGCTATCCGGTGGCCGCCGCCGAAGTCAGCGATATCCTGGCTCGACTCGGTATGCGAATCACGACGCAAGATAATGAAAAATGGGAAGTCGTTCCACCTTCTTTCCGCTTCGATCTGGCCATCGAGGCGGATCTGATCGAAGAAGTGGCGCGGGTACACGGTTACGATGCCATCCCGGTGCAGCGTCCGCGCAGCGCGCTGCCGGTGGCACCGATCGATGCGGCCGCCGAGCGCGGCGCCCAGGCGCGGCAACTGCTCGCCGCACGCGCTTACCAGGAAGTGATCACCTACAGTTTCATCGATGCCGCACTGCGCCGTCGTTTCGATCCGGCGCACGAAGGCCTGACGCTGGCGAACCCGATCTCCGCCGACACCGCGGTGATGCGCAGTTCGCTCTGGCCGGGATTGGCGCAGGTCGCCCTGCACAATCTCAACCGCCAGCATGAACGCGTCAGAATCTTTGAGCACGGCGCCAAGTTCGTACTCGATGACGATGTACTGCATGAGGAACCGACGGTCTCGGGTCTGGCGGCCGGCGCCTTGTGGCCGGCGCAATGGGGTGTACCGGCACGCGAAGTCGATTTCTACGATGTGAAGGCGGATGTCGAAGCGCTGTTGCTGGCGCTTGGTGGTCAGCAGCATTTCCGCTTCGAGCCTGCCGAACATCCGGCGCTGCATCCCGGGCAATGCGCACGCATCGTCGATGAGCAGGGCGCGGTGGTCGGTTGGCTCGGGCGTTTGCATCCGCAACTGGTGCGGGAACTCGATCTGAGCGTTCATCCGCTGGTATTCGAATTGTCTCTGCATGCGCTCGCTGCGGCGCCGCGCCCGGCTTTCCGCGAACTGTCGCGCTTCCCGGCGGTGCGCCGCGACCTCGCGCTGATCGTCGACGAGCATGTGCCAGCTGCCGCCGTGCTCGCCTGCGCGCGCGAAGCCGGCGGCAAACAACTGCAGGGCTTGAGTCTGTTTGATATCTATCAGGGTAAAGGTGTTGATTCAGGGAAGAAAAGTCTGGCACTGGGCTTGACGCTGCAGGATTTTTCACGCACTCTTACCGAGGCTGAAATTGGGCTCCTGATGCAGAGCGTGCTGCAGGCGCTGAAGGACCGCTTGGGCGTAACACTGAGAGAGTGAGGCATGGCACTGACAAAGGCTGACATGGCCGAACGTCTGTTCGAGGAGTTCGGACTGAACAAGCGCGAAGCAAAGGATCTGGTCGAGATGTTCTTCGAGGAAATCCGCAACGCACTGGAATCCGGGCAGCAGGTCAAATTGTCGGGCTTCGGAAATTTCAATCTCCGGCAGAAGAACGAACGCCCCGGACGCAATCCGAAAACGGGCGAGGAGATTCCGATCACGGCACGGCGGGTGGTTTCCTTTCATCCCGGGCAGAAATTGAAGGCGCGAGTCGAGGCCCATGCTGGAACCCAGCGGGAATAACGAACTGCCGCCGATCCCCGGCAAACGCTATTTCACCATCGGGGAAGTGAGCGAACTGTGCGGCGTCAAGCCGCACGTGTTGCGTTACTGGGAACAGGAGTTTCCACAGCTCGCGCCGATCAAGCGTGCCGGTAACCGGCGTTACTATCAGCGCCAGGACGTGATGGTGGTGCGCCAGATCCGCGATCTGCTCTATCAGCAAGGGTTCACCATCGGTGGAGCGCGGCTGAAGCTTTCCGGCAAGGAAGGCAAGACCGACGTCAACCGCAGTCGCCAGATCGTCAAGCAACTGCGTCTGGAACTCGAAGAACTGCTGAAGGGTTTCCACAAAGTCTGAGTCCCTGCGCATTCCGCAGTGGACGGCCGGACGCTCAGCGTTTATCATCCCGCCCACAATCGATTTCATCTGTATATTCGGGGCGTAGCGCAGCCTGGTAGCGCACCGCAATGGGGTTGCGGTGGTCGGAGGTTCAAATCCTCTCGCCCCGACCAATCGAATACTGCACGGATACCTGCCTATGTCCGTGCCTGTTCCGCCATCCGCGTTTCTTCTTTTCTTTCCTTCCTTTTCCATCTTCGCTCGGACGTCTCGAGCGCGGCATTGCCATGCGCTTTTTTCGTGCTTCCGATCTGCGCACAGCTATGCACAGATTCTGTGGATAAGCCTGTTGAAAAGCAGGTTTGCGTTCCGCTAACAGCTGCTCCCCTTTTGTAATTTTACTTATTGCAGTGTTTTTGCTCAGCCTTCACAAAGCGCACGTAGGCATGATTTTCCTGTGATGGAGCAGGGTACTTAGAAGCGCGATCGCATGCGCTTTCATGCAGCAGGGGATGGCATCGCGCAAGGAAGCATGCTGCATGATCCCGCCTCGTCGCACGGATGCTCTTCGCGCCCCGTTCGATGGCAGTTCATCTCCGACAATGTCACGTCACTGGGACGCAGCTCTGAGTGATCAGTGGAAGAGGCAAAGGGGATTTGAAGGCACAACATCCTTGCGCCGCACGTTGCAGGTGGCGGCGAAGAAGCCTGCCCGGACAATCGAGCCGGGAAGAATTCAGCTGGACATCAGCATGGCGAAGAGCAGGTAGCCGGTAGGCAGACCGGTCAGTATCAGTGCGATGACGACATCAATAGGCTTCATCACGGGATGCCCCTCCTGATGTGGGTACGCAGCCTGATTATAACGCTCTGTTTTTATGATGAAACCCATCTTTTGGTTTAGACTTTATCTATTTGTAATGATTTGATTATTTATTATTTTTCCTCGATTTGATCAAAATTCTTGCAACTGTTTTCACGCTGGTGGTTCAGAAATCCTACGGTTTGTCCGATGAGAATAAGTCGGCGATGGAGCACGGACCGAGCATGCAGGCATCGTCTACTACTTATTTATTAGCTTAATTGATTGGGCGAAATCAGGAAGACATGGACCACCCTATGCGTGCCGAATTGCTGTCTCCATTGGATCAATCCAACATGCAGTTGGATCAGGGCTTGCTGACACGATTGATTCAGTGCGCCAATCTGCCCAGTCCGGTCGGTATCGTGATGCGCATCCTGGAACTGGGCCAGGATCCCAATGCCTCGCTCGCCGAGGTGGCCAAGGTCATCACCCTCGATCCCGCACTCAGCGCCCGACTGCTGCGCATGGCCAACTCTCCGCTCTACGCACGGCAGCGCCGGACGGAAAACCTGCGCCAGGCCATCAAGCTGTTCGGACTGGAAGGAACGCTGACGCTGGCCCTGAGCTTCTCCGTCGTCACCAAGCTGCGCGAGCAGGATGCGGACGGTTTCGACTATGCCCTGTTCTGGCGCCGCTCGGTGGCTGCGGCCACCTGCGCGCAGGTCATCGGCGAACGCCTGTCCCTGAGCAACAGGGAAGACCTGTTCCTCGCCTCCCTGCTGCAGGATATCGGTATGCTGGCGCTGGCGCGGGCCCGTCCCGGTTTCTATCAGCCGCTGGCCGAAGGGCAGTCACGCCAGGAGCACATCCGTGACCATGAGCAGGAACAGATCGGCATGGACCATGCCGTGCTCGGTGCATGGTTGCTCAAACAATGGAATTTTCCCGTTGAGCTGCAGGCGGCGATCCGCTACAGCCATGATCCGGAAAACGCGACCGGGCCAGCCGAAGCGCTGCGCGATGCGGCCGTCGTCTCCGTTGCCGCGGACATGGCCGCGCTGTGGTGCGAGCCTCGGGCCCAGGCGCTGCTGCGCAAAGCGATGAAACAGGCCGACACCCTGCTCGGTTTCGACGGCGAGGCTTTTGCCCAGGTGCTGGAGAGCGCCGGCGGTGCGATCGGCGAGGTTGCCCACCTGTTCGATGTGGATATCCGGGATGAGGGTACCATCGACGCTATCGTCACGCAGGCGCGCGAGTTGACCGTGCTGCGCCATATCAGAATGATGCAGCGGTCTTCCATGCTCGAGGACCGCACGCGCCAGCTGGAAGAAGAAAACCGTAGGGATGTGCTGACCGGACTGTTCAACCGCGCCTGCCTGCAGGAAGCGCTCTCCCGCGAGATCGAGAGCGCCACTGATCACGGCTGGCCGTATGCGGTGATTTTCATCGATCTCGACCGTTTCAAGCTCATCAATGACCAGTATGGCCATCTCGCCGGCGACTGTGTGCTCAGAAACGTGGCTCACATCCTGGAAAGCAGCGTGCGCGCCGGCGATATCGTGTCGCGCTACGGCGGCGAGGAGTTCGTCATCGTTCTGCCGGGGGCCGGCCCCGACAGCGCGCGCATGCTCTGCGAACGTCTGCTCAAGGCATTTCGCGGCCACACCCATCATATCGGCGAGGAAAACGAGCTGGTGGTGACGGCTTCCATCGGTGTCGCCGTGCATGGCGAGGAATTGCGCTTCAGAACCATGGACGAAGTGTTGAGAGCGGCCGACGACGCCCTGTACGCGGCCAAGCATCAGGGCCGCGACCGCTGCGTCTTCTATCAGGATTAGGGCGAATCGCTCGATACGCTTGTGCGGCGCCGATGACGGCGGCATCATGAGCCGTCCGATTCCTGCGATGTCCGCCCCATGAATGTTTCACATCCGCCTTTGTCTCATGTCAGCCGCATGCTTCGGTTGCTGGCCGGCTTGTCGTTTCTGCTCCTGTTTTTGCTCCGGGGAACGGGGGCTCACGCCGAAGATCTGTTCCTGAAGCCGATGCCGGGCCATGCCGCGATCGATCTGCACTTCGCCCGCGATGAAATCGCGCTGAAACCTCGTACGGCGGGAGCGCACGAGGATATCGATATGCGCCTGTCACGGCTCGGCATCAGCTATGCGGAGCGCTTCGATCACGGTCTGTCGATGAGTCTGAACGCCGGCGCGCTGCGCGCCAACCGGCGTGGGGAGACGTCGGGAGAGGGCCTGCGTTTGCGTGGCAATTACATCGGCATCGGCCTGCACAGCGCGCTGCCGGCGCTGGGGCCGATACATTTCGGGCTTGCCGCGCGCCTGTCATACCAGTGGATGAAGGATCGCGACGCGGCCCAACGCGTCGAAATCGATTGGCTGCAGGCCGATCTGGCCGCCACCGCGCACATCGCGCTCAACGACTGGATTTCACTCTACGGTGGTGGACAGTATTTTTTCCTGCGCGCCGATCAGAGCACGAGTGGCACCGGCGAGGGTGCTGGCGAGGTGGAATTCGAGCTCGACCGCAAGGCGGGCGCGCTGGCCGGCATGCTGATCGAAGTGCAGCCGGGCGGCTGGATCGGCGTGGAAGTCAGGCAGGGCGGGGTGGACGGTTTCGCCGTTACTTTCCAGCAGCACTTCTGAATTCGAACCTCATTCCCTGGCGCTCCCGGGTCACCGCCTAGGCACGGCGGCGACCCGTATTCCCCGCATCCTGAGGTTCACCCGGATTGGCGTGGGGATTGACCCAGCTGCTCTTGCCAGAACGACGCCAGGTGCTGATTCTTCGGCAAACCGAACCAGCCGTTCTCATAACCCGCGATGAGGAACTCGCGCGCCTCGGGCACGCCGTTCCGTGCCGCCATGTGGTAGAGCAGCACGGCCTTGCTTTCATTCTGTTCCACGTGCAGACCGGCGTGGTACATCAGCGCGAGCTGGAATTGCGCCCGACCATCGTTGTCTGCGAGCAAGGGCTCCCATTTTTCGTAGGCAGTCTCATAGTCCTGTGCCATCGCCGCCTCACAACCTTCGGTGTAGGATGAAGAGGCGGCCGAAACCGGCGCCATGCCCGGCAGCGATGCCAGCATGAGGCAGGACAGCAAGTGAGCGGTGCGGGAGCGGTCGGCATTGCGGATGAAGGCTTTCATGAGAACTCTCCTGAGTCGATGAACAGCGCATGCAATCGTTACCGGACGTTATGAAGCCGGCGGCCGGAAGACCGTGACGAGCGTCGCGCTTCGGTTTTCCAGGCAACCGTGGCGCTATTCCGATTTTCGATGCACGGCATGGTGGTGCCGTTTGGATATTGATCACTTTCAATGACGACGGGGAGGCATTCATGGTTGCGCATGGGGCGATAAAAGGGGTGTTTCTGGACAGCGACACAGTGGGAGACGATGTCGATCTGTCGCCGCTGTCGGCGACCTTGCCGGTATGGGATTTTCGCCGCGCCAGCCTCGATATCGAACCGATGCGCAGCCTGGAAGACGCCCATGTCATCGTTACCAATAAAGTGCCTGTAGACGATGCCATGATGGCGAGCGCGCCGGCGCTTCGTCTCATCTGCGTTGCAGCGACCGGCACGGACAAGATCGATCTCGCCGCCGCGCAGCGTCGTGGTATCGCCGTGTGCAATGTCCCGGCCTATGCCACGGCATCGGTGGTGCAGCATGTATTCGCTCTGATGTTCGCGCTGAGCACGCGTCTCATCGATTATCACGACGCGGTGCGTTCCGGGCGCTGGCAGAACGCGCGCCATTTCGCCATCCTCGATTACCCGATCTTTGAGCTGGCAGGTCGCCGTCTCGGTATCGTCGGTTATGGTGAACTCGGGCGCGCGGTTGCCGATGCCGCGCGCTGTTTCGGCATGCAGGTGGATGTCGCCGCGCGTCCCGGCACGGCGCCTTCATCCGGCAGGGTTGCGCTGGACGATCTGCTGCGCCGGGTCGACGTGCTGAGTCTGCATTGCCCGCTCAACGATCAAACGCGCGGACTCATCGGCGGTCGCGAACTGTCGCTGATGAAGCCGGATGCGCTGCTCATCAATACCGCCCGCGGCGGCATCGTCGACGAAGCCGCGCTGGCGCAGGCCTTGCGCAGCGGCGCGCTGGGCGGCGCAGGCATCGACGTCCTGAGCGAGGAACCGCCGCGGCGGGGCAACCCACTGTTGGATGCGGATGTTCCCCGGCTGATCGTGACGCCGCACATCGCCTGGGCCAGCCATGAATCGCGTCAGCGCGTGATCGCCGAATTGAAGCTGAACATCGAGGCGTTTCTGAATGGCAGCCCGCGCAACGGCGTGACGGCCTCTGCGCGGTGAGTCTGCAAGGAGGGAGTGGGGCGGTGATGAGCCGCCTCAGAGGTGTTCGATCAGCCAGTCCGGCGTGAAACGCAGGAAGAAGGTGTTCATGGCGGCAAACTGGCCGCTGATCAGCAGCAGACCGATGAGGATGAGGAAGATGCCGCTGACACGCTGCACGATCAGCGCATGACGGTTGATGCGGCGCAGCAGATCGGTGGCGCGCGTCAGCAACAGGGCCGTGATCAGAAAGGGCAGCGCCAGGCCCATGGCATAGATGAACGTAAAGAAGACGCCACTCGTCGGCTGGGTGAAGGCCATGGTGATGACGCTGCCGAGCAACGGACCGATGCACGGCGTCCAGCCGGCGGCGAAAGCGACGCCGATCAGGGCCGAGCGGGCATAACCTGGTGCCGCGCCATGCTGCAGCTCGATGCGTTTGGTCATATTGAGCTGTGGAATGGTGAATATGCCGAGCGTATGCAGCCCGAACAGAATGACGAGCACACCGCCGATACGGGCGATGATGTCGCTGTACTGGTTCAGTGCCGAACCGAGCAGCGTTGCCGGCAGACCGAACAGCAGGATGAAAACCAGGGTGAACCCGGCCACGAACAGCAGCGCATGCGCGAATACCTGGGCTCGGCGTGCCGCTTCACCGTCGTGTACCGCGCTACCGGACAGATAGCTCAGGTAAACCGGTACCAGAGGCAGCACACAGGGCGAGAGGAATGACAGGGCGCCAGCGAAAAAAGCCAGCGGGATAGTGATCGAATTGGGGTCCATGGCGCTTCCGTTTGAGTCCGCTCCATTATAGCGGCGCGGCCGGGCAAAAAAACATGAAACCGGTCCTAGTTCCCGGTTTTCCGTCCTGCGCGGCGTCGCCCATCCCGTCGCAGCAGAATGAAGGTCAGATCATCGGGTTTGGACGGCTGTCCATTGCCGGGGCGCTTCATGCGCCGGCGGCAGGCGGTCAACAGTTCGTTCATGGCCTCTTTCAGATCGCCGCAGCGGATGCAGGCGACGATTTCCTCGATATAGAGATTGTCGAACAGGCCGTCGCTTGCCAGCAGCACGGTATCATGCGGCGCCAATGCTACGGCGGGGCCGATCTCGATGCGCATGTCGGCGAAACCGACCATGTTCGATACCACATTACGGTCGTCGTGATGCAGCGCGTCGTCCTCGTTGAGCAGACCGGCCTCGACGGCATAACCCACCGGTGAGTGCGATACGGTCTGCAGCTTGATCCTGCCTCGTTGACCGACGACCAGGATCATGGAATCGCCGACGTGGCAGCTGCGCAGGATGCCATCGTTGAGCTCGACCGCGACCAGCGTGGAGCCGGCACCGACACCGAGCGCCTTGATTTTTTCGCTGGCCACGTCGATGGCGTCGATGAGTCCCGCGCGCACGCTGGCCGCATCCATTCCCGTCATGGCACTGTGGATGGCATCCACCAGCAGGGCCGATGCCTGCTCTCCGCGCGGCATGCCGCCCATGCCATCGGCGACCAGCAACAGAATGCCGCCCGTGCTCAGCCTGAAAGCCGCTGCCGCGTCTTCGTTGGGCGCTTCGCCGTGCGGTGCGCGCGAACTGTAGATCGCCGCCGTGTAATCGCCGAGGTGATGGATGATACCGCTTTCTTCCATATCGTGGCCGACGTAGATGTGGCTGCCCGCGTGGCCGCTCACAGGGACATCGGCGGGGGCGGAGGGCGTCAGAAGGGTTCCGAGTCTCAGCGCCATTGCATGGTTTCCAGGTATTCACACAGCTGACCCGCCGAACGGAACTTCTTCAGGATCAGGCTGCGCTTGAGTCCGCAGCAGATGGCCTTGACCTCGACCGGATGGCGGGCGTAGTGGCGACGGCCGCCGAGCGCATCGTACAGGATGCGGATGAGATCGCAGACATCGTCATGGATGGTTTCCTTGCGCGCGGCGCCCCAGTGGAACATATCGATGAGCTTGATGTAATAGCCGAGGCCGAAGCGGCGGATGACGATGTTGTCGGTATGGAGATCGCCGTGATATTCGCGCATATGATGAATGTTTTCGATACCGGAGGCGAGCGCGTGCAGCAGATGCAGACCCTGGAAGGGCGTCAGGCGCTTGCCGGGATGGCGCGCGAGGAATTCACTCAGCAGCTCGCCTTCGACATACTCGGATACCAGGAAGGTGATCGGTACACCGCGGTAGCGCACCGTTTCCTGTGTGTGGTACTGGATGACGATGGGGGAGTGGCGCAGCTTGTGCAGCTTGGTGGCATAGAAGGCGATGGTGCGGTTGTTGGGGTTGCGCTGGGGGAAAAAGAATTTCGCCGCGCGCTCGATGCCGGTGATCTTTTCGCGCACGAGATACACTTCGCCTTCCCAGCCCGCACCGAGTTTCTTGATGACTTCGTACTTGTTGGCGAGGATACGCCCGGGCTGCAGATCGAAGGTGTCCAGAATGAGGCTATCCGCGTTCTTGTGCATGGCCTGTCCGGCATGAGGTCGGTGCGGATTCAATTATAGCCGCATCGTTCACCCCGGGCACCGGGCATGCACCGCACGACGGGGATCAGAGATGCAGACCGCACTCGGTTTTCGGGCTGTTGTTCCAGCGACCGCTGCGGTCGGAGCCGGGCGCGGTGCAGTGCGTGCATCCGATGGAGGAATAGCCGACCGCCACCAGCGGATGGAACGGCAGGCGATGTTCCTTGATGTAGGCGTCACGCTGCTCACGGCTGATGTCGATGAGCGGGTAGAACTTGATGATGCCGTTGCGCGCCTCGAAGATGTCGAGCGTGGCGCGATGTTCGGTCTGCCAGCGCATCAGCCCCGAGGTCCATATATCGAAATTCTGCTTGAGCGCATAGATCGGCTCGACCTTGTTGATCGAGCAGCAGAAATCCGGATCCTTGCGCCAGGTCTCGTCGTCGACGGTGAACTGGTGTTTCCAGTCCTCGGCGCGGATGTCGATGACGTTCAGTCCGTAGAGTTCGGTCAGCTTCGCCTTGTATTCGAGCGTCTGCGGGAAGTGGTAGCCTGTATCGATGAAGAACACCGGCTGCTGCGGCGCGGCGCGCGAAATGATGTGGAGCAGAAAAGCCGAGGTTGCCGCGAAGGACGAGGTCAGCATGACCCGCGCCGGATCGAAATCACGGTACAGTTCGGCGATGCGCTGTTCCGGCGTCAGCCCATGGTATTTTTCATTGAGCGTGCGGATACGTTCCTGATCGAAGACGCGTTCCTCGGCCTGCGTGGGCGTTTCCTGCGCATCGGCCTGTCTGGCGCTCTGCCCTGGAGCTGGATTCGGCGTCATCGGAATGTCTCTCGTACGGCTTATAAATGTTTCTTATAAGCTTAGTAGGCGTTTTTATATAACCAAAACGTGATATAGAACGAATTTTAATACATTATAGTTATCAAGTAAACGATCGGATCCCTTGGATCGAGCGCTCTGTTCACATCACATCGGCCAATGGCGATGAAGGATACACCATTATGATGAATAAGCTGCGGATGCCCGCACCGTCGGAGGCGCTGCCGGGACGGACGACGGCGATGGCGGTGGAAAACCGCCATTTCGTCAATGGCCGGCCGATTCTGCCGCCTTTCCCGCCCGGTCTGCACGAAGTCGGCTTCGGCATGGGTTGTTTCTGGGGTGCCGAGCGCGCCTTCTGGTCGCTGCCGGGTGTGTACGTCACCGCTGTCGGTTATGCCGGTGGATATACCCCGAATCCCACTTACCGCGAGATCTGCAGCGGCATGACAGGGCACTGCGAAGTCGTGCGGATCGTCTACGATCCGCGGCTCATCGCCTTTGAGGCGCTGCTGCAGGTGTTCTGGGAAGGACATGACCCGACCCAGGGCATGCGCCAGGGCAACGATGTCGGCACGCAGTACCGCTCGGCGATTCATGTGCAGGACGAAGACCAGCGTGCCCGCGCGCTCGCTTCGCGCGAGCGCTATCAGCAGGCGCTGCATGCCGCCGGCCTGGGCGACATCAGTACCGGGATCGAACTGGCGCCGACCTTCTATTACGCCGAGAGCGAGCACCAGCAGTATCTGGCCAAGGTGCCGCACGGTTACTGCGGCCTGGGCGGCACCGGCGTGTCCTGCCCGGGCGGCGTTCTGTCAGGAAGCTGAGCCGTGCGTACGCTCAGGGTCGGTTTCGACAATGACCGCGGTATCGCGCTCACTGCCAGCCTGGATCTGCCGCGCGCGGGATCGCCGCGCGCATACGCCGTCTTCGCGCACTGCTTTACCTGCAATCGCAACTACAAGTTCATTCGCCACATGGCGCGCACGCTGGCAGGGCACGGGCTCGCCGTGCTGCGCCTCGATTTCGCCGGCCTAGGCGAAAGCGGTGGGCGCTTCGAGGAAACCAATTTCAGTACCAGCACGGCGGACGTGCTCGCCGCGGCGCGTTTCCTGGCGGCCGAGCATCAGGCGCCCGGCCTGCTGATCGGGCATTCGCTGGGCGGTGCGGCGGTGCTTGCCGCCGCACCCGGCATCGCTTCGGTGCGGGCGGTGGCGACCATCAATGCACCGAGCACGCCCGCCCACGTGCTCACCCAACTCGGGGCGCTCGATGAGGCAATGGCGAAGCAGGGATACGCCGAGGCCGAGATCGGTGGCATCGTTTACCGCCTCACGCCTCAGCTCGTCGACGATCTGCGCCATACGCAGATCGATGGCGCCATCGGCGGCCTCGATGCCGCACTGCTGGTATTGCACGCGACGCAGGATCGCACCGCCGATATCAGCCACGGCGAGCGCATCTTCGCCGCCGCCGCGCAGCCGAAAAGCCTGATCGCACTGCCCGGCGCGGATCATCTGCTCTCGCGTGAAGGCGATGCGCAGTACGCCGCCGCGATGATCGCCGCCTGGTCCGCAATCTATCTGGATGGGACAGAAACATGAAGATATTCCGCGGCCGCATCGTGACGGTCGACGTCGACACCGCCGAACTGCCCAACGGCAGCCGCCCTGTGTTCGAGATCGTGCGCCATCCGGGCGGTGCGGCGATCGTCGCGCTCGATAGCGAAGAGCGCGTCTGCCTGCTGCGCCAGTACCGATACGCGATCGGCGGCTGGCTGTGGGAGCTGCCCGCCGGCAAGATCGATCATGGCGAACCGCCACTGCAGACCGCACAGCGCGAACTGCTGGAAGAAGCGGGCGTGAACGCGGCGCGCTGGGATGAGCTCGGGGCGGTGCTGAGCTCGCCCGGCGTCTTCACCGAGCGGATCCATCTCTATCTCGCCCGTGGCCTTGCCACCGCCACGCCCAGCCCGGGCGCCGACGAAGTCATCGAGATACACTGGCTGCCTTTCGCCGAAGCGCTCGCGCGTGCGCTCGACGGCGAGATCGACGATGCCAAGACGCTCGCCGGCCTGGCGCGCACCGAGCGTTTTCTGCGCCGCGGCGGCTGAAATCCCATGCTACTGCCACTCCGCATGCTGCTACTCAAGGGGACGGCCCTGGGCTATCATGAGCATCCCGATTTCAACCGGATCAGCGTCATCCGCCATGAACCGTTTCGATAATGTCGTCGCCGCCCTGATCGAGGTCGGCCGCTACGCCGACCAGCGCGGCTGGGTGCCGGCGACGAGCGGCAACTTTTCCGTGCGTCTCGACGACGGCGAGATCGCCATCACCGTTTCCGGTGCACACAAGGGCCGGCTCGGCCCAGCGGACGTGATGCGCGTCGATATGCATGGCCTCCCCCGCGAGGACAAACGTCCTTCCGCCGAAACACTGCTGCACGCTCAGCTCTACCGCCACGATGCGGACATCGCCTGCGTGCTGCACACGCATTCGGTCAACGCGACCGTGCTGTCGCGCCTGCAGAGCGGCAGTGTGCATATCGAACAGATGGAAGTGCTGAAGGCGTTTCCCGGTATCGGCACACACCAGACCGACGTGGAGATTCCCGTTTTCGACAACGACCAGGACATGGAGCGCCTGTCGCTGCAGGTCGAGGAGCGGCTCCGGGCCGGCCTGGCCATACCGGCCTACCTGCTTGCCGGACACGGACTTTATACCTGGGGAGATTCCGTTGCCGCGACGCTGCGCCACCTCGAAGCGCTTGAGTTTCTTTTTCAGTGTGAGCTTGAGATAAGGAGGTTAAAAGCATGAGCATGCTTCATATTTATACTGAGAATGCCCGCGAGATCAGCCGCCATTCCCGGTACGAGGATATCGCTCCGCTGTTGCAGGAGATCGGCGTCGGTTTCGAACGCTGGGAAGCCAGCCGCCCCTTGAGCGGCAACGCCGCCCAGGAAGAAGTGCTGCAGGCCTACGCTGAGCAGGTGGAGCAGCTCAATGGCGAATACGGCTTCGAGAGCGTGGACGTGGTGAGCCTGCGTCCGGACAATCCGCAGTGCGCCACGCTGCGGGCGAAATTCCTCGATGAGCACACCCACGACGATTTCGAAATCCGCTTCTTCGTCGAAGGGCGCGGTCTGTTCTATCTGCACATCGGCGACAAGGTCTACGCCATGCTGTGCGAGCAGGGCGATCTCATCAGCGTGCCGGCCAATACCCGGCATTGGTTCGACATGGGCGTAGCACCCGATTTCAAGTGCATTCGCTTCTTCATCACGCCCGAAGGCTGGGTCGGCGATTTCACCGGCAGCGATATCGCGCGCCGTTTCCCCGATTTCGACACCCTGGTGCAGAAAGCCGCATGATCCGCGCCGTGCTCACCGACATCGAAGGAACGACTTCCTCTCTTTCCTTCGTCAAGGACGTGCTGTTTCCCTATGCCCGCCGCTACATCGGTGATTTCGTGCGCGCGCAGGCGCACGAACCGCAGGTGGCGGCCAGTCTGGCGGAATGCCGCCAGCTGATGGGTGAACCGCAGGCCGATATCGAGGCGGTCGTCACGCAGTTGCTGCGCTGGATCGACGAGGATCGCAAGGTCACGCCGCTCAAGACGCTGCAGGGATTGATCTGGGAGCACGGTTACCGCACCGGGGACTTCACCGGCCATATCTACGAGGATGCCGTCGCCGCGCTGCGTGCCTGGCATGCGCGCGGTATCGGCCTCCATGTCTATTCCTCGGGATCGGTGCATGCACAGAAGCTGCTGTTCGCGCATACGCCCGCGGGCGATCTGACGCCGCTGTTCAGCGGCTATTACGACACCCGCATCGGCGCCAAATCCGAGATCGCTTCCTACCGGCACATCGCCGGGGATATCGGTCTGGCGCCCGATGCGATCCTGTTCCTTTCCGACGTGCAGGCGGAGCTCGACGCCGCCCGCGCGGCGGGCATGCAGACCTGGCAACTCGTGCGCGAGGGTGAGCGGCGAACCGATGCCGCACACCGCCAGGCACGCGACTTCACCGAGATCAAACCATCATGATTCCCTTGCTGCTCACTGTTCATCTGCTCGCCGCCGTGCTCTGGGTCGGGGGTATGTTTTTCGCCTATGTCGTGCTTCGTCCCGCCGCGCTGCGGCTCGAACCGCCTCAGCGCCTGACGCTGTGGACGGATGTCTTCGCCCGCTTCTTTCCCTGGGTATCGGCCATCGTCGTGGCGCTGCCGCTGACCGGTCTGTGGCTGATCTTCAGTCTGTTCGGCGGGATGGGCAACAGCCCGGTCTATGTGCATGTGATGCTGGTGCTCGGTCTGACGATGATTGCGCTGTATCTGCACGTCTACTTCGCGCCTTACCGCCGTCTGCGCCGCGCAACCGCGCAGCAGGACTGGCCGGCGGGCGCGGCCGCACTGGCGGGTATCCGCCGGCTCGTCGGGCTCAATCTCGCCCTCGGACTGCTGCTCACCGCCCTGGTCGCCGCCGGCCGCGGCGGTTTCGTTCTGGGCTGAAGCAACGATCATCATGACGACGAGGGCGCGATGCGGCAGCGCGGTGCCGCCGCGGCGAGCCGTGATGGGCGCTGCACGCACAGGAGGAAACCATGTCCGCCGAGCACAAAGCACATGTCGTGCTGCTCACCGTCGACCTGCTGGTTCCGCATTCGGATTCGCTCAAGACCAAGCGGCGGGCGCTGAAAAGCATCAAGGATCGCATCGCGGCGAAATTCAATGTTTCGATCGCCGAGATCGCCCATCTCGACGAATGGCAGCGCGCGCTGATCGGCATGGTGATGATCAGCAACGATCGGCAGCACCTCGAACGCAGCCTGAGCGCGATCGGCAAGCTGATAGAAGATACCGGGGATATCCAGTTGCTGGATGTCCGGCGCGAATGGATTTGAAGGCACCATGAAACCGGCCAGACAATCGACGAACGGCAGAACGAAACGGCGCATACCGCCGCCGGAAGTGGAGGCGGTGGTGGAATCGCTGACCGACGACGGCCGCGGCGTCGCGCGCATCGACGGCAAAGTGGCTTTCGTCGCCGGCGCCTTGCCCGGTGAGCGCGTGCGGATCGCTTTCGAAAAGAGCAAGCGACACTACGATCATGCGCGCGTGGCGGAGGTGCTCGTCGCATCGCCCGATCGCGTCACACCCGAATGTCCGCATTTCGGCGTCTGCGGCGGCTGCAGCCTGCAGCATCTGCGTTTCGAAGCACAGATTCGCGCCAAGGAGGATCTGCTGCGCGACAAGCTGCAGCGCTTCGGTGCGCTGACGCCCGCATCCTGGCTGCCGCCGATCAGCGCCGGCGCCAGGCATTATCGTCGCAGCGCCCGCCTTGGCGTGCGCAACGTGCCCGCCAAGGGCGGCATCATCATCGGTTTCCGCGAAAGACGCAGCAGCTATATCACGCCGCTGCGGGAATGCCTGGTACTCGACGAGCGCGTCGAGAAGCTGCTGCCGGCGCTGGTCGAACTGGTCAGCGCGCTGTCGTGCAACGAACGCCTGCCGCAGATCGAAACGGCCTGCGGCGATGACGAGGTGGCGCTGGTGTTCCGCCACCTCGTCCCGCTGAGCGCGGCCGACGAACGGCACTTGCGCGATTTCGGCGCGGCGCGGGGCGTGCGCATCTATGCGCAGCCGGGCGGTCCCGAGACCGTCACCGCACTGTGGCCCGAAACGCCGAAACCGGAAGCGGAGCCGCTCGTCTACGCCCTGCCCGCATTCGATGTGCGGCTGGCCTTTCAGCCCACCGATTTCATCCAGGTCAACGCCGAAGTCAATCAGCGTATGGTGCAGACGGCGGTGGATCTGCTGGCCGCCGGCGCGCAGGACACGGTGCTCGATCTGTTCTGCGGTCTCGGCAATTTCACCCTGCCGCTGGCGCGGCGGGCCGCACGCGTGGTCGGCGTCGAAGCCGATCAGCGCCTGATCGAGGCGGGGAGGGAAAACGCGCGCCGCAACGGCATCGTCAATGCCGAATTCCTGCGCGCCGATCTCTACGTCGATGCCGACGTCGGACACGTGTGGTCGGTGGTGAAACCGGATCTCGTCCTGCTCGATCCGCCGCGCAGCGGCGCGATCGAAGTGCTCAAGCAACTGCCGGCACAGCCTCCGGCGCGCATCGTCTACGTCTCCTGCAATCCGGCCACGCTCGCCCGCGATGCCGAATACCTGGTCAATGCCCGCGGCTACCGCCTGCGCAGCGCCGGCGTACTCGATATGTTCCCTCATACCAGCCACGTCGAATCCATCGCCGTTTTCGAACGCTGACCGCGCTCGCGCCGGATGCCCCGGCGCGGTGTTTTTCGTCGCCTTTCCCGTTCAGCTTCCGTTCAGCATCCCGGCGCTATGCTCAGTCCCGACAGTAGCGGTATTTCCAGGCAAAACGGAGGGGCTGACATGAACAAGAAAATCGCATTTCCCGTCGCAGTACTGTTCGTTTCACTGGGTCTGCTGGCCCTGGCGCCGGGCGCCCGCGCCGACGCGCTGGACATGGCGCGCGGCCATGGCTGCCTCGCCTGCCACGCCGTGGACAAAAAGGTGATCGGTCCGGCATGGAACGATGTCTCGGCTCATTACCGCGGTGATGCTGCGGCACGCGATGCGCTGATCGCCAAGGTCAAAAACGGCGGCGCCGGCAACTGGACCGCAGTGACCGGTGGCATACCGATGCCGCCGAACGCACCGCGGGTACCGGATGAGGACATCGCGGCGCTGGTGGATTTCATCCTCGCGCTGGAATGAAGC
>CAYLYS010000037.1:0-7807 GCA_964388175.1 uncultured Chromatiales bacterium | reverse complement strand
AATGAAGCTGGAATAAAGAACGGAGGGCGTGCAGGAACGCGGGATGCGCCGGCCATGGCGCATCCCGCGCCGTTGGTTTTGTGCTATCGTCAAAACCCTCGAATGCAAGTGGACGTCGACGGTTCTCATGCGTGTTCTGGTGGTCGAAGACGAAGCGGCGCTGCGTACCCAGCTGGTCGATCGTCTGCGCGAGAACGGCTGGGTGACGGAAGCGGCCGAGGACGGTGAAGTGGGCCTGCACCTCGGGCGCGAATATCCCTTCGATGTCGGCGTCATCGATCTCGGTCTGCCGGGCATCTCGGGCATGGAGCTGATCCGCCGTCTGCGCGTCGAGCACAAAACTTTCCCCATTCTCATTCTTACCGCACGCAACCGCTGGCAGGACAAGGTCGAAGGGCTGGAGGCGGGCGCCGATGATTATCTGGTCAAGCCTTTTCACATCGAGGAACTGCTCGCGCGCCTGCGCGCGCTGATGCGGCGCGGGGCAGGGTGGAGCCAGCCGCAATTGGTGTGCGGCCCGATCACGCTCGATACCACGGCCCAGGCGGTTGCCGTTGCCGGACAAGCCGTGGAGCTGACTTCGTATGAATACCGCATGATCGAACTGCTCATGCTGCGCGCCGGCGAAGTGATTTCCAAGGAGGCGATTGCCGAGCATCTTTACCAGGAAGATCTCAGTCGCGACAGCAATGTCGTCGAGGTACTCATCGCCCGTCTGCGGCGCAAGCTCGACCCCGACGACCGCCATCATCCCATCGAGACGGTGCGCGGCAGGGGATATCGCTTCACACTGGGAGAACGGTTGCCATGAGCTCGCTCGGCACCCGGCTGCTGCTGATCGCGAGCCTGCTGATGGCCGCTTTTTTCGGCGTCACCGGTTTCGTGCTGGAAAAAGCCTACCAGGAAAGCGTCGAAGCCACGCTGCGTGAACGCCTGCAGGTCTATGCCTATACGCTGATCGCGGCGGCGGAGGCGTTGCCCGAGGGCGGCGTGCAGCTGGCCTATCCGGTGTCCGAGCTGCGCTTCTTCCTCGCCGGCTCCGGCCTGTACGGACGCATCGCGCGCAACGACGGCATGTATGTCTGGACTTCGCCTTCTCTGGGTGAGCAGACGATCGATTTCCCGCGCGGTCTCACGCTCATGGCGCAGCGCTTCGGCACCTCGCACCTGCCTGCCGGCAGCGAGCTCGGCACCTTCAGTATCGGCATCGCCTGGGAGGCCGGCGCGCCGTACGAACGCGTCTACACCGTCAGTGTGGCCGAAGATCTGACGGCTTTCCGCGCGCAGCTCAGCGGTTTTCGCCGCACGCTGTGGTCCTGGCTCGGGGTGCTCGGCCTGATTCTCCTGGCAGTGCAGTGGAGCGTGCTGCGCTGGGGGCTGGCACCGCTGCGGCGGGTAGCGGCCGATCTGCTTGCCATCGAGCGAGGCGACAAGGCGCGCCTGGACGGCGCTTATCCGTCCGAGCTGCGCGGCCTGGCCACGAATCTCAATGCCCTGGTGCACAATGAGCGCAGCCAGCGCGAGCGTTACCGCCATGCGCTCGGCGATCTCGCCCACAGCCTGAAAACGCCGCTCGCCATCATGCGCGGCGCCGCCGAAAGCGGTGAGGATCTGCGCGCTTTCAGCGGCGTGGTGCAGACCCAGATCGGCCGCATGTCGCAGATCGTCGATTACCAGTTGCGCCGCGCCGCCACCGGCGGACGCACGGTGTTCGGTGCGCCGCTCGATCCGCGCCTCGTCGCCGGCAAGGTCCGCGATGCGCTCGACAAGGTTTATGCCGACAAGCGGGTACGCTGCGTCGTGAGCGGCGAAAGTGCGGCGCGCTTTCACGGCGATGAAGACGATCTGATGGAGGTGATCGGCAATCTGCTCGACAACGCCTACAAGTGGTGCGGGCGGCGGGTCGAGATCGATTTCCGCCGACTGCGCGCCGAGGATGGAACGCAGCGCCTGGAAATCAGCGTGGAGGATGACGGCCCCGGCGTCGCGGGGAATGATGCGGCGCATCTGTTCGAGCGCGGCGCGCGCAGCGGCGACGACAAGGACGGCCACGGCATCGGACTCGCCATGGTGCGCGACATCGTCGCGGTCTACGACGGCGCCGCGACGATCGAGCACAGCGCACTCGGCGGCGCCAGATTCGTCATCGTGATTTGAGCGCACGTCCCGGCACCCGTCGAGCAGGGCGGCGTACGGTGATCAGCCCCAGCTTTCAATGCTGGTGATTTTCAACTCTGACGACTTCTCTGGTAACAACTTCTCTGGCGACTTCTCAGCTTCGGCGCAGCGCTTCGAGCAGCAGATCCTTGGCCTGATTGACGCGGGCGGCGAGATAGCCGGTGCCGCCGCGGTCCGGGTGCAGTTTCTGCATCAGCCGGCGATGGGCGGTGATGACGTCCTGCGCGGCGGCGCCGGGCTCCAGACCCAGAACCTGATAGGCTTCCTCGACGCTCATGCCATCCGTGTGCGTGGCGTCGCCGGCCGGTTCCTGGCTGCGCCAGGCATCACCCTGCGTACGATCGAGGTAGGCTTCGAGCAGGCGTGCGGAATCCTCATCGTGCAGGCGGCATTCGCGCAGCAGTTCGAGCAGCTGCGCCAGCGACAGTTCAGGCAGGCGCGCGCCGCGAAAGCGTCCTTCCAGCACGATACCCGTGGTTTCACCGCTGTCATGGTCGAGCGTCATGCGCACGAAGCGCGCCTCCACCTGCGAACTGTTGCCGCCGCTGGCGGCCGCCGTGGCCGAGCGCGCCGCACGGTAGCGGCGGTACAGGCCACCGAACAGAGGGATGTACCAGATCAGCCGCGGCAGCAGGGCGAACAGCGCGCCGGCCGCGGCGTAGAGCCAATGCAGCCGTCCGGTGGCGGCGAGCAGCAGCAGGATCGCAGCGGCGCCGTAAAGCGCGCTGCGGCGCAACACGCGCGCCACGTCGGCTGCGGGTGTGCGGGTGAACCAGCGCAGGGCGACGAGGAGGAGCAGCAGCGCTGCGAGGCCCACGGCCAGTTTGAGCAGCATGCCTATTTCCCGTCGAGCTGATGCGTGAGCTGGCGGACGATGGCGCTGCGTTGATGCTGGCCGTAGGCGGCAAGCGCCTTGCGGCCGCCGGCGGCATACACCGCTACAGCGCCGAGCAGATCGCGCAGCTGCTGCGGGCTGCCGGCATCGAAGGCGCAGTAGGCGCCGCGGCTGAGGCGCGCAATCTCGCGCAGCGCGCGGGCGGCGACGGGATCGTCGCCTTCGTGGAAGATGAACGCGGGCAGGCCGAGCAGGGCAAGCCGCCCGGCCTGGTGCGCGAGCCGGTCGATCTCTTCTTCCACGCTGTCGCCGATGTAGACCAGCGCGTCGACGCTGCGTCTGCCGGCTTCGTCGGCGGCGTGTCGCAGCAGGGTTTCGATCTGGGTATGGCCGGCCTGGCAACTGACCGCGGTCATGAGCTTGAGCAGGGCATCGGCATCGGCGGTCCAGGCGGAAGCGTTGAATTCACGGAAGCCGCGGAAATAGCACAGCTGGATTTCGAGGCCGCCGAGACGCGTCGTTTCCTGGAACATCTCCGCCTGGATATGACTGGCGCGATCCCAGGCAGCCTGCCGGCTCGCCGTCGCGTCCATGGCGAAAATCAGCCGGCCGCGCCGCCCCGACCGATCGGCCGAGGGCGTCATGGCCAGCCGTTGCACGAAGCGGTCGATCTCCGAGCGTGAGGACTTTCTGGTGAGGGATTTATCGCGTTCGTCCATGAGGAGTTCCGCTGTTGCCGCACCTCGTATGCGGTTTTCGGCACTTGGTATACAAGGGACTGAGCATGACATATATTCTAACGCATTGCCCCTGTCGTGGCTGTCGGATCGGAAATCGGGAGAGCGTTGCCGTATGCCTTCATTGGATGAGTTCGAACCTGGACCCAGCGTCGATGAAGGCGCCGAGGAACGTTTGGCGATCGTCGAAGGGGATATCACGCGCATCCACGTGGATGCCATCGTCAATGCCGCCAATGAAACCCTGCTCGGCGGCGGCGGTGTGGACGGCGCCATCCATCAGGCGGCGGGTCCGCAGTTGCAGGAAGAATGCCGCACGCTCGGCGGCTGCGCCGCCGGAGAGGCGCGGATCACCGCCGGCTATGCCTTGCCCGCACGGCATGTCATCCACACCGTCGGCCCGGTGTGGCGCGGCGGCAAGCACGGCGAAGCCGAAATCCTGGCTTCCTGCTATCGCAGCGCACTGGCGCTGGCGGTCAGCCACCGGCTGCGCACAGTGGCTTTCCCCGCCATCAGTTGCGGCATATTCGGTTATCCGGCGGAGCAGGCGGCGCGCATCGCGGTCGCCGAGTCGCTGCGTTTCCTGCGCGGCGACACGACGGTCGACCGCATCCTGCTGGTCTGTCTGGGCGATGAAATCCACGAGGCTTACCGCCGTGCCCACAAAGAGCTGGTCCTGTAGCGCACTGGTCTTTAGCGAACTGGTCGGTCAAACCGGAGGTGGCAGACGATGATTGACGAGACGGACGACACGCGCCCGCGGCGTTCCTTGACACCCTGGATCGTGTTGCTGGTGCTGCTGGTTGCCGGCGCCTTGTTCTATCTGCGGCCCGCACCGCAGCAGACGGAAACGCCGGTCCCCGTGGCATCCCTGCCCGAGTCGCCCGAACGTGAACCGCTGGTGCGTCATCCGATTCCGGCGCCTGAACCGGCGGAGGAACAGAGTGCAGCGGCAGAGGCGCCGGCAGAAACACTGGCCGCGCATCTGCCGGTGTCCCTGCCGGCATTGGATGACAGCGATGCAGCGCTCGTCACCCTGATCAATTACCTGGTCAGCAACCCCGCGCTCGCCGAACTGCTGGTGCCGCGCAGCCTGATCCGCCGCATCGTCGTCACCGTGGACAGCCTGCCGGGACCGGCGGTGCCGCTCAATCACTTGCCGGCCGTGTTCCCGCCCGACCGGTTTCTCGTTTCCCGCCGCGGTGACGAGATCCTGCTCGACGAACGCAACTATGCCCGCTATGGCCGTCATGTCGCGCTGCTCGATAGCCTCGACAGCGCGCAACTGGCGCGTGCCTATGTGCACTTCTATCCCTTGTTCCAGGAAGCCTACCGCGAACTCGGTTATCCCCAGGGTTTCTTCAACGACCGGCTCATCGCCGTGATCGATCATCTGCTGGATGCCCCGGAGGCGGATGGACGCATCGAGCTGGCACAGCCCGCGGTTTTCTATGTCTATGCCGATCCGAATTACGAGGGTTTGTCGGCGGGAAAGAAGCTGCTGCTGCGCATGGGACCGGACAATGCCAGCGCGGTGAAGCGCAAACTGCGGGAAATCCGCGACCAACTGGTACGCTGAGCGACCGCCGCGCCGTGTCGCCGGCTGCGGGGCAGGGCGCTCAGGAAGACTGCTTGGCCTTGAACACAGCGATATTCTCGCCGTTCATCTTGCGGCGCTTGGCCGGCGCCAGAAAATGGCGTTCGAAGTCATCCGCCGGCAGCGGCTTGCTCAGATGGAAGCCCTGGATATAGTTGCAGCCGCGTTCGCGCAGGAACTCGAGCTGTACGTCGCTCTCCACACCTTCGGCCACCACCTTCAAACCGAGCCCCTTGGCCATGGCGATGACGCCGGTGACGATGGCCACGTCCTCACTGTCTCCCGGTATGTCGCGCACGAAGGACTGGTCGATCTTGAGCGTATCGACCGGGAAGCGCTTGAGATAGGCCAGCGAGGAGTAGCCGGTACCGAAGTCGTCGATCGCCAAGTGCAGGCCCATCTCCTTGAACTTGCGGAACACCTCGATCATGTCCTCGGCGTGCTCCATGACGACGCTCTCGGTGATCTCCAGCTCGAGGTGATCGGAAGGAATCTGGGTGGCGATCAGCACGTCCGAAACGACCTGGATGATGTCGCGCTTTTCAAGCTGACGACCGGAGATGTTGACGGCAAGCTGCAGCGGGCCGTAACCGCGGTCGAGCCAGACCCGCAGCTGGCGGCAGGACTCGTGCAGCACGAATTCGCCGATGGCTTCGATCAGGCCGATATCTTCGGCAAGCGGAATGAAACTCATCGGCGGCACCAGCCCGCGCTGCGGATGATTCCAGCGTACCAGCGCTTCCATGCCGGCGATCTCGCCGGTGACGGCATCGGCCTGAGGCTGGTAGTAAACGATCAGTTCCTTGCGTTCGATTGCCCGGCGCAGATCGTTCTCCAGCTCCAGACGCAGCGACATATCGGCCGCCATTCCGCTCTCGAAGAAACGGAAATCGTTGCGGTAGCGCTTGGCATGGAACATCGCCGTATCGGCGTGCTTCATCAGGCTGGCGAGATCCTCGGCGTCGGCAGGGCATATGGAAATGCCGATGCTGAGCGTGATGAAGATTTCACGATCGAGGAATACCACCGGCTTGACGAAGGACTGGCAGATCTTGCGCGCGATGGCGGTCAGCACTTCACGCGATCCGACGCCGTCGATCACGATGGTGAATTCATCGCCGCCGAGGCGCGCGACCAGATCATTTTCGCGTACGCAGTTGGAGATGCGCTCGGCGACGATCTTGAGCAACATGTCGCCGGCATCGTGACCCAGCGTGTCGTTGACCAGTTTGAAGCGGTCGACGTCGATGAACATGACCGCCAGCGGCTCTCCGGTTTCATGCCGGGCCTGCAGCAGGTGATTCAGGTGGTTGGCGAAGCGTACCCGGTTGGGCAGGCCGGTCAGCGAGTCGTTATAGGCCAGGTGCTTCATGTTCTTCTCGGCGCGGCTGGCCTTCATCAGATGCGCGATGCGACGGCGCAGCACGGAGAAATTGACGGGCTTGGCGATGTAGTCGGTGGCGCCGACGGTGAAGGCGCGCTCGATGGAGTCGTCGTCTTCCAGGCCGGTGATGATCAGCACCGGGATATGCGCGCAGTTTTCCTGCTGCTTGAGGAACTGACAGGCGGTGAAGCCGTCCATCACCGGCATCTTCGCGTCCATGAGAATGAGGTCCGGAGGGCGCTGTTTGCATAGCTCGATGGCCTGGGTGCCGTCGTCCGCTTCGACCACGGTATAACCTTCCTCTTCGAGAATATTGCGCAGACCAAAGCGGGTCGAACGATCGTCGTCGACCACCAGTATGTAGGAGTGAGAACCCGGTTCGTTATTGCTCTTGTCCGCGATCGGATTCGTGAACTGCTGATTCAGCAGTTTCATCAATCGTTCGGCTTCCTCACCCACCGGATCGTGCAGTTCGCGCGCGGTGTCGATGTCGCCGTTGATGCCCGCCATCTCCATCCGCTTGCAGATTTCCGCCAGACGGCTGGCGCCGATGTTGGCGGCGCTACCCTTGATGGTATGGGCGATGTGGGAAACGTGGTCCGTCTCGCCATCCCGGATGGCCTGGGAGAGGGAGCAGAGATAGGCCGGCAGATCCTCCACGAAGACCGACAACAGGCGGGTGAAGGCCTTGCCGAGCGTTTCGCGCAGCTCATCGACGAACTCCTCGTCCAGTGTCGGTTCGACATCGACGGCGGTGAATACTGCGGCAGGTTTTTCGTGCGAAGACGACGCCTTGACAGGCATGCCGGAGGCGCGCCGCTCCAGCCATACACGCAGCTTGTCGCGCAAGGTCGAGAGCTTGAGCGGCTTGGAAATATAGTCGTCCATGCCGGCGGCAAGACAGCTTTCCAGATCACCTTCCTGGACATTGGCGGTCATGGCGATGATCGGAATATGCCGCTTGTCGTTACCCAGGGAGCGAATGCGGGCGGTGGTCTGGAAACCATCCATTTCAGGCATATTGCAGTCCATCAGGACGGCATCGAAACTGCGCTGCTGGATCAGCGTAAGCGCCT
>CAYLYS010000036.1:0-26204 GCA_964388175.1 uncultured Chromatiales bacterium | reverse complement strand
CTTGAGCGTGCGCTCTTCCACGCCCTTGCCGCTGTCGATCACCATCAGCGCCGAATCGACCGCGGTCAGCGTGCGGTAGGTGTCTTCGGAGAAGTCCTGGTGTCCGGGCGTATCGAGCAGGTTGATCACCTTGTCGCGATACGGAAACTGCAGTACCGAGGTCGTGACCGAGATGCCGCGCTGCTGCTCGAGCTCCATCCAGTCGGAGGTCGCGTGGCGCGCCGCCTTGCGTCCCTTCACCGCGCCGGCGAGTTGGATCGCGCCGCCGAACAGCAGCAGCTTTTCGGTGAGCGTGGTCTTGCCGGCGTCGGGGTGCGAAATGATGGCGAAGCTGCGGCGGCGGGCGGTTTCGGTGCGCTGTGACATGGGCGGGGCGGGTTCATCCGGCAGCGCGGCGCCGGCAGACCCCGCCGCGCACCGCTGGCACTGTGGAAAAGTGTGGAATATTACCCGCTTCCCGGCCAGTGCACAAATTCGGCCCGGGCGCTGCGCGGGGTGCCGCGAGACGATTATAATGAGCGCTTCCCCGTACCGCCCCGGAAACGAACACCACCCATGTCCAACGCACCGCCGCTCATCGCCACCGCCATCCCCGCCGACCGCCGCTCGGGACAGGATCGCCGCCGGGACGGGTTTCAGGCCTTCTGGCACAGTCTGTGGCGGCGGCGCCGGCGCGCGCGGCGGCGGCCAGAGGACAGCGACGGCGCCGGCTATTACCTGGACGCCATTTCACCCGCCGTGCTGTTCGCCGCCGCGGTGGTGGTGCTGTGCTCCTGCGCCGACAGTCTGTTCACCCTGCGCCTGCTGGAACTCGGCGCGGTCGAGGTCAACCCCTTGATGCGGTTATTGATCGAGTGGGATACGGCGCTTTTCGTGCAGATCAAGATCGCCGCCACCCTGAGCGGGGTGCTGGTCATTGCCCACCACGCCCATTTCCGCCTGATGAGGATCATGCGCGGCTGTCACGCGCTGTACGGACTGGCGGCCATGTACCTGACCCTGAACGTCTACCAGCTCGGCTTGCTGGCGGCCTGAAACGTGATAGAGTGGCGCACCATTGCAGCCCGCCGAAGGGGCGGCAATGGTGCACCGGCCCGCCCCCGCAAGCCGCTAAGCTTTCTCCGCGGCAGAACCGATATTAGAACTAGAACCAAGGCGCCGGCATACACCAACCATCGGCGGCACACCGGGCGATCCCGGCGCCAGCCCTTCGTAGCAGAACACCATCGCGACCAGAAAGACCATGGCTCTATCGATCGGACGAAAAGCGCTCTCCCTGACCGGGCTCTTTGTGGTCTACACCTGCGCCATGGTGCTGGTATTCGTGCTGTCGCTGGCGTCCTATCTGTCGCTGCGCACGACGGTCAAGACGTTCGAAAACATCACCGACCGCGAATTCGTCGAACTGCGGCGGTTGTTCTATCTGCAGGACATGACCCGCCAGAGCTCGACGCCGATCTCGCAGTACGTTGCCTGGGGCAATCCCGATGAAGCGGCCTTGTTCGAAAATCAGGTCTATGAAGTCAACGAGGCCTTCGTGGATGTACTGGGCATGGAATCGGTACAGCAGGCGCAGCGCAGCCTGATCCTGCAGGCGCAGACCGAATGGGGGCAGGCAGTCGCGGTCGGACGCGCGATGTTCGCCATTCCCGCCGCCGAGAAAAGCGCGCTGCAGGAAGCGGAGAACATGTTCGTCAACCACGTCACCGCCTCCATCAACACGCTGTACGAGGCGCACAACATCCGCATCGACGATACCCGCCGCAACAAGAACGAAGCGACCGAACGCCACAAGACCACGCTGATCATCACCGCCGCCAGTTTCGTCGGCGGCGTCGTCTTTTTCTTCTTCGCCAGCTATGTGCTGGCGCGGCACATCCTCAGGCCGCTGCGCCGCCTGAGCAAGGACATACAGCAGTTCAGCGCCGGTGATCTTTCGCACCGCATCGATCTGCACATCGAGAACGAAATCGGCGATCTCGCCCGCGGCATCAACATCATGGCCGAGCGCCTGGAAAACGACCAGATCGCACTGGCCCAGCTCGCCATTCGCGACAGTCTCACCAATCTGTACAACCGCCGCGAATTCGAGCGCCTGCTCGCCGAGGAGCTGCACCGCGCCACGCGCTACCGCCACCCGCTGTCGCTGCTGCTGATCGACATCGACAAATTCAAGGCGATCAACGACGGATTGGGGCACCGTGCCGGGGATCAGGCGCTGCGGCTGATTTCATCGACCATCCGCGACATCAGCCGCAAGGGCGACATCGTCGCGCGCTACGGCGGCGATGAACTCGCCGTGCTGCTGCCCGAAACGCCGCCGGAGGACGCGCTCATTCTCGCCGAACGCATCCGCAAGCTGGTATCGCTGCAGCCGCTGGAAACCGACAGCGGAAGCAAAACCGAGCTGACGCTCAGCATCGGGGTGGCAACGACATCGGGGGAAGTCAACCGCGGGGAACAGCTGGTCGATGCGGCGGATCAGGCGATGTATATCGCCAAGGCCGAAGGCCGCAACCGCGTGCGCTACGGCAGCGAGGCCCTGGGCGATATGCCGCCGCAGGGCCAACTGCCCATGACCATGCCCTGAGCGGGCATGGTCATGTCTCGCTTTATTCTATCGACAGCAGTTCGACGTCGAAAATCAGCGCGGAATTCGGCGGAATATCATCGCCCGCGCCATGGTCGCCGTAGGCCAGCTCAGCAGGAATGAAAACGCGCCACTGGTCGCCCACCTTCATCAGCGGCAGCGCTTCGCGCCAGCCATCGATGACGCCGTCCACCGGGAAAACAGCCGGCTCGCCACGGCTGTAGGAGCTGTCGAACTCACTGCCGTCGATGAGGGTGCCGCGATAGTGCACGCTCACCGTATCGGTGCTCTTGGGCTGCGCGCCGCTGCCCGTTTTCTTCACCTCGTACTGCAGGCCGCTGGCGGTCTGGACGACGCCGGCACGCTCGCCGTTCTTGGCCAGGAATGCCCGTCCCGCCTGCAGATTTTCTTCCGCCATCCGTTCGCGCTCCGCCATCAGCTTGGCCTGGAGGGTTTCGACCGCCGCCCGCATTTCGTCTTCCGACAGACGCGGCGGCGTACCCTTGAATACATCGCCGATGGCCTGGCTCAGCGCATCGACATCGATGTCCAGGCCCTCGCTCTTGAGGTTGTGGCCGATCTGGAATCCCACGGTATATCCCAGCCGCTGCTGCTCGGTCTGCAGCGCCGGTCCCGCGGCACAGGCCACGCCGACCCAGCCCATGACCATTGCCGCCGCCACCGCTGTCGCCACTGTTTTCATCGAGTTGTCCCTTGGTTGACAGAAAAAGTGGCGCTTATGGTATCAACCCGTCCGAAACGACGCCAGCGACGCCACCGCCCGACACACCGCGGCCGCAGCCCGCTTGTGTCAATCGAGCCAGCGGCGCGCGTTGCGGAACAGGCGCAGCCACGGCCCGCTCTCGCCCCACTCGCGCGGATGCCAGGAGAACTGCACGGTGCGGATGCTGCGCTCCGGATGCGGCATGAGGATGGTGTAGCGGCCGTCCGCGCTGGTGAAGCCGGTGAGGCCGCCGGCGGAGCCATTGGGATTGGCGGGATAGGTCTGCGCCGCGCAGCCGTGGTTGTCGACGTAGCGCAGCGCGGCGATGCCGCTGTCGCGCAGCGACTGTTCGGTGTGCCCGGCGCGCAGTTCGATGCGCCCTTCGCCGTGCGCGACGGCGATCGGCAGGTGCGAACCGGCCATGCCGGCAAGGAACAGCGACGGCGAGGGCAGCACCTCGACCAGCGCCAGCCGCGCCTCGAACTGCTCGGACAGATTGCGCACGAAACGCGGCCAGGCGGCCGCGCCCGGGATGAGATCGCGCAGATTGGCCATCATCTGGCAGCCGTTGCAGACACCGAGCCCGAAGGTATCGCTGCGCTGCACGAAGGCGGCGAACTCCTCGCGCACCCGCTCGTTGAACAGGATCGCCTTGGCCCAGCCACCGCCGGCGCCGAGCACGTCGCCATAGGAAAAGCCGCCGCAGGCGGCGATGCCCTGGAAATCGGCCAGCGTCACCCGCCCCGCCAGGATGTCGCTCATGTGCACGTCGTGAGAGCGGAAGCCGGCGCGCGCGAAGGCGGCCGCCATTTCCACCTGGCCGTTGACGCCCTGCTCGCGCAGGATGGCGACGGCGGGACGCGCGCCGCGCAGGATCTGCGGCGCGGCAACGTCCTCGGCGGGATCGAAAGTGAGGCGCGCATTGAGACCGGGATCGGACATGTCGAGCAGGCGGTCGTATTCCTCCCGCGCCGTCTGCGGATTGTCGCGCAGTGACTGCAGGCGCCAACTGGTCTCGGACCAGGCGCGCTGCAGATCGGCGCGCGGCGCAGCATAGATTTCCCCGCCCGCGCGCGTGAACACGATGCGGTCGCTCGCATCGGGCGCGCCGATGCGGTGGCTGACGCGGCCGAGGCCGGCGGCATGCAGGCGCTCCATCACTCGCTCGACATCACCGCTCGCGACCTGCATCACGGCGCCGAGTTCTTCGCTGAACAGCGCCGCCAGCGCATCCTCGCCCAGCCCATCGAGCGTCACGCGCATGCCGCTGCGGCCGGCGAAGGCCATTTCGCACAGCGTCACGAACAGACCGCCGTCGGAACGATCGTGATAGGCGAGCAGCAGCCCGTCCTCGTTCAGCGCCTGGATCGCGGCGAAGAACGCCTTGAACATGACGGGGTCGTCGAGGTCGGGCGTGTGATGGCCGATCTGCTTGTAGACCTGCGCCAGCGCCGAAGCGCCGAGGCGGTTGCGGCCCTTGCCGAGATCGATGAGGATCAGCTCGCTTTCACCGGCGTCGCGGCGCAGCTCCGGCGTCAGCGTGCGGCGCGCATCGAGCACCGGCGCGAAGGCGCTGACGATCAGCGACAGCGGCGCCGTCATCTCGCGCGCTTCGCCCTGTTCGCGCCACGCGGTGCGCATCGACAGCGAATCCTTGCCGACGGGAATGGCGATGCCGAGCGCCGGACAAAGCTCCATGCCCACCGCCCTGACGGTGTCGAACAGCGCCGCGTCCTCGCCGCCGTGACCGGCGGCGGCCATCCAGTTGGCCGACAGCTTGACGTCGCCGAGCGCGCCGATGCGCGCGGCGGCGAGGTTGGTCAGCGCCTCGCCGACGGCCATGCGCCCGGAGGCGGCCGGATGCAGCAGCGCGACCGGCGTGCGTTCGCCCATCGCCATCGCCTCGCCGGCATAGCCTTCGTAGTCGGCCAGCGTGACGGCGACATCGGCCACCGGCACCTGCCACGGCCCGACCATCTGGTCGCGCGCGACCAGTCCGGTGACGGTGCGATCGCCGATGGTGATGAGAAAGCTCTTGTCCGCCACCGCGGGCAGTTGCAGCACGCGCCGCGCCGCCTCGTCGACATCGATGCCGGCGGTGACGAATGCCTGCTTGGGATGCGGATGATGGCTGACCTCGCGTAGCGTCTTCGGCGCCTTGCCGAACAGCAGCGACATCGGAATGTCGATCGGCTTGTTGTCGAACAGGGCATCGCCGACGGTGAGATGCTCGTCCGCCACCACCTCGCCCACCACCACGGCGGGACAGCGCTCGCGCTCGCAGATGTCCTGGAAACGCGCGTAGCGGTCGGCATCGATGGCGAGCACGTAACGCTCCTGCGCCTCGTTGCACCAGATCTGCATCGGCGACATGTGCGCATCGTCGCAGGGTATGGTGCGCAGCTCGATGCGCGCGCCGCGCGCGCTGTCGTGCACCAGTTCGGGCAAGGCATTGGACAGCCCGCCGGCGCCGACGTCGTGCACGGAGAGGATGGGATTGTCTGCGCCGAGCTGCCAGCAGCGGTCGATGACTTCCTGCGCGCGCCGCTGCATCTCCGGGTTGCCGCGCTGCACGGAAGCGAAATCGAGATCCGTGCTGCTCGCGCCGCTCGCCATCGACGAGGCCGCGCCGCCGCCGAGGCCGATCAGCAGCGCCGGCCCGCCGAGCACCACCAGCTGCGCCAGCGGCGGCAGCGTCTGCTTGGCGATGTCGCGCGCGCTGATGTTGCCGATACCGCCGGCAACCATGATCGGCTTGTGATAGCCCCTGAGCTGCATGCCTTTGGCGCCGGGCACGAACTCCTCATAGGTGCGGAAATAGCCGGCGAGATTGGGACGGCCGAATTCGTTGTTGAACGCCGCCGCGCCGATCGGGCCTTCCAGCATGATCTGCAGTGCCGAAACGATGCGCTCCGGTTTGCCGTGATCGCGCTCCCAGGGCCGCACGGCGTCCGGCAGGCGCAGATTGGAAACCGAGAAGCCGCACAGCCCCGCCTTCGGCTTGGCGCCGCGTCCGGTCGCGCCTTCGTCGCGGATCTCGCCGCCGGCACCGGTCGCCGCGCCGGGGAACGGTGAAATCGCGGTCGGATGATTGTGCGTCTCGACCTTGATGTTGATGTGGATCTCTTCGCGCGCGCCGCGGTATTCGCCGCTGTCCGGATCGGGGAAGAAACGCGTTCCGGTGGAGCCGGCGATCACCGCGGCGTTGTCGTGATAGGCGGAAAGAATGCCTGCCGGTGAACGCGCGGTGGTGTGACGAATCATGTCGAACAGGCTGTGATCCTGCGCCTTGCCGTCGATGATCCAGTCGGCCTTGAAGATCTTGTGCCGGCAGTGCTCGGAGTTGGCCTGGGCGAACATCATCAGCTCGGCGTCGCTGGGATTACGCTCGATGGCGCGGTAGCTTTCCAGCAGATAGTCGATCTCGTCCGGGCTCAGCGCCAGGCCCAGCTCGCGGTCGACCTGCTCCAGCGCGGGCCGGCCGCCCCGCAGCACATCGACGATGCGCAGCGGCTGCGGCGCGGCGCGCTGAAACAGGATGTCGGCCTCGTCGGCGGTGTCGAGCACGATCTCGGTCATGCGGTCGTGGAGCAGCGGCGCGACGCGGGCGAGCGCCGCCGCATCGAAACGGCCGCCGTCGCGATGGCGCAGCACGTAGACGACGCCGCGCTCGATGCGCCGCACCGACGACAGTCCGCAGATGCGGGCGATGTCCGTCGCCTTGCTCGACCATGGCGTGACAGTGCCGGGCCGCGGCACCACCAGCAGCGACTGGCCTTCATCGGCATCGGCCATGGCCTCGCCTTCGGGACCGTAGCTCAGCAGGCGTTCGAGCACCTCATGCGATGCTGCCGACAGCGGCTGCTCCAGATCGATGAAATGCACATACGCCGACTCGATGCGGTCGAGCGCGGGCAGCAGCGCGCGCGCCGCGGTGGTGAGTTTTTCCAGACGAAACGGAGAATGTGCGGCCCTGCCGCTCAGACGTAGCATAGTAGACTCAATATCAAACGGGGGAAACGCGGTGCACCACGCCCGCGCTAGTCGAGCTTGACGCCGAGCCTGCGAGCGACTTCCTCGTAGGCCTCGATGACGCCGCCCAAGTCCTGCCGGAAGCGATCCTTGTCGAGTTTCTCGCCGGTCTCCGCGTCCCACAGACGGCAGCCGTCGGCGGTGAATTCGTCGCCGAGCAGCAGCTCGCCCTGATAGCGGCCGAATTCCAGCTTGTAGTCGACGAGCACGATGCCGGCATCGAGAAACAGCTGCTTGAGCACGTCGTTGACCTCGAAGGCGAGGCGTTTCATGGTGGCGATTTCTTCATCGTTCGCCCAGCCGAAGGCACGGATATGGTATTCGTTCACCATCGGATCGTGCAGCGCGTCATTCTTCAGAAAGAACTCGAACGTGGGCGGATCGAGCTCCATGTTCTCCGGCACGCCGAGGCGGCGGCAGATGCTGCCGGCGGTGCGGTTACGCACCACGCACTCGACCGGAATCATGTCCAGGCGCTTGACCAGCGAATCGGTATCGGACAGCAGGCGGTCGAAGTGGGTCGGGATGCCCGCCCGCTCGAGATGCTGCATGATGAAGGCATTGGTCTTGTTGTTGACCGCGCCCTTGTTGGCGAGCTTTTCCAGCTTGCGTCCGTCGAAGGCGGAAGTATCGTCGCGGAAACGCAGCACGAAACGGTCCGGATCGGCGGTGCCGTATACGGATTTCGCTTTGCCCGAATACAATTCCTGCTGGATCTGCATGACATTCACTTAACGTTCGTCGGACCGCTCGTCCAGTCGGCCCGCCTGGATTGATACTGGGATTGATACCGATAAAGCATAAGGCCGGCGCCCGGCACCGTCCATAGCGCCCTCATGGCATCATCATGGCGCCGCGGGGGACGACGCTGCGGGAGGCTCGATACGGCGCGGTGGCGCCTCCAGATCGCCGCCCCGTTCCACCGCCGCGTCGCGCGCGGCGCTGCCGGCGGCGGAAACGCGGGGGATCGCCATGGTCTGCGTATAGGCCGGCGTATCGAGCCCCGCCGGCACCACCAGCGGTGCGGTCTGCTGGCTGTTCAGATAGCGGGTATCCTTTTTGGCGGCGCATCCTGCCGCCAGCATGGCGATCGAGGCTACGCCGGCCATCACCATCACACTCCGCCCCATACCGCTCCCCTTCGCTTTCACAGTGCCCCCGCGCTGCGCAGCGCCTGTTCCACTCGACCGTGGAACGGCGCCGCCAGTTCGGTCAGCGGCAAGCGGATCCCGGGCTCAATCAGATTCATCCGCTGCAGCGCCCATTTGACCGGAATCGGATTCGCTTCCAGGAACAGCGCGCTGTGCAAAAGCGCCAGGCGCTCATCGATACGCTCGGCCTCCTCGCGCGCACCGCGCAGGGCAGCATCGCACATGTCCTGCATCGCCCGCGGCGCCACGTTGGCCGTCACCGAAATCACCCCTTTGCCGCCGGCGAGGATGAACTCGCGCGCCGTGGCGTCGTCACCGCTGTAAAGATCGAGCCGATCGCCGCAGAGATCGCGCAGCTCGCGCAGGCGTCCGAGATCGCCCGTCGCCTCCTTGAGGCCGACGATATTGGCGATGTGCGACAGCCGTTCGACGGTAGCGGGCAGAAGATCACAGGCGGTGCGGCCGGGCACATTATACAGGATCTGCGGAATGGCGACGGCGTCGGCGACGGCCTTGTAGTGCAGGTACAGCCCTTCCTGGGTCGGCTTGTTGTAATAGGGCGTCACCAGCAGGCAGGCATCGGCGCCGCTCTCCATGGCGCAGCGGGTCAGCGTGATCGCTTCGCGCGTGGAATTCGCGCCCGTACCCGCGATCACCGGCACGCGACCGCCCGCCATTTCCACCACCCGGCGGATGACTTCGCAGTGCTCCTCTTCGTCGAGCGTCGCCGACTCTCCCGTGGTGCCGACGGCGACGATGGCGCGCGTGCCATTGCTGATGTGGAATTCGACCAGCAGGCGCAGAGCATCGAAATCCAGCGCCCCGTCTTCATGCATCGGGGTCACCAGCGCAACCATACTGCCGCGGAACATGGAATTCTCCATCACTGAGGGAGCTTCATATTACTGGCACCCCACCACGATGACAATCGCGGCGGCGCGCCGGTGGCGACGGACGGGCCGCAGCAGGTATGATGCCGTCTGCGCCTACTTCGGCAGACAGAGGGAAGCACCATGAGCAAGATCGCGATCGGCAAGGCCGTACCCGCTTTCGAAGCGCCGGCGACCGGCGGCGACACCATCCGCCTCAAGGATTTCAAGGGCAAGAACGTCGTGCTGTATTTCTATCCCAAGGACAGCACGCCCGGCTGCACGCTGGAGAGTCAGAATTTCCGCGATCTGCATGCCCGCTTCAAGAAGCTCGACACAGTCATTCTCGGCATCTCACGCGACAGTCTGAAATCGCACGAATCGTTCAAGGCCGCCCAGGAAATGCCGTTCGACCTGCTGTCGGATCAGTCCGAAGCGCTGTGCGAGCTGTTCGACGTCATCCGCCTGAAAAACATGTACGGCAAGCAGGTGCGCGGCATCGAGCGCAGCACCTTCCTCATTGACCGCGACGGCAAACTCCGGCGCGAGTGGCGCAAGGTCAAGGTCGACGGGCACGTCGAAGAAGTGCTGGAAGCGGTTCAGGCGCTGGGAAAGGACGCCTGAGGCGTCAACGGATCTCCGCTCCCGAAGGGTCGGTCCCTTTGGGTCCACGACAATCCGTACCATCGGAACAAGCGGTTCGCAAGGATCAAATCCTTGCGAACCGCCCAGCCTTCAGCGGGCGGGCGGATCGGCGCCCGTCCCTCCACCCTCTTCCTCCAGCGCCCGCGGCCAGGCGTCCATCACCGCCTTGACCAGCGTCGCCAGCGGTATGGAGAAAAACACGCCCCAGAACCCCCAGATGCCGCCGAATACCAGCACCGCCACGATGATCGCCACCGGATGCAGGTTGACGGTCTCGGAAAACAGGATCGGCACCAGCAGATTCGCATCCAGCGCCTGGATGATCGCATAGGCGATCAGTACGTACAGCAGCTCGCTGCCCATGCCCCACTGGAAGTAAGCGATGATGGCGATGGGAAAGGTCATGACGATGGCGCCGATGTAGGGTATGAGGCAGGAGATGCCCACCAGCGCGCCGAGCAGGATGGCGAAATTCAGCCCCAGAATGGCGAACACCACGACGCTGAACACCGCCACGATGAGGATCTCGAGAAACTTGCCGCGTACGTAGTTGCCGATCTGGCGCTCCATTTCCTCCCATACCCGCGTCGTCAGACCGCGCTCGCGCGGCAGATAGCGGCCGATCCAGGCGAAAATCAGCGCCTTGTCCTTGAGGAAGAAGAACACCAGCACCGGGAACACCACCAGGTAAATGATGAACGTCACCACGCTGGTGATGGTCGTCACCGAGCGGCTCACCAGCGTCTGGCCGAACGCGGCGGCCGAAGCGCCCATCTGCCGCATCAGGTTGTGGATCTGCTCTTCGGAAATGAAGCTGGGATACTCCTCGGGCAGCCGCAGCAGCAGTTTCTGCCCGGACATGATCATGCCGGGGAGCTGCGCGATGAGTTCGGTGAGCTGGCGCAGCAGCAGCGGCAGCAGTCCGAACAGCAGAAACAGCAGGCAGACGAGCGCCGGCACGAATACCAGCAGGACAGCGGGAAGACGCGGCAAACCCGCTTTTTCCAGCATCCTCACCAGTGCTTCGAGCAGATAGGCGATGACGATACTGGCGAATACTGCCGCCAGCATCTGCCCCATGAAGATGACGACGGCAAAACCGAGGATCAGCAGCAGGGCGAGAATGACCCCCTCGGGATCGGAGAAGTATTTGACGAACCAGCGGTGCAGCAGTTTGCTCAAGGCCATGGTCAGTCCTCCGTGACAGAATCGCCGAAACGCAGCCCCAGTGCGTCGCGCGCACTGCCCTGATTGACGGCGATTTCCACCAGGCCGTTGGCGTTGGCGTACCAGAACGCCTGGCCGGCCGGCACCTCGCCGAAGCGTTGTGCGCGCTCCAGGCAGCGCCCGCGCACGCTCAGCAGGCGTCTGCCGCCGCAGCGTTCGGCAGCAATGCCGGTGATGGCGTTGCCGAAATGATCGAAATGGATGATGCGCGCATCGTCCTGCGGCCAGCCGCGGTCGATGCGCTCTTCGGCATCGCGACGGATGCCGGGCGGCACACCGCCGGCGGCGATGCCGGCGGCAACGGGAGCGAACAGATCGCGGCCGTGGAAGGTCGCCAACAGGCGCTCGGGGCGCCAGGTGATGTCCCACCACTCCACGTTCGCCGCACGCATGGCGAGCACGTTGAACAGGCCGTTGTCCGGTCCGATGAACCACTGCCCGTCGATACGCAGCGCGCAGGCCGGACGCTCGCCGCCGACGCCGGGATCGACGACGCAGAGGAAGACGGCGGGCGGCGGGAAATCAGGCGCGTAGGCCGCCAGCAGATAAGCCGCCGCCCGCGGCTCGCCGGGCGCGTCCGCAAACAGATCGATGACGGGGATATGAGGATTGGCGCGGTAAAGCACGCCACGCATCTGCCCCGTATAGGGGCCGGCGGCGCCGAAATCTGTGAACAGAACGATCATGCTTCAACGTGCGCAGGGAGGCAATCGATGCCGCGCAGGACGCACGCGGACAGCCTCGATGACACTGGCGAACCGCTGCGGAGAATCCCCGGCAGCGGTGAACGACACGCCGCCCGGCGCGATGGCCGGGGCGGCGGGATCATGGCTCAGCTGGCTGCCGAGGTTTCGGCGCCATCCTGCTGCGGGCGGTTGACCAGTTCGACGTAGGCCACCGCCGCGTTGTCGCCGGGGCGGAAACCACACTTCATGATGCGCAGATAGCCGCCCGGACGATCCTTGTAGCGCGGCCCCAGCTCATTGAACAGCTTGGTCACGGCAGCGCGATCGCGGATGCGATCGAAGGCCAGGCGGCGCTTGACCGCGCCGTCGGTCTTGGCCAGCGTGATCAGGGGTTCGATCACCCGCCGCAGTTCCTTGGCCTTGGGCAAGGTGGTGCGAATGATTTCGTGATGCACCAGCGACGCCGCCATATTGCGATACATCGCCTTGCGGTGGCTGCTGTTACGGCCCAGTTTTTTACCACTTTTACGGTGACGCATGTGTCCGCCTTCAAACGTTCGTCAGCCGAGGAGCGCTCTTAGATAGAGGCCGTCTCGTGCTCGCTTTCCTTATCCCTGTTCTTCAGTCCCGGCGGAGGCCAGTTTTCCAGCCGCAGCCCGAGAGACAGCCCATGTGATGCAAGAACGTCCTTGATCTCGGTCAGTGATTTCTTGCCGAGATTCGGCGTCTTCAGCAGCTCCACTTCGGTGCGCTGAATGAGGTCGCCGATGTAATAGATGTTCTCCGCCTTCAGACAATTGGCGGAGCGCACGGTCAGCTCCAGATCGTCGACCGGACGCAGCAGGATCGGGTCGATTTCATCGGCCAGCGTGGTGGGTTCTTCCTGCTCCGGGCTTTCCAGATCGATGAACACCGTCAGCTGGTTTTTCAGGATGCGCGCCGCCTGGCGGATCGTTTCTTCCGGATCGACGCTGCCGTCGGTCTCCAGATCGATGATCAGCTTGTCGAGGTCGGTGCGCTGTTCCACGCGCGCCGTATCGACGACGTAGCTCACGCGTCGCACCGGGCTGAACGAGGCATCCAGCAGCAGGCTGCCGATCGGACGCGAGGTTTCCGCGCCTTCACGACGCACGCTGGCCGGCTGGTAACCACGGCCCCACTCGACCTTCAGCATCATGTTGAGCTCACCGGCCTCGGTCAGGTGGGCAATGACGTGGTCGGGATTGACGATCTCGACGTCACTGACCAGCTCGATGTCGCGCGCCAGCACCGGGCCGCTGCCCTTCTTCTTCAGCGTCAGGGTGGCTTCATCGCGCCCCTGCATGCGGATGGCGATGCCCTTGACGTTGAGCAGAATGTCGATCACGTCTTCCTGCACACCCTCGATCGTGGTGTACTCGTGCAATACGCCGTCGATTTCGACTTCGGTGACCGCAGCCCCCGCAATCGACGAAAGCATGATGCGACGCAGACTGTTGCCCAGGGTGTGCCCGAAACCGCGTTCCAGCGGCTCCAGGGTGATCCGCGCGTGGCGCTCATTGATTATCTGAACGTCCACCACGCGGGGCTTCAGAAATTCTGTCGCTGCGCTCTTCATCCAATGCCTCTCTGAAAATGGTTAATCAAGCAGAAACCAGACCGCCACAGATCACTTCGAGTACAACTCGACGATGAGATGTTCGTTGATTTCTGCCGGCAGATCCTTGCGGACAGGCTGCCACTTGCATACGGCCACCATCTTGTCCGCATCGACGTCCAGCCATTCGCACCCACTCTGGCGTTGCGACAATTGCACCGCTGCCTGAACGCGCAGTTGATTCTTCGCTTCCCCGGTCAGCGCGACGATGTCGTTCGCCTGTATCTGGTAGCTCGGAATATTCACCTTGCGGCCGTTCACCGTGACGGCGTTGTGCCTGACCAGCTGGCGCGCCTCGGAACGCGAAGCACCCGCGCCCATACGATAGAGCACGTTGTCCAGCCGGCTCTCGAGCAACTGCAGCAGCACCTCGCCGCTCGACCCCTGGCGGCGCGTGGCCTCCTGGTAATAGCGCCGGAACTGCTTTTCCAGGATGCCGTAGATCCTGCGCACTTTCTGCTTTTCACGCAGCTGTGTCGCATAATCGGTCATGCGACTGCGACGCTGGCCGTGCTGGCCGGGGGCAGAACTGCGCTTCTCGATGGCGCACTTGGCGCTGAAGCACTTCTCACCCTTCAGGAAGAGCTTTTCTCCCTGGCGGCGGCACAAACGGCATTTCGCATCGATGTATTTTGCCACTGCGCTTCCGGCTCAAACTCTTCTTTTCTTGGGCGGTCGGCAACCGTTGTGCGGAATCGGCGTCACGTCGGAAATGCTGCCCACTTTGAAACCGGCGACGTGCAGTGCGCGAACAGCCGAATCACGGCCCGGTCCGGGACCCTTGACCCGAACTTCCACGTTCTTCATGCCGAATTCCTTCACCTTCTCACCTGCCCGCTCGGCAGCCACCTGAGCCGCGAATGGCGTGCTCTTGCGCGAGCCCTTGAAGCCTGCCGCGCCGGCGGACACCCATGCCAGGGTGTTACCCTGCATATCGGTGATGGTGACGATGGTGTTGTTGAAGGAAGCGTGTACGTGAGCAACACCGTCGACGATGTTCTTCTTGACACGCTTGCGGGTCCTTGTAGTCCCCTTTGCCATAACGCTGATCCCGTCCCGTTCCTGAATCGATTATTTGCGGATAGCCTTGCGCGGTCCCTTGCGGGTGCGGGCATTGGTCTTGGTGCGCTGGCCATGGACCGGCAAACCGCGCCGATGACGCATGCCGCGATAGCAGCCAAGGTCCATCAGGCGCTTGATGTTCATCGAAATTTCGCGGCGCAGGTCGCCCTCGACCTTGACCTTGCCGATTTCGGCGCGCAGGGCTTCGATCTCTCCCTCGGTCAGATCCTTGATCTTCGCCGTGGGATCGACCTTCGAAGCGAGGCAAACATCGCGGGCACGGGTGGGCCCGATGCCGTAGATCGCCTGCAGCGCAATGGCTGCGTGCTTGTTTACCGGGATGTTTATGCCAGCGATTCTGGCCATGCCTAGTACTCCCTTGAGGAATTCAGTAGCTGAATTCGGTAGCTGAATTCAGCCGCGATTACACTCGCGAAACGCGAAAACCGGCCATTTTATGCTTTTTCAACTGAGTAATCAATACACTGACTCGCTCAGCAGGTAATCAGCCCTGGCGCTGCTTGTGACGGGCATCCTTGCAGATGATCCGCACCACGCCACGCCGCCGTACCACCTTGCAATTCCGGCAGATTTTCTTAACAGATGCCTGTACTTTCATGGTATTGCTCCCTATATCCTGATGCCGGCCAGGTCCTGCTGATCTAGCGCAACAGACCGCCGCCGGAACGCCCGCCTTTGAGATGCGCCTTCTTGAGCAGGCTGTCGTACTGGTGCGACATCATGTGCGCCTGGATCTGCGCCATGACGTCCATGACCACCACGACGATGATCAGCAGCGACGTTCCGCCGAAATAGAACGGCACGCGCCAGTACACGATCAAAAACTCCGGCAACAGACACACCGCCGTGATGTAGAGCGATCCCACCAGGGTGAGACGCGTCATGACACCATCTATGTAGCGCGCGGTCTGCTCGCCGGGACGGATGCCCGGAATGAAGGCGCCCGATTTCTTCAGATTCTCGGCGGTTTCGCTCGGATTGAACTGCAGCGCCGTGTAGAAGAAACAGAAAAATATGATCGCGATGGCGAACAGCAGCACATAGATCGGCTGCCCCGGCGACAGCGTGGAAGCGATATCCTGCAACCAACCCATCCCTTCGCTGTTGCCGAACCAGCTCGCGATCGTCGCCGGAAACAGAATGATCGAAGAGGCGAAAATCGGCGGAATCACGCCGGCCATGTTCAGTTTCAGCGGCAGATGACTGGCCTGCCCCTGATAGATCTTGCGCCCCTGCTGCCGCTTGGCGTAGGTAACCGGTATGCGCCGCTGTCCGCGCTCGACGAAGACGACGAAAGCCGTCACCGCCACCGCCATCGCCATGAAGAACATCACGGTGAACGCATGCAGTTCCCCGGTCCGTGCCAGTTCCAGCGTGCCGCCGATCGCCGCCGGCAGGCCGACGACGATGCCGGCGAAAATGATCAGCGAGATACCGTTGCCGACGCCGCGCTCGGTGATCTGCTCACCCAGCCACATCAGAAATATGGTGCCGGTCACCAGCGTCGTCGCGGCCAGTACGCGGAACGTCCAGCCCGGATCGATCACCACCGGCACCGCGCCGATGCGCTGTCCTTCGACCGCGATGGCGATACCGAGCGCCTGGAAGGTAGCCAGAGCGACGGTGAGATAGCGCGTGTACTGCGTGATCTTGCGGCGCCCGGATTCACCTTCTTTCTTCAGCTGCTCGAGTGTCGGCGAAACCGCGGTCAGCAGCTGGATGATGATCGCCGCCGATATGTACGGCATCACGCCCAGCGCGAACACCGACAGACGCCCGAGGGCGCCGCCCGAGAACATGTTGAACATGTCGAGGATCGTGCCGCGCTGCTGATCGAACAGCGACGCGAGCGCGACCGGGTCGATCCCGGGCACGGGAATGAAGGCACCGATGCGAAAGACCAGCAGTGCGCCCAGCACGAACAGCAGGCGACGGCGGAGCTCGCTCAAGCCCGCCAGCCCGCTCAGGCCGCCGCCCAGCGTTGATCGGTTAGTTGCCACTTACTCCTCGATCTTGCCGCCGACTGCCTCGATCGCCGCGCGCGCACCCTTGGTCACAGCGATGCCGCGCAAGGTCACTGCCGAAGCGATCTCGCCGGAGGCGATCACCTTTGCACGCGTGATGCGCGAGGAAATGACGTTGGCCTTTCTCAGCGCTTCGAGATCGATCGTGCCGGACTCGACTTTCGCCAGTTCGCTGAGACGCACTTCCGCGCAATTGCCCGCCGTGCGCGAGGTGAAACCGACCTTGGGCAGGCGGCGCTGCAGCGGCATCTGACCGCCTTCGAAACCGACCTTGTGATAGCCGCCGGAACGCGCGTGCTGGCCCTTGTGGCCCTTGCCGCTGGTCTTGCCCAGGCCGGAACCGATGCCGCGGCCGAGGCGCTTGCGCGGGGTCTTGGAACCAGGCGCCGGCTTCAGTTCATTCAAACGCATTATCCCAACTCCTCGCACTTCACCAGGTAGGAGATCTTGTTGACCATGCCGCGATTGCACGGCGTGTCGTCGACCACGACCGAATGATGGATACGCCGCAGGCCGAGTCCGGAGACGCAGGCCTTGTGGGCAGCCAGACGCCCGTGCTGGCTGCGCACCAGCGTCACTTTGATTTTCTTGCCGCTCGCCTGGTTCATCCGGTGATCTCCTCGACGGTCTTGCCGCGCTTGCGCGCGATTTCTTCCGGCGAAGTCATCTCCGTCAGCCCCTTCATGGTGGCGCGGACGACGTTGACCGGATTGGAGGTCGAGCCGATGCACTTGGCCAGCACGTCATGCACGCCGAGCACCTCGAAGACAGCGCGCATGGCGCCGCCGGCGATGATGCCGGTACCGGGCGAGGCCGGCTGCATGAAGACTCTGGCCGCACCGTGCTCGGACATGATCGGGTACTGGAGCGTACCGCCGTTCAGATTGATCCGCTTCATGTTGCGGCGAGCGTTCTCCATCGCTTTCTGGATCGCCGCCGGCACTTCACGCGCCTTGCCGCTGCCAAAGCCCACTCTGCCCTTGCCGTCGCCGACCACGGTCAGCGCCGAGAAGCCGAACTGGCGGCCGCCCTTGACCACCTTCGCCACGCGGCGCACGCCGATCAGCTTTTCCTGGAACTCGTCGCCGCTTTCGGATGCCTCGAATCTTGCCATTGTCTCGCCCTTCTAGAACTCCAGACCGTGTTCGCGCGCCGCATCGGCAAGCGCTTTGATACGGCCATGATATTTGTAGCCGGCACGGTCGAACGCGATCTTCGTCAGACCGGCCGCCTTGGCGCGTTCCGCGATCTTGCGACCGACCACGGCAGCCGCCGCAACATTGCCGCTGTAACCTTCGAGTGCCGCCTTGACATCGGCCTCCAGCGTGGAAGCGCTCGCCACCACCTCGCTGCCGTTCGGCGTGATCACCTGAGCATAGATATGCCGGGGGGTACGATGCACAGTCAGACGGTGAGCATTGAGCTCTCTGATCTTGGCACGAACACGGCGCCCGCGGCGCAAACGTTTCTGCTTTTTTTCCACCTGCCTGACCCGCCTTACTTCTTCTTGGTTTCCTTGCGCACCACTTCCTCGTCGGAGTAGCGCACACCCTTGCCCTTGTACGGCTCCGGCGGACGGTAGGCGCGAATTTCGGCCGCTACCTGTCCAACCGACTGCTTGTCGATGCCGCGTACCACGATCTCGGTCTGAGTCGGCGTTTCGATGGTGATGCCGTCAGGGACGGCATAAGCCACCGGATGAGAAAAGCCGAGCGTCAGATTCAGCACCTTGCCCTGTACCTGGGCGCGATAGCCGACGCCGATCAGGGTCAGCTTGCGTTCGAAGCCGCGGCTGACGCCGGTGATCATATTGTTCAGCAGCGCGCGCGTCGTCCCCGCCATGGCATGTGCCTGGATGCCCGTGGCGATCTGCTTGATCTTGAGCAAGCCGTCTTCCTGCACGACTTCCACGGCGCGATCGAGCGTGTAATTGAGCTCGCCCTTGCCGCCCTTGACGGAAAGGACGTTGCCGTTCGCCGTCACCGTAACGCCGGACGGCACTTCGACTGGTTTATTAGCGATTCTGGACATGGCAGTTCATCAAGATACGAAGCAGACGACTTCACCGCCGTGACCGGCCGCTCTGGCCGCACGGTCCGTCATGATGCCGGCCGAGGTGCTGACCAGCGCGATGCCAAGACCACCCATGACCTTGGGGATCTCGTCACGCCCGCTGTAGATGCGCAGCCCCGGACGGCTGACACGCTTCAGGGAGCTGATCACCGGCTTACCCTGGTAATACTTGAGGTCGATGGCGAGCGTGCTCTTGCTCTCGTCCTGATTCACGGCGAAACCGCCGATGTATCCCTCGTCCCGCAGCACGGCGGCAATCGCCACCTTCATCTTCGAAGCCGGCATCACCACGCGCGCGCGCTGATTTCTCTGCGCATTGCGGATGCGGGTGAGCATGTCGGCAATCGGATCTGTCATCGTCATAGGTTAAACAACCAAAAGTTTATAGTGAAACAGGAGCGGCCGCGAATCACCAGCTGGCCTTCACCAGCCCGGGAACATCCCCGCGCATGGCCGCTTCGCGCAGTTTGTTGCGCGCCAGACCGAACTTGCGGTAATAACCGTGCGGACGACCGCTCAGACGGCAGCGGTTGCGGATCCGTGACGGGCTGGCATCGCGCGGCAGCGAATGAAACTTGCGCCACGCTGCTTCGCGCTCTTCCTCGCTCGTCTTCGGATTGCGCAGCAAGTCCTTCAATTCGCGACGCCTGGCGGCATACTTCTGCACCGTAAGCCGCCGCTTGATGTCCCGATTGACCATGGAAGTCTTAGCCATATAGAGCCTTTTCCTCAGTTCCTGAACGGGAAGCTGAATGATTCCAGCAGAGCGCGCGCTTCCTCGTCCGTACGTGCACTGGTGGTGATCGTGATATCCATGCCACGAAGGGCATCGACCTTGTCGTAATCGATCTCCGGGAAGATGATCTGTTCCTTGACGCCCATGCTGTAGTTGCCACGGCCATCGAAAGAGCGGCCGTTGAGCCCACGGAAATCGCGGATGCGCGGGATCGCGATGCTGATCAGACGATCCAGGAATTCGTACATCCGATCGCTGCGCAGGGTGACCTTGCAGCCGATGGGCCACTCTTCACGGATCTTGAAGCCGGCGATGGATTTGCGCGCAAGAGTGACCACCGGCTTCTGGCCGCTGATCTTCTCCATGTCGCCCACCGCATGCTCGATCACTTTCTTGTCGTTGATCGCTTCGCCGACGCCCATGTTGAGCGTGATCTTGGTGATGCGCGGCGCCTGCATGATGCTGCCGTAGGAGAAGCGCTCCATCATCTTCGGCAGCACGTTCTGCTGGTAATGTTCCTTGAGTCTAGCCATAACCGTCACGATCCGCCGTCAGGTATCCAGAACTTCGCCATTCGACTTGAAATAGCGCACCTTGCGCCCGTCCTCCAGCAGCCGGAAGCCGACGCGGTCGGCCTGCTTGCTCACCGGATTGAAATGCGCCACGTTGGACACATGAATCGGGGCTTCTTTTTCGATGATGCCGCCGGAAACGCCACGGTTGGGATTCGGCTTGGTGTGCCGTTTCACCATATTGACGTTCTGAACCAGGACATGGTCTTCATCGAGCACGCGAATGATCGTGCCGCGCTTGCCCTTGTCCCTGCCGGCGATGACGATGACGTCATCATCCTTTCTGATCTTTCTCATGACCTCAGCCTCTACGCTCTAATCTGCCGTCAGATCACTTCCGGCGCGAGCGAAATGATCTTCATGAACTGCTCGGTACGCAGTTCGCGCGTCACCGGTCCGAAAATACGGGTACCGATCGGCTGCTTCTGGTTGTTGAGCAGCACCGCCGCATTGGTGTCGAAACGGATCAGCGATCCGTCCTGGCGGCGAATGCCCTTGCGGGTGCGCACCACCACGGCGTCGTAAACGTCGCCCTTCTTCACCTTGCCGCGCGGAATAGCGTCCTTGACGCTGACCTTGATGATGTCACCGATGTTGGCATAACGGCGCTTGGAACCACCCAGCACCTTGATGCACATCAGTTCGCGTGCGCCGCTATTGTCCGCGACATCGAGCCTCGTCTGCATCTGAATCATCGTACTATCTCCAGGCTCCCGTTACGCCTTAAACCTCTTCACCGCGCTCGACGATCTTCACCAAGCGCCAGGCCTTGGTTTTCGACAGCGGACGCGACTGTTCGATCACCACCGTATCGCCTTCGCGACATTCGTTGGCTTCGTCATGAGCATGCAACTTGGTGGAGCGCCGCACATACTTTTTGTACAGCGGATGCGGCATGCGCCGCTCGATCAGCACGGTGATGGTCTTGTCCATCTTGTCGCTGACGACGCGGCCGGTAACGTTGCGCGCCACCTTCGTCTGTTCGGTCATGACGCCAGACCCTTCTTCTGTTCGTTGATCACGGTATAGACGCGCGCGATATCACGACGCACTTCTTTAACCCGGTGCGACTGGCCCAACTGACCGCTGCCCTTCTGCATGCGCAGGTTGAACTGTTCACGCAGCAGATCGATCAGCTCACGCTTCAGATCCGGCGCCGTCTTGGCTCTCAAATCACTTGCCTTCGTCATAGTATTGTCCGCGCCACGAATGTCGTCCTCACCGGCAGCTTGGCGGCGGCCAGACGGAATGCCTCGCGGGCAACCTCCTCTGTCACACCCGCCATCTCGTAGAGCACCTTGCCGGGTTGCGTCAGCGCGACCCAGTACTCCACGTTGCCCTTACCCTTACCCATGCGCACTTCCACCGGCTTTTTCGTCACCGGCTTGTCCGGAAACACGCGAATCCATACCTTGCCGCCGCGCTTGACATGGCGCGTCAGCGCACGGCGCGCAGCCTCGATCTGGCGCGCGGTGATGCGGCCACGATCGACGGTCTTGAGGCCGAACTCACCGAAACTTACGTCAGCGCCGCTGGTGGCGCAACCGCGGTTGCGCCCCTTGTGCATCTTGCGGTACTTGGTCTTCTTTGGCTGAAGCATCCCGACTCTCCACTAACTCAACTGGCCTCGGCCTTGCCATCACCGGCGCCGTCATTGTTCTGCAGGGAAGAACGATCGAAAACCTCTCCCTTGAAGATCCAGACTTTGACGCCGATCACGCCGGAGGGCGTATTTGCCTCGGTGAATCCATAATCGATGTCCGCGCGCAGCGTGTGCAGCGGCACACGACCTTCGCGGTACCATTCGCTGCGCGCGATCTCGGCGCCATTCAGGCGGCCGGCCACGTTGACGCGAATGCCCTGGGCACCCAGACGCATGGTATTGGTGACCGCCCGCTTCATTGCGCGACGATACATGATGCGGCGCTCGATCTGCTGGGCGATGCTTTCGGCAACGAGCTGCGCATCGAGTTCCGGCTTGCGAATTTCCTCGATATTGATGCGCACGTCGGCAATACCCATCATCGCCGTCACTTCCTTGCGCAGCTGCTCGATGTCCTCACCCTTCTTGCCGATCACCATACCCGGCCGCGCGGTCTGGATGGTGATGTGCGCATTACGGGCGGGCCGCTCGATCTGGATGCGGCTGACCGATGCCTGGGCGAGTTTCTTGCGCAGGAATTCGCGCACGCGCAGATCCGTCAACAGGTAGTTGGGATAGTCCTTGGAATTGGCATACCACTTGGACGTCCAGTCTTTGACGATGCCAAGACGAATGCCGGTCGGATGTACTTTTTGCCCCATGATTCAGGTCTCTTCCCGTCTACTTGTTGCCCACGGCCACGGTGATGTGGCTGGTGCGCTTCATGATTCTGTTACCGCGCCCCTTGGCGCGCGCACGCATGCGCTTCTGCGTCGGGCCCTCGTCGACGTAGACCTTCGACACCTTGAGCTCGTCGATATCCGCGCCGTCATTGTGCTCGGCGTTGGCGATCGCCGATTCGAGCACCTTCTTGACCAGCAAGGCCGCTTTCTTCTGGCTGAACGTAAGCACGTTCAGCGCCTTGTCCACGGACAGACCGCGAATCTGATCGGCGACGAGCCGGCACTTCTGCGCCGAGATGTCCGCGTATTTGCGCTTGGCGATTGTTTCCATGTTCCCGCCTACTTCGTCTTCTTGTCCGCCACGTGACCCTTGAACGTACGGGTAGCGGCAAACTCGCCCAATTTGTGGCCGACCATGTTTTCGGTGACCAGCACCGGCACATGCTGGCGGCCGTTATGCACCGCGATCGTCAAGCCCACCATGTCGGGCAGGACCATCGAGCGCCTGGACCAGGTCTTGATCGGACGCTTGCTGTTCTCCGCGACCGCCTGATCGACCTTCTTTATCAGGTGCAGATCGATGAACGGTCCCTTTTTTACTGAACGTGGCATCTCTAACCTCTCGAACTATCCGATAATGACCGGATCACTTGGACTTGCGTCTGCGCACGATCATGCTGTCGGTGCGCTTGTTGTGACGCGTCTTGTGACCCTTGGTCGGCGTACCCCAGGGCGATACCGGATGACGTCCGCCGGAAGTGCGGCCTTCGCCGCCACCGTGCGGATGATCCACCGGGTTCATTACCACGCCACGCACCGTGGGACGAATACCGCGCCAACGCTGCGCACCGGCCTTGCCGATGGAACGCAAACCGTGTTCGGCATTGCCGACCTCACCCAGGGTGGCGCGGCAATCGACCAGCACGCGACGCATCTCGCCGGAACGCAGGCGAACGATCGCATAACGTCCTTCACGCGCTACCAGCTGCACCGAGGCACCGGCGCTGCGCGCCAGCTGAGCGCCCTTGCCCGGCTTGATCTCGAGGCAATGAATCTCGCTGCCGACCGGAATGTTGCGGATCGGCAGACAGTTGCCACGGCGAATCGGCGCCTCGCTGCCTGACACCAGTTCGTCGCCCGCGCTCACGCCCTTGGGCGCGATAATGTAACGGCGCTCGCCATCGGCGTACAGCAGCAGTGCGATATTGGCGCTGCGGTTGGGATCATACTCCAAACGCTCGACGCGCGCCGGAATGGCGTCCTTGTCGCGTTTGAAGTCGATGATGCGATAGTAGCGCTTGTGACCGCCGCCCATGTGACGGACGGTGATGCGACCCTGGTTGTTGCGGCCGCTCTTGCGCACCTTGCTTTCGATCAGCGCCGGATGAGGGTCTCCCTTGTGCAACTCGGGGTTGACCACCTTCACCAGGAAACGCCGTCCTGCCGATGTCGGTTTTGTTTTTACGATCGCCATGATTACGTCAATCCGCTTCGAACCGCGATCCTTACTGCGGTCCCATGAAATCGATGTCGAAGCCCGGCTTCAGGGCCACGTACGCCTTCTTGAAACTCGAACGCCGGCCATGGATGGCGCCGACACGGCGCGCCTTGCCCCGGCTGTTGACCACCTGGACATGCTCCACCTGCACGCTGAACATCTGTTCGACCGCGCTCTTGATTTCCTGCTTGCTCGCCTCCGGCAGAACGCGGAATACGAACTGCTTGTTCGCATCGGCGACTCTGGAAGCCTTCTCCGAAATATGCGGAGCGAGCAAAATCTTGTACAACCGCTCTTCGTTCATGCCAGGCGCTCCTCGATTTTCTTCAGCGCCGCGGCGGTCATCAGCACCTTTTCGAACCGGATCAGATTGACCGGATCGACGGAAACCACATCGACGATTTCCACGCGACGCAGATTGCGTGCCGCCAGGTAAAGCGCTTCATCGATATCGTCGACCACCACCAGTACGCGGCTGTCGCTGATACCCAGTTCCTTGAAGCGGGCGAGCAGTGCGCGCGTCTTGGTTTCTTCCACGCCAACCGCATCGACGAGCAACAGGCGCTCCTGCCGGATCAGCTCGGAAAGAATCGAGCGCATCGCGGCGCGGTACATCTTGCGGTTGACCTTCTGCGAATAGTCGACCGGCACCGCGGCGAACACCTTGCCGCCTCCACGCCACAGCGGGCTGCGAATGCTGCCGGCGCGCGCGCGGCCGCTGCCCTTCTGGCGCCACGGCTTGATGCCGCCGCCACGCACTTCGGCGCGCGTCTTCTGCGCCCGTGTGCCGGCGCGTGCGCCCGCCAGATAGGCGGTCACCACCTGATGCACCAGGGCTTCATTGAACGGACTGGCGAAGGTTTCATCAGAAACCGTCACGCTGCCGGCCGAATCGATCGTTGTGATATTCATGTCAGCCTCAAGCTTCCCGACGGCGTGCCTTGACCGACGGTTTGATCACCACATTGCCGCCTGGCGCACCGGGCACGGCGCCACGAACCAGAATCAGATTGCGCTCGACGTCGACACGCATGACTTCGAGATTCTGCGCGCTGCGCGGCACGTCACCCATGTGACCGGCCATGCGCTTGCCCGGAAATACGCGGCCCGGCGACTGGTTCTGACCGATGGAACCCGGCGCACGATGCGACAGCGAGTTACCGTGGCTGCGATCCTGACCGGCGAAATGGTGACGCTTGATCACGCCGGCGAAACCCTTACCGCGGGTGATGCCGCTGACGTCGACTTTCTGTCCGACCTCGAAAAGGTCGGCCTTGATCTCGGCGCCAAGCGCGATCTCATCGCCCTCGCCGTCGTTCAGGCGGAACTCCCACAGACCGCGGCCCGCCGCGGCGCTGGCATTGGCGAAATGACCGGCCAGCGGCTTGGTGACGCGCGAAGCGCGGCGCGTGCCGGTAGTGACCTGCAGCGCGCGGTAACCATCACGCTCCGCGGTCTTGACCTGCGTCACGCGATTGGGCTCGACCTCGATCACCGTCACCGGGACGGAAACGCCATCCTCGGTGAAGAGACGGGTCATGCCATGTTTGCGACCAACTATACCTATCGTCATTGCTGAGCTCCCTAGCCCGGTCTCCGTCCGATGCTCAGTGCAGCTTGATCTGCACATCAACCCCAGCCGCCAGATCGAGCTTCATCAGCGCGTCGACGGTCTTGTCAGTGGGATCGATGATATCGAGCAGGCGCTTGTGCGTACGAATCTCGTACTGATCACGCGCATCCTTGTTGACGTGCGGCGAAATCAGAATCGTGAACCGCTCCTTGCGCGTCGGCAAAGGAATGGGGCCCTTGACATGAGCACCGGTACGTCTGGCCGTCTCCACGATCTCGCGCGCGGACTGATCGATCAGACGATGATCGAACGCTTTCAGGCGGATCCGGATCCTTTGACTGGTTGTTGCCATAATCTTGTTGACTCTGCCGAATTAAGCTGCTGGCCTGACTTGCTCCTTGCGCTCCGAGGTCCTGCGCAAATGCGCGCGCGGCACCCCGGAGCCAGGAAATCCTTACTTAATGACTTTGGTAACGACGCCGGCGCCGACCGTGCGGCCGCCCTCGCGGATCGCGAACCGAAGCCCTTCTTCCATCGCAATCGGGTTGATCAGCGCTACCGTCATCCGCACGTTGTCGCCCGGCATCACCATCTCAATCCCTTCCGGAAGATCGCACGCACCCGTCACGTCCGTCGTGCGGAAATAAAACTGCGGACGGTATCCGTTGAAAAACGGCGTGTGACGACCGCCCTCTTCCTTCGTCAGCACGTACACCTCGCACTCGAACTTCGTGTGCGGCGTGATCGAACCCGGCTTGCA
>CAYLYS010000035.1:0-26270 GCA_964388175.1 uncultured Chromatiales bacterium | reverse complement strand
GGCGCGGCCGGCGGATACGACGCGGCTGTCGCCAATGGCGAGGACGCCGGTGACGATGGCCTTTCTTCCGACCGCCCCTGGAGATGCCCTTGGGGACGGAAAGCCAGCATGCGCAGCAGCACCATCTCGACACCGGTCCGCGCATCGGGGCAGTAGGGCAGATCGCGCCGGCCGATCAGGGCGATCTGGTAATAAAGCTGCACGTCTTCGCGCCCGAGCGTCTGGGCGAGCACGGCGATGCGGGCGGCATCGGCATCGCCGTTCTGTTCATCGCTCGCCTGCGGCACGAGCTGCGCCACCGCGATGCGCTGCAAGGCCGACAGCAGTTCGCCGAGCAGATCGGAAAACTCGACGGTATATTCCGCGGCGCGCTGGACCCCGGCGAGCGATGGCGGCGCCTTGCTCGCCGCCAGTGCGTCGAGCAGATCGTAGACGTGGGCGCGATCGATGGTGCCGAGCATCGCTCTCACCTCGGCTTCGCCGATCCGACCGCCGCCGTAGGCAATCGCCTGATCGAGCAGGCTGAGCGCATCGCGCACGCTGCCGTCCGCCGCGCGCGCAATGTGCGCGATCGCGGTCACATCCGCGGGAATCGATTCCTCACCGAGCACGCGGGCGAGATGCTGAGCGATCAGATCCTCCGGCATGCGCCTGAGATTGAATTGCAGGCAGCGGGAAAGAATGGTCACCGGCAGGCGCTGCGGATCGGTGGTGGCCAGCAGGAACTTGATGTGGGGCGGCGGTTCTTCCAGGGTCTTCAGCAGCGCGTTGAAGCTGTGCCTGGACAGCATGTGCACTTCGTCGATCAGATAGACCTTGTAGCGGCCGCGCGTCGGCGCGTACTGCACATAATCGAGCAGATCGCGCGTATCCTCGACCTTGGTGCGCGAAGCGGCGTCGACTTCGATGAGATCGACGAAACGGCCTTCGTCCAGTTCGCGGCAGGAGGAACAGACGCCACAGGGCGATGAACTCACACCCTGCTCGCAGTTGAGCGCCTTGGCGAAGATGCGGGCGACGGTGGTCTTGCCCACACCGCGCGTGCCGGTGAACAGATAGGCGTGATGAAGCCGGTCATGGTCGAGGGCATTGACCAGTGCTCTGACCACGTGTTCCTGTCCGATCATCTCGCCGAACAAGCGTGGCCGCCACTTCCGGGCGAGTACCTGATAACTCATCGTTTCGTCGATCTTGCAAGATGGAGGCAACCCATGCCCGCCACACCGCGACACGCATCAACTGCTACCGCTGCTCCCTTCCGGGCCTGACGGGGTTCACAATCTAGCGTTGCGCGGGGACCGACACAGGCTGCCATTGATCATCGGGCACCACCGCATGCGGCGGCATTGCGCCCGCGCGCATCGGGTGCGCTCAGAAGTAAGGCGTCACCTCGAGCGCTTCTATCTGATATCCGGCTTCGGCGAGCTGGCTCGACTTGTGCTCGACCCGCATGATACCGGTTACCCATACCGTGTCGAACAGACCACGGATCGTGACGTCCCGCCCCTGCGCCAGCACATGCACCGTCTGGTTGGCGGGCGGCGGCGGCACGTGAATACACGCGCCATAGTAGGGTACCAGCAGGAATTCTTCCACCCGCCGCCCGTCGCCTTCCACGGGAACGACGAAGCCGGGCAGACGCACGGTCTGTCCGTCGAGCGCTTCCACCACCGGTGACTCCTTCCACATCGCCAGCAACTTCGCCATCAGCTCCTGGGCGCGCGGATCGTCGTCGCTCATCGTATCGATGTCGTATTCGGCGAGCAGATCGTCAGGCCGGAAATCCTGCGGCACCAGGTCGTCCCATTCCAGACTGCGCACGCCCGCCACCTCGGCGGAAGCGGCCGCTGCGCCTTCGGCAGCGGGCTTGAGCACGGCGGCAGGCGCCAGACTGCGCTCCGTCAGCGGCGCGGGCGCATCACCGCAAGCCGCCAACAGCAGAACTGCGGCGACGCAGACCGAAGTCCGGACGCTCTTCATCGCTCGATCCCTCACAATCTCACCGTCAGACCGTCAGCCAGCGAGCGATGATACGCCAACCATGCCGGCAGCAAACCACTCAGCAAGCCTACCATAAATACCAGCAGCAGCAGAACCGCCTCCCGCGCCGTCGGCAGGCCAAGCGTCAGCATCAAACCCCATTGGCTCTCCAGGAGCGGCCGCGCGATCAGCATCAGGCCGTACAGGATGACCAAGCCCAGCGCGATGCCGGCGAGGCTGAGCGCGCCCGCCTCGCCGACGATCAGCCCCAGCATCAGGCGCGGCCGGGCGCCGACCGAGCGCAGCACGGCCATCTCGCGTCGCCGCGCTTCCAGACCGGCGAGCAGAACGGTCAGCATGCCGGCCATGCCTACCAGCACGACGAGCGCGGATACCGCGAGCAGCGCCCGCTCGGCGATGCCGATCAGATCCCACAGTTCCTGCAGCGTTGCGCCGGGCAGGATCGCCAGCAAGGGCTCGCCGGCATATTCATTGATGAAGCGCTGCACGCGGAATGTTGCGATCCGAGACTCCAGTCCGACCAGCACCGCCGTGACGCTCTTGGGCGTCAGGTCCATGCGCTGCGCCAGCTGCGGCCCGATGCTGAGCCCGGGCACCGGCGCACCGCCCTGCCAGCCGAGGTGAATGGCTTCGATGCCGTCCAGTCCGACGAGAACGGAACGATCGACCGGCGTTCCGCTGCGCGCCAGGATGCCGACCACCGTGAACGGCATGTCGGCATGCTCGATGAAACTCACCTCGCCGCCGCCGTGGGCAACGACGATCTCCTGTCCGAGCACATAGCCCAGACGCTCGGCCGCTTCAGCGCCGAGCACGGCATCAAACGTCGATGAGAACGGTCCGCCCTCGGCAAATGCCAGTCCGCGATCGCGCGCGTAGCGGTAGCGCGTGAAGAAATCCGCACTGGTGCCGACGACGCGGTAGCCGCGATGCGAATCGCCCAGCGACAGCGGAACCGTCCACGCCACACTCGGGTGCGCCGCAATCTCTTCCCGGCTTTTCCAACTGATATTGTTGGTGGCGCTGCCGATGTGGAACACTGAATAGAGCAGCAGCTGCACGCCGCCGCTGCGGCCGCCGACGATGAGATCGACACCGGAGATGGTATCGGTGAAGCCGGCGCGCGCATCGCTGCGCAGACGCTCCACCCCGAGCAGCAGCGCCACGCTCAGGCCGATGGCGAGCACCGTGAAGGCGGCCGCCAGACGCCGGTTCCACAGACTCTTGAGTGCGAGATCGAGCGCGAACATGATCAGCCCTTCTCCGCGGCGCGATTGACCGTCGCCAGCGCCACGCTGCGGTCGAACAATGCCTCCAGCGCGCTGTCGTGACTGACGAACACCAGTGTGCTGCCGCGGGCCGCGCATTCCGCGTGCAGCAGGCCGATGAACAGCGCCCGCGTATCGGCATCGAGCGCCGAGGTGGGTTCGTCGGCGATCACCAGTTCGGGACTACCAATCAGCGCGCGCGCCGCCGCGACGCGCTGCTGCTGCCCCACACTGAGATCGGTCGCACGCCGCGCCAGCATGTCGCCGCCGAGGCCGAGATGCGTGATCAGGCGCTCGGCCTCGGCACGCGCATCGCGGCCGCTGAGGCGCTGACGGCGCAGCGGAGAGAAACGCAAGGGCAGCAACACATTGTCGAGTACGCTCAGATAAGGCACCAGATTGAAAAGCTGAAAGACATAACCAATGTGATCGGCGCGAAAGCGGTCGCGCTGGGCGCCGGACAGAGCGGACAGTTCACGGCCGAGCACACGCACACTGCCGGCGCGCGGCGTGACCACGCCGCCGAGCAGGTTCAGCAGCGTACTCTTGCCGCTGCCGCTCGCCCCCTTGAGAAAGAGCCGCTCGCCGCGCGCCACTGCCAGGCTCTCGATCGCCAGCACCAGTGGACCGCGTGGATTCCAGGCGAACTCCACTCCCTGCAATTCGATCACTGCAGCGCTCACGGGCGCACTCTCCTGTACCGGCAGCGGTGACATAAGTTTCAGAAGCGGAATATTGGCTGGCGCGCCGTCAGTGTACCCGCCGCCTGGCCACGCGGCAGGACAGCCTGAACACGGACCGTTTCCATAGCGGAGAAACGCGCGAACAACGCCTGCGCGTTCATTTCTCTCAAAGCCGCAGGCGCAGCACAGTCGAAACGCCAGGCGATGAACATGTCGACATGGTCGTCGTGGTCATGGTCGTGATGATCGTGCGCGTGCTGGTCATCCTCATCATGCTCATCCTCGTCGGACAGCAGCGAGCTCAGGATGCGCGCATCCCGCAGCGTACAGCCCGCCGGCGTGCTCAGCGACAGCAGAGCATTGCCCTGCTCCAGCGCGGCAACCGCCTCGCGCAGCAGACCGTGCTCACGCTCGTCGCGCGGCCGATGCTCGAAACCGACCACATTGGTGGCCGGTGTGCTCAGTTCGATCTGCAGCAGCGCACCGTCCTGCGCCACGTCCATCTGAGCGACACCGTGCTCGTGCGCACCGTGCGCCTGCGCGGCGCCGCAGCCGAGCACCAGCGCCGGCAGCAGCAGCATTCTTCCCAATCTACGTGCATTCATCGTTCACTCCCTGGAATTTCTTCGCCGCCCCAGCCTGGCGAGCGGACATGGCGCTGGCGATTTCGCAACTGAGTTGCTAAACCGCATCTTACACCACCAGCGCCCGCATCCAACCGGAATTTACCGGTCTGCCCCATCCGCCGCGGGTATTTGACAGCGCGGGGGATCTCCCCTCTAATGCAGCCGGTCGGAAACCACCAATCATCGCCCCGCGCGGGCGGCAGAGGAACCCGCCACAGACCATGCGGCCGCGCTTCGTCATTCGCCTCGTCGGCCTCTTTCTGCTTCTGTTCAGCCTTTCCCTGTGGCCGCCGGCGCTGCTTGCCGCATTCACCGGCGACGGCCAGTTGTGGGTCTTCGCCCGCAGCATCCTGCTGCTCATGGTGTGCGGAACGCTGCTGTGGTATCCGACGCGCCGTTGCCGGGGCAATCTCTATACCTGCGAAACCTTCCTCGTCGTCGCCCTGTTCTGGTCTCTGCTCGGTACGTTCGGCAGCCTGCCATTTTATCTCGGCGGCCATCTCGATCTCGCTTCCGCGGTGTTCGAGGCGGTCTCGGGCTTCACCACCACCGGCGCCACGACCATCGCCGGCCTCGATGCCCTGCCGCCGTCCATCCTGCTGTACCGCCAGCAACTGCAGTGGTACGGCGGCCTCGGCGTCATCGTGCTGGCAGTGGCGATTCTCCCCGTGCTCGGTATCGGCGGCATGCAGCTCTACCGCGCCGAAACCGCCGGCCCGATGAAGGAAGAAAAAATCACGCCGCGCATCGCCCACACGGCGCGTTTCATGCTGATCATCTACATCTCGCTGACGGTGATCTGCGCCAGCGCCTACTGGTTCGCCGGCATGACGCTGTTCGATGCGCTCTGCCACAGCTTCAGCACGGTTTCGACCGGCGGCTTCTCCAGCCACGACGACAGCATAGGCTGGTTCCGGAATCCGTCGATCGAAGCCGTCGCCATGGTTTTCATGCTGATCGGTGCGCTCAGTTTCAACATCCATTTCCTCGCACTCTACCGTCGCGGACCGATGGCATACTGGCAGGACACTCAATCGCGCACCTTTCTGATCGTCACCCTGCTGCTCGCCGGCGCCACCATACTCGGCTTGTACCTTGCCGGGGGGCGCGATAGCGGCGATGCCCTGCGGCTCGGTCTATTCCAGGCGGTGTCGGTGATGACCACCAGCGGATTCAGCACCGACACTTTCGCCGCCTGGCCGCTCGGGTTGCCGGTGCTGCTGATCTTCGCCAGTTTCATCGGCGGCTGCGCCGGTTCGACTTCCGGCGGTATAAAGGTCATCCGCATCGTCGTCCTGGTGAAGGTGGGTTTGCGCGAAATGCGCCGCCTGATACACCCGCAGATGGTGCAGCCAATCAAGCTCGGCAACCGGGCACTATCGGCCAGCGTACTCGATGCGGTCTGGAGTTTTTTCTCGGTCTACGTGCTGACCTTCGCCGTCCTCATGCTGGCCGTCATGGGTACCGGCATCGACCATGTCACCGCCTTCGGCGCGATCGCCGCCTGCCTCAACAACCTCGGCCTGGGCCTGGGCGATGTTGCTCATACTTTCCACGGCTTCAACGATGCCGCCAAGTGGATCTGCTCGCTGGCCATGCTGCTGGGACGCCTGGAAATCTTCACACTGCTGGTCCTGTTCGCACCTTCATTTTGGCAAAAATGATACGTGCTTCCCGCCACACACAGACAATCACCGCTCACAGCAAACGCTTGATAATAAAAAATAAACACTATAAATCAAAACCATAAATCATTAAGCCATCACTCATCCGTAGATTTCTCCCCTTCTCTGATTCGTTGCATATAGGCAAAACAGACTTGCGCATTATGAATTATTATAAAATAATAATAAAAGTATCAGTATATATACAGTGATATCAATTCGTAATAGAGATGTATTCAGGGGTAGTTTTGTTCCATATCCATACAAAACGAGAAGGTGAATACACATGATCAATCGTCATCTGAAAAGATGCGTCATCGCTGCGGCGCTGTGCGGATTCGGCGCGGGCGTGCACGCGGAGAATGTCGACCTGGGAAGCATTACCGTCAAGGGCGAAGGCATGAGGGAAGCCGATCGCTCGTTCACCGTCAATACGATCAGCCGCGACGATATCGCAGCCAGGCGCTGGGAGAATCCGCTGGCGATCTTCGAGGAAGCGCCGGGAGTGGAGGTCCGCTCCATCCAGGGCGGCAGCGTCGGCGACTTCATCACGATCCGCGGCATGACCAACGGCGGTCACGGCGGCGACCTCGGTTTCTCGCTCGACGGCATCAGCCTGAACGAAGCGGAGGGACACTCCGACGGCTACGCGGATACCAATATCGTCGTTCCGCTCGAAATCGACTCGCTGACGGTCTACAAGGGACCGGTCTCACCCTTGTACGGCAATTTCGCCCGCGGCGGTGTGATGGCGTTCCAGACCCGCAAAGGCGGCGAGTACACCGACATCCATCTCTCCGGCGGTTCATGGGGCACCTACGATGGTCAGCTGGCCTTCGGCAGGCAGGTCGACGCCCCCCTGATCGGTCCTCTGCAGATCAACGGCGCAGTTCAAGGCTATGAGAGCGAGGGCTGGAGGGACAATTCACGCTTCACCAAGATGAATCTCGCTCTGCGCGCTTCGTACATGCTCAGCGAGCGCAGCGAGATCGCACTTTCTCTGCGTGGCCACGGGGCACGCTCGTATGTGCCGGGCAATACCACCGGCGACCAGTTCGAAGCCGGCTGGGAGCAGCGGCGCGCCCAGTCACCGGTCCATGTCAGCCAGAATGACATGGCCGAGAAGACTTACGACTCGCAGCGCATCGATTTCAACCACAGCTTTTCCGACAACCTGAAGCTGCTGACCTGGATCTACAAGACCGACATGTTCCTGAGCCGTTACGAGACGGACGTCGCACCCTCCACTGACCCGGCTGTTTGCGCCACCCTGACGACCGGTGTCGGCAACGGCAGTTCCTGTCAGAGAGAGCTGTCGCACGATCGTGACGTCACCGCGCTGGGGTTCAGCTTCAATGGTACGCACTCCATCGGCAACATAGCCAGCAACTGGGTACTGGGCGCCGAGTACTATGACGAAGAGACCGTCGAACGCATGTGGCGAACCAATTCGCGTGATCGCGGCTTCGTCCAGGGCATCACTCCGCGCCTGGAGAGAAACCGCGACTACGTCACCGAGACCACTGCTGTTTTCGGTCAGATAGCCCTCGACGTGCATCGTTATTTCCAGCCCACGCTGGGATTCCGTTATGACCGCATCGAGCAGACCGGCAAGCTGAGAACCGACGTCGCGGCGCCGGTCATGCGTGACACCCGGGCCAATTACGATGTCAGTGACAGCTCGCTCACGCCGAAGCTGGGTGTGAGATCGGCCATCACGGATAACCTGGAATTGCGCGCCAGTTATGCGGAGGGCTTCGCATTGCCGAGCATCGCCCAGCGCACGGACCCCAATATCAACAATCTCGATCCCACCAAGTTCACTCAGTACGAGTTCGGCATCAGCGGCACGCCGATACCCTCGGTCTACTTCGACCTCGTCTACTTCATGCTGAACAGCACCGATGAGATCATCACCAATCCGGCCAATGCCAACCTGCTCGAGAATATCGGCGAGACGGATCGCAGCGGCATCGAGGGCGAGATTCGCTACTTCCCGGGCGCGGTACCGAACCTGACGCTCAGCGCCGGCTTTGGCTTCTTCGATTCGGAGCTCAAGTCCAGAGCCGACAACCCCGCGCTCGAGGGCCTGGAAATTCCACGCGTGCCGGAATATGTCGCCAACCTGACGGCGAGCTATGCGCCGCCCTCCGGCCTGGGCGGTACGCTGCGCTGGCGGACCGTCGGCGAGATGTACGTCAGCAACGACAATGTCGGAACCTATGACGGCTACGATGTGGTCGATGCAACGGTGTTCTACACCGTACCCGGCGCCAACGGTCGCAGTACGCGCTGGTACCTGGAAATCACCAACATCTTCGATGAGGCCTATGCCGACGGACCTGGTGGCGCCAACGGGGTAACCTCTCCGACCACCTTCAACGCACGCCCCCCGGCGAGCGTGTTCGCGGGGGTCATGATCTCGCTGTAACGATCATCCTGAAGCGGAAGCAAACAGACCCTGCGCAGCACTCAGCTGCGCAGGGTTTTTTTCGCCCTCTTTCCGCAGCCATGCCGGCGCAACCGACACCCCTCGATGAGATCGCTTGGCGAGATCACCGGAACCGAACACTTCAAAGCTCCGCTTTATCCGCATCTCACCGCCAATGAAAGTTCCGCGAAACCAAAACCACACTTATTACGGGGTGTAATTTAAGTCATGATCTCATATAATATTAAAACGTATTACATAAGAACAGCCTGGAAAGTGCGGCCCCGCCACAGCAGAAATACCACAAACTTTACCATGGAGATTAGTCAGTTATGCGCAAGTATCACTTGAGAAAATGCATTCTCGCCACCGCCATCTTCGGCGTTAGCGCCGGCGTCTGCGCGGAGGGCGTCGACCTGGGCAAGATCACCGTCAAGGGCGAAGGCATGCGGGAAGCCGACCGCTCCTTTACCGTCAACACGATCGATCAGGATCGCATCGGCGCCCAGCGCTGGGAGAACACGCTCAGCATTCTCGAACAGGTCCCCGGTTTCGACGCCCACGCCTACCAGCACGGTGGTATCGCTGACTCCTTCTCCATCCGCGGCTTTCCCAGCGGCGGACACGGCAGCGATGCAGGCATGGTGCTCGATGGCATCAGCCTGAACGAAGGCGAATCCCACGCCGATGGCTATGGCGACACCAGCGTCATCATGCCGATCGAGATCGAGAGTGCCCAGGTCTACAAGGGTCCGGTCTCCCCCCTGTACGGCAACTTCGCCCGCAGTGGCGTGCTTGCCTTCAATACGCGCAAGGGCGGTGAATACACCGACGTCCACCTGGGCGCCGGTTCGTACGAGACCTACGATGCACAGGCTGCCTTCGGCATGCGCGTCGGCCAGATCCAGCTCAATGGCGCAATGCAGGGTTACTCGACCCAGGGTTGGCGCGAGCACACCGAATACAACAAGATGAACGCCTCCTTCCGCGCCGGCTATGAGATCTCCGATGCCACCGACATCGCCCTCTCGGTGCGCGGACACGGCAGCCGCTGGAATGCGCCGAACTACATCACCCATGAACAGTTCATCGACAACGATCAGCGGCGCCTGGAAAACCCCTACACCAAACTTCAGGAAGACGAAGGCTCCAAGGAGTTCGATGCCCAGCGCATCGACTTGAACCATACCTTCAGCGAAGATCTTCGCATGCTCGCCTGGGTGTGGCGCACGGCGGGCAGCTTCACGCGCTACCAGACGGGTCTCAACGTCGCGAATGCCACGGCCGCCGCGGCAAATCCCTCGACGAACCCGGCGACAATGACAGCCGCGGAACGTGTCGCCTTCATGGACCCGAACAACCCCAATGGCATCAGAAGTGTCGCGCCGCAGCGGGTGCAGATCCACGACCGCGAGGCCACGGCGTTCGGCGCCAGCCTCAACGGAACCAAGCCGGTGCTCGGCATCGCCAGCAACTGGGTCGTCGGAGCGGAGTACTATGACGAAGAAGTGGAAAGAGAGCGCTGGAACACGGTGAACCGGGCACGCTACGAGGACATTCCGGTCTGGGACGACGAATACAACATCAAGTCTCTCGCGCTCTACGGACAGATGGATCTGGACCTCCACCCGCTGTTCCGCCCGACGCTCGGCTTCCGCTATGACGACTTCTCCGGCAATCGCCTGAACCAGATCACCGGTGTGCGGACCGACATGAACTCCTACGACCACTTCAGCCCGAAGCTCGGCGTGCGCTCGGCGATCAGTAACAACTGGGAACTGCGGGTGAGCGCGGCCAACGGCTTCGCCCTACCCCAGGGGGATGCCAAGTACAACCCGGATATCAACGTGGACACGGTGGAATTCTGGCAGTACGAGATCGGGATCAACGGTGCACCGACCCCGCAGTGGTACCTCGATCTCGCGGTCTTCATGATCGAGACCACGGACGAGATCATGGAAGTCACGCCGGGTGATTTCCAGAACTTCGGCGAAACGACCCGCACCGGCATCGAGGGCGAGATCCGCTACTTCCCGGCCGCGGTCAACAACCTCGAGGTCTACACCAGCTTCGGTATCTTCGACAGCGAGATCGACAAGCATGTGAATACCACGCTTGAAGGCAAGACGATCCCGCGCATGGCCAAGCATACCGCGACCGCGGGTGTCCGCTATGCTCCGCCGGTCGGCTGGGGCGGCAACCTGAGCCTGCGTTCGGTCGGCTCCTGGTACACGGACGACGCCAACACGGTCGAGTACGACGGTTACGAGGTCCTCAACGGCTCGGTGTTCTACATCTTCCAGACCGATACCGGACGCAGCGGCAGAATCTATCTGGATGTGAACAACATCCTCGACGAGGAGTACTCCCAGTACGTCGCCGGCAACTTCAACGGCAACCCGGCGAGCTACTCTCCCCGTCCGCCGACCAACGTCATGATCGGCTTCATGATGTCGCTTTAAAGCCTGCAACACGCCCTGCTCTGGTCCGTGGACCAGAGCAGGTTTTTTACTTACCCAAATGTGGTAGGAAATAGTTCAGAGAAGTATTATATAATCGACGGCAGGGATGGGAGCGCGACAAACCGCGCATCACATCATGAGCGAGCAGCAATCAATAATCTATTGAATCGTCGATGATCATCAGCACGCCCGAATTCACGACGCCCTATCCGCTACGCCGTACCATGGTATTCATCGCCTCGGTGTGGACTTGTCCTGAAACAAACACGGCAGACGCCATCCAGCGGCCGGAGACAGGATCACCGTTCCTGACCTCCACGCCGGCGCATACCAGCGGAAGGTATTGGAAAGCGTCCAGGTCAAGGATGAACCTTTCTTCCCGCATGACTTGACTTTTAGCTTACAAGTGGGAATCATTCTCATCTTTTTCGGCGTATGCCTCGTCAGGCGCAATCCGTCACCGGCACTGCCGTCGGCGCACGCATCTGCGGGATCCGGCATGAACGCTTCTTAACGCAGCGAGGACGTAGCAACGTGAGCAGTCAACCCTATTTCCCTCGTCGGCTCCGCATTGCGGCAGCGGGCATCGCGCTCGGTCTGAGCGGCACTCTGACAGTCCATGCGCAAACGAACGCAGTCGAAGGCGCGCTCGGCGAACAGGCCGGCTCGCAAAGGGATGCCGCCTCTGCCCAGCAGCGCATTGACCGCCTCGACGACCAGACGCGAATCGCGCTGGAACAGTATCGCGAGACGCTGCGTCAGATCGATCAGTTGCAGACTTATAACACCCAGATGGAGCGGATGGTGGCGACCCAGCAGGCGGAGATGGAGAGCCTGGGGCGCGAGATCGCCAGCATCGAGGTCACCAAGCGCCAGATCCTGCCCTTCATGCGCCAGATGCTGGACGTCCTCGGCCAACTGGTGAATGCCGATACGCCCTTCCTGCTGGATGAACGCCAGGGGCGGCTGCGTGAGCTGGAATCCATGATGCAGCAGGCCGGCACCTCGCTGGCGGAAAAATTCCGCCGCATCCTCGAGGCCTATCAGATAGAGATGGAATACGGCAACACCATAGAAGCCTATCGCGCCGAACTGCCGCGCGCCAGCGACTCCCGTACCGTCGAACTGCTCCGCATCGGCCGCACCGAACTCTATTATCTGACCCTGGACGAACAGGAAGTGGGCGTCTGGGATAAAAATCAGAACGCCTGGCACATCCTGCCGAAATCCAATGTCAACTTCATCCGCCAGGGACTGCGCCTCGCTCGCAAGGAACTGCCGCCGGATCTCATTCGCCTGCCCGTCGCGGCACCGGAGAAAGCCTCATGAAAACGATCGCGACGAGATTCGCACTGCTGGCGACGCTGCTGATGCTGACGCACGGGCTGGCACTGGCCGCGGGTACATCGACAGCGGCCGACGCGGCGGGCAACGGCTCCGCTCCCGCCATCAATCTCCAGCAGCTGCTCGAAGAAGTCAGGCAATCGCGCGGCGTGGAACGGCAGATCAATCAGGAGCGCGAGAATCGTTTTCTGCAGCTCAGAAATGAGCAGCAGAAGCTGCTGAGCGAGGCGCGTGCCCAGGAACAGCGCGAGGAAAAGCGCGCCGATGAATTGCGCCGTCAATTCGAACAGCAGGAGACCCGTCTCGCCGAATTGGAAACGGATCTGGCCAGCCGCTCGGGAGAGCTGGGCGACGTTTTCAGTATCGCCCGCCAGGCCGCGCTGGAAGCACGCGCAAGCATCAAGAACTCGGTGCTCAGCATGCAGTTCACCGACTGGACCGACAGGCTGGAGGAAATCTCCTCGCGTCCTCACGCCCTGTCCATCCAGGAACTGGAAACGCTGTGGCTGACCATACTGGAGGCCACGACGCAGAACGGTAAGGTCGTGCAGTTCGAAGCGCCCGTGATCACCGCGCAGGGCGAGGAAATGCAAAAGCTGGTCACCCGCGTCGGCGTATTCAACACCGTCAGCGACGGCCGCTTCCTGCGCTATCTGCCCGAAACCGCCAAACTCGTCGAGCTCAGCCGTCAGCCGCCCTCGCGCTTCACCAGCCTGGCGGCGGCGCTCGAAGACACGAAGTCGGGCTTCCAGACCTTCCCGCTCGATCCCTCGCGCGGCGCCATCCTGTCGCTGATCGTGCATTCGCCCGATGTCATCGAACACATCGAAGCAGGCGGCATCGTCGGTTACGCCATCATTCTGCTCGGCATCATCGCGCTCATCATCACCGTCCATCGCTTCGTTTCGCTGCACATGGTCAAGCGCAAGATGGAAGCGCAGGAGAAATCGTCGGAATACAGCGACAACAACCCGCTCGGCCGTCTGCACAAAGTGGCGCTCGAGGCAGGGGACATTTCCGCCAAGTCGCTGTCGGCGCGCCTGCACGAGAAGATAGGCGAGGAATCCTCCCTGCTCCACCGCGGTCTGCGCACGCTCGGCATCTTTGCCGCCGTTGCGCCGCTGGTGGGTCTGCTCGGCACCGTCACCGGCATGATCAGAACCTTCGAATCGATCACCCTGTTCGGCTCCGGCGATCCGCGCATCATGTCCGGCGGTATCTCCGAGGCGCTGGTCACCACCGAGCTGGCGCTGCTGGTGGCGATTCCCGCGCTGCTGGTGCACAGCTTCCTCAACGGCCGCGCCAACCGTCTGGTCGAAGTTCTGGAGCACCACAGCACTCGGCTGATGGCCGCCAGCGGCAAAGAACACTGATCCACCATGTCACTGATCAGCCTGATCGAGCGTTGGCAGGAATTCTTCGAGCGTGGCGGCTACGTCATCTGGACCATTTTCATCCTGTCCTCGGTGATGTGGCTGCTGCTCGTGGAGCGCTACTGGTTTGTTATAGTCGGTGCTGCGCGCCAGCATGCCAAGCTGGTAGAGGAATGGCACAGTCGTAAAATCGCCGTCCTGTCGCCGACGGCGCGCGAGTGGATGCGTCAGGGCATGCTCACCGACTACGCGGCGCAGCTGCGCCGCTATGTCCCCACCATTCTGGTGATGACATCCACCCTGCCGCTGCTCGGACTGTTCGGCACGGTGACCGGCATGATCAAGACTTTCGATGCACTCACCCTGTTCGGCAGCGGCAACCCCCGTGGCCTGGCGGCAGGCATCTCCGAAGCATTGCTGACGACGCTGGCCGGCCTGGTGACGGCACTGTCCGGCATGTATTTCAGCTCCAGTCTCGAAGGGCGTATCGTCGCTGCCCAACACCGACTCGAAGCCGATCTGACCAGCAAAGACAACGACGATATCGAGGTCGAAGACGATGAGTAGATCACCGCATTCCCATCAGCACGAGCAGCAGCCGGAAATCAACATGACGCCGCTCGTCGACATGATTTTCATCATTCTCATTTTCTTCATCGTGACCTCATCCTATGTCAAGGAAGCGGGCGTCGAGGTCAACCGGCCGAATGCGAAAACCGCCGTGCAGCAGGAACGCGCCAACATCATGATCGCGGTCACGCGGGACGGTGAAGTCTGGATCGACCGCCAGAAAGTCGATCCGCGCGTGGTGCGCAGCTATGTCGCCCGCATGCACGCCGAGCATCCGGAAGGCTCGGTGGTCGTGCTGGCCGACGAGGAATCCCGCACCGGTCTGGTGGTGCAGGTGGTCGACCAGGCGCGCCTGGCCGGGGTCGGCAACGTCGCGGTCGCGACCCGGGAGAGTTCAGGCCAATGAGCGCGCTCATGAACGGGGTATTTCCCCGTTTCGCCTCTGCCCTGCTGCTGGCCATCCTGGTCAACGTGCTGCTCTTCCTGCTGATGCAGGCGATCATTTCGAAAAACGATATCAGCGCGCGCTCGGTGCGTGATCTGCCGATGATCGATTACGTCAGGAGCACGGATGCGGACATCGAACCCCAGCGTCAGCGCCGCCCGCCGCCGCCCAAGCCGCAGACGCCCGAACCACCCAAGATACAGAAGTTGATGACCCAGCAGGCCAACGCCGTTACGCCGGTCACACCGATACCGGCGATGAAGCTGTCACCGACGCCGACCCTCTCCGGCCCTTACCTGGGTGAAATGGGCGGGCCGCAATGGATCAGTGCCGGCGATCTGGTAGCGCTGGTACGCATCCCGCCCGAATACCCGGCGCATGCGCGCATGCGCCGCATCCAGGGTTACGTCGATGTCGAATTCGTCGTCGATGCCGAAGGGCGGGTACGCAACGCCACCGTGGTCGGCGCCAATCCGCCGGGTGTTTTCGATCGTGCCGCGCTCAACAGCATCGCGCACTGGCGTTTCGAACCCAAACGCCAGGACGGCCGCGCCGTCGAAGTCATCGCCAGGCAGCGCATCGAATTCGAACTGAGCGGCTGATATATGACCATCGCATCGCGGCTTTTCCCATTACGGATTTTTCTGTTGCTGGCAGCGACGCTGAGCATGGCGCTGTCCCTGTCCGCGCACGCCCAGGGTCAGGGCATGTCCCCGCAGCTCCACCTCCAGGCGGAGGAAATCAATCAGCTGATGCAGGATGGCAACAATCAGCAGGCCATCGAGCGTCTCGCCGCCCTGCGTGGCCGGAGCAATCTCAACAATTATGAAAAAGCGGTTCTGACCCAGATGCTGGGCTACGCCTATATCGGCGTCAGCAAATATGCGGATGCGGCGAAGGCGTTCGAAGAAACGCTCGCTTTCGATGTCCTTCCCGTCGAAGCCACGGCGAGCATCACCACCGCCCTCATCCAGATGCACATGGAAACCAAGGAGTACGACAAGGCCCGCCAGCGCATCGAACAGGTGCTGGCCGGCGACACCCCTGCCGATCCCGATTTCCTGGCCGTCGCCGCTTATGTCTATTTCGAATTGAAACAGTACGGACAGGCGGAAAAACACCTGTTGCAGGCGATCTCTTCGGTCACGGAACCCAAGGAAAACTGGTACCAGATCCTGCTCGCGGTATACCGCGCCCAGTCGGCCTGGCCCAAGGCTGAAGCGGTGCTGCGCGAAGTGCTGTCACGCTTCCCCGACAATGGCACTTACTGGCAATACATGAGCTACGTGCTCTTCGAACAGGACAAGGAACATGAAGCGCTGGCGTCACTGATGCTGGCCTACCGCCTGAACCTGATCAAAAGCGAAGAGCTGGAGCGCATCTCCGGCATGTACGCCAACATCGGCGTACCCGAAAAGGCGGCACGCCTGCTCGACGAATGGATGCGCAAGGGTGAACTGGAAACCACGACCGAGAGACTGTCCCTGACGGGAAGACTGTGGCTGGTGGCACGTGAACGCAGCAAGGCGATCACCGTCCTGGTGCGTGCCGCCGAGCAAATGACGGAAGGTGAAATCGACCTGATGCTCGGCAAACTGTATTACGAAGACGAGAACTGGGAGCCCGCCGTACAGCATTTCCAGGCTGCGCTGTCCAAGGGCAAGCTGAAAGGATCGCCCGCCGAAGCGCAACTGCTGCTCGGTATCTGCGCCTATCACGCCGAACGCACCGACACCGCCATCACCGCACTGGAGGCGGCGCGGCAGGACAAGCAATACGGCAACCATGCCCGCTATTGGCTGACCCGCATCAAGGAAGCGGGCTGAGGATGATGGCGCTGTACGAGATCAGGATCAGCGCGCTTCCCTGATCCTGATCTCGTACAGCTTCGGCCAGCGTTTCCCGGTCACGAACAGGCGATCGCGCGCGGCGTCATAGGCGATGCCGTTCAGCTCCCCGACCGTCGAGGTACGCTCCACGGCGGGCAGCAAGCCCTGCAGATCGATCCAGCCCAGCACCTGTCCGGTCGTGGGCGATATCCGCGCGATGCGATCGGTCATCCAGATGTTGGCGTAGATCTCGCCCTTCACATATTCGAGTTCGTTGAGCCGTTGCACAGGGACTCCGCCGTCGTGGACGCGCAGCTCATGAGCCGGCACAAACGTCACCGGATCGAGGAAACGCAGCACCGCGCTACCGTCGCTCATGATCAGATGGCGATCATTATGCGTCAGCCCCCAGCCCTCCCCGGCGTAATGAAAGCTGCGGCGCAAGCGCAGCGTCTGGCGGTCGTAGACAAAGCCCCTGCCGGAACGCCAGGTGAGCTGTATCAGCTCGTCTCCCCAGGCCGTGAGTCCTTCGCCGAAATAGCGCCCGTCCAGATTCAGCTGCTGTATCACCTGACCGGTCGCCAGTTCGACCTTGCGCACGGATGAAGCACCGTTGAGGCCGGTGCTTTCATAGAGATGGCCGTCGAGATAGATCAACCCCTGAGTGAAGGCGTTCCGGGCATGCGGATAGACTCTGATGACCTGGTAGGCATGCACCGGCGCCGAGGCGATCGGCGTCGCTGTCGCCGCCGCAGCGGCACTGCTGCCGGCGGCCAAAGCAGGCAGCGGCAGCGCCAAGGGCAGCACCGCGAGCAGAAGCAGCACGCAAAAGCGGGCTTGCCGATGGCTGTACAGGCGCAAAACCATGAACGCTGGGAATCAGCGCAGAATGCTGCGCCGCTGCTCCTGCCCACCGCCGCCCGAAGCCGGTGGCGCGGATTGCCGCTCGCTGCTGCGACCGGTCCCGGATCGGCTCTGGGACGTTGTACCGCCCTGAGCAGCGCCCGGAGAAGTGGTGGTGGCACGCCGGGGCGGATTCTGTGCCGCGGCCGACGGCGCTCGCTGAATCGACTGGCGCTGCTCGCCGGTGCGCGGCGCCTGGACGCCGCCTTCTCTCGGCGTCGTGCTCCAGTTCCGCTGCGGCGAGGACAGCGTGCCGCGTTGCTGCGTCTGCCCGGTCGTGCCGCGCAATATCGATGGCCGCTGTGCCGCGGGCGGACGCGTATCGACCGGGCGCCCGATCTGCGGCGGCGGCGTTCGCCAGCCATGATCGCGGTAAACCACACCGCGGCGATGACGCGGATCGTGCCGCCATGGGTGCACCGGACCATAGCCGGCATAGTAATCCCGGCTCGAGCGGTAAGGATGCTGATAGAAAGGGCGATAGCCCGGCACCAGAATGATGTGGCGCTGCGGCCAGTGGATGGTGCTGTAGAAGAAACCGGCGGACACCGACACCGCCCCGCCCCAGACGAAGCCCAGACCGAGCTGGTAATTGCCCGGCGGCGCCCAGTACAGCGGCGGATAGGACGGCCACCACCAGTTGCCGTATATCAAGCTTGAATTATAGTAAGGCACATAAACCAGCTGCGGGCTGGGAGGCTCGATGATGATCGCATCCTGCGCACGCGATACGCGGACGTGCTCCAAGCCGTGCAGATTGCCGGCATCGTAAGCACGCTGGCGCAGCAACTGCACCCGCGCCATCAGTTCGTCTTCCTGGAACAGAAACGCCTCGCCCAGATGCTGAGTCCACTCCAGATCCTCGTCCATGCGCGTCAGCAGGCGCGGAAAGGCGAGCAGCGCCTTGACGCTGGGGTCCCAGTCCTCGTTCGCCGCGGCAGCGACGGCATCCTCGCCCTGCAGCTGATACTGGCGCGACCAGCGCGCGGCCTGCACCACTTCCAGCGGATAACTCGCCGCCATCAGCACCTGGGACAGCAGTACGTCCGGATAAAGGGCGATCGGTGCCAGCATCTGATCCAGCTCGGCCTCAGAATAGGCGTCGATCTGCTCCTGGGCGGCAAGCGGATACGGGGAGAACAGCAGACAAAACAACAGATACCAGGAAGGAAAGCGGCGCTTGCCGATCTGTTTGGCGACCGCATCCTGCGCATTGCGGCACGGACGGCGATCCGGCTCTTTTTTCATCGATGTTCCAGGCATGTCGCATCCCTCCGTATCAAGTGAGACCCGCCGGAGCGGCGGACGTTCCCTGCCCTGGTTCCCATGAAAACACGAGCCGCCTGAACGCTACCTGAACCGTCAAGACCTTATTGACCCGAACCCAGCGGATACATGCGGAAATAGCCGCCGCCGTCCTCCCCCAGCACCCGTGCCAGCCAGGGCAGCGCCACGCGCATCTCCGCCTCCAGGGTCCACGGTCCGTTGACCACGATCATGCCGCTGGCGGTCATACCGGCGCCGATGCCGTCCGGCCTCACGCCGAGCTCGAACAGGTGCGCATTCTCGATCCCGCTGACCCGCAGGGCATGCTCGAGCGCGTGGACGCGCGGCCGCTCGATGACCGGATACCACAGCGCATACACGCCGGTGGAAAAGCGCCGGTATGCGCGCGACAGCGTCTTCACCGCCAGACGATAATCGGTCTTGAGCTCGTAGGAAGGGTCGATGACGATCACGCCGCGCCGCTCCGGCGGCGGCAGCAGCGCGACACAGGCTTCAAAGCCATCCTCACGCTTGACCCGGATCCGTCCGTCGTCACCGGCAAATCCCGCCAGCGCCTCGAAGTCGGCCGGATGCAGCTCATGCAGCAACAAGCGATCCTGCGTCCGCAGCCACAGACGCTCGAAGAACGGCGAACCGGGATAACGCCTGAGCTCGCCGCTCCCGTTGAGCATGCGCACCACCGCGAGATACGCCGCCACGACATCGGGCGCATCGTCGCGCTGCCACAGCAGTCCCACCCCGCGGTCGAATTCACGGTTCTTTTGCGCGTGACGGGATTCGAGCGCGTATACCCCGGCGCCTGCATGCGTATCTATGCAGCAAAAGGGCTTGGGTTTGCTCACCATGTGCGCAAGGATCCGCGTCAGCACCAGATGCTTGAGAACATCGGCGAAATTACCCGCATGATAGCCGTGGCGATAGCTCAGCATGAACTGCTTCCGCTCAACGCCGGCGCGTACCGGCGCGGCGACAGCATACGTCGCCGATCGGGATCGGCGCACTGAACAACGCTACTCAGGCAAGCAAACATGAATCGTATCTCGCGGGTCGGAACGGCAGGATTGCTTCAAGCACGATAGCGGCGGCCGGCGTTCAGGGCCGCCAGCCGCGGTCATCGCCACCGACCGCCATGCCGTCAGTGATGATGCACGTGTCCGTGCGCGATCTCTTCCGCGCTCGCCACACGTACGTCCTCGATGGTGAGATCGAAATGCAGAACGCGGCCGGCCAGCGGATGGTTGGCATCGATGGTGATCTCTTCCTCGCTCACCTCGGTCACAGTGATGTTCAGCGGCTGATGCTCGTCCCCGGCCTGAAACTGCATGCCGACCGCCAGTTCCGCGACACCGGCGAACGCCTCGCGCGGCACCTTCTGAATCAGCTCGGGCCTGATTTCGCCGTAAGCCTCGCGCGGCTGAATCGTCACCTGCAGCGCCTCGCCCGGCACTCTGCCGACGAGCGCCTGCTCGAGGCCGGGAATGACGCTGCGACTGCCGTGCAGATAGGAAAACGGCTCCTGGCCGATGGACGAATCGAGCTCGGTGCCGTCGTCGTCCGTGAGTGTGTAGTGGATGTAAACCACGCAATTATCGCTGATGTTCATGGCAAAACCCTCGAGCAGGCGTATGGCAACAGCCGGCGGAATCGGATGAGATGGGATAGTGATTACTTTCTAACATATTCATTCCTGCCGGGGAAAGCCGCAACGCGGCGCGCACGGCAGGAGGCGTCCGCTATGCAGGCGTATCGGTGACGCGCCAGACGCCGGCGAGCCAGGGCTGCTGCTCGCGCGGCCGTCCCTGCGGGCGGTAATAATGCTCCATCTCCGCGAAACCGGCATCCGACAGATAACGCTGCCATGAGGCAAGACTGTGATACACACCGTAACGCCCGCCGTGCCAACCTTCGGCGTCATCGCCGCGCGGATTGGAACTGAACAACACGCCGCCGGTGCGCAGCGCCGAACGCAGCTCACCCAGCACGCGCGGCAGTTGCGCGCTCGGCACGTGAAACAGGCTGGCGTTGGCGAAAATACCGTCGAAGCGCTCCGCCGGCAGATCGAGCCGGAGAAAATCCTGCTGCCAGACTTCACAACCGCTATGAGCGCGGGCCATGGCGACGAAGGCCGGAGATCCGTCGACACCGATGGCATGATGACCGAGTTCGGCAAACGCTTTCAGATCCCGCCCCGGTCCGCAGCCGAGATCGAGAATGGAAAACGGCGCTGTGCTCCGAATATGGCGCAGCAGCGCCGACCTGTTCTGACCGACATCATGATCGCGCGTTCCTTCCCAGAACGCCGCGGCACTGCGTTCGTAGTGGGCCAGCGTGATCCGCGCGATCTCCGCCGGCCCTGCTACTTCATCAGTCATTCTTTTCCTTGTCCGCACGCATCTGCGCGCCGAACTCGTCCTGATAATCCTGCATCGCGGCGGCAAGCACCTTCTCGGCATGGCCGCGGCCGTATGCCGGCCCCACCACGGTGGTGGGCTCTTCACCGATCACCGCCTTGTAGGTGTAGAAATAATGGCGCAGGCGCTCGATCAGCGGCGACGGCAGTTCGCTGATGTCTTCCACCTTGCCCCACAGCGCGTCCTTGCTCAGCACCGCGATGATCTTGTCGTCCGCTTCACCGCCATCGAGCATCGGCAGACCGCCGACCACATTGACATGGAGCAGGATGTCGCCGCGCAGAATCGGGCGCTCGCTGAGCACGCAGATATCCAGCGGATCGTGGTCGCCCTGCTCCGCCCCTTCCATCAGCGCGCCGACACGAGCGCCACAATAGGTGCGTGGAATGAAACCGTACAGCGCCGGCGGCAGCGAGGAAGTCACCTGCGGACGATCGACCGCCATGAAGCCGGTATCCTTGTCGAGCTCGTATTTGACGAGATCGAACGGCGTGATTTCTATATAGGCGTTCACCAGGTGCGGCGGCTTCGGCCCTACTTCCAGGCCGTGCCACGGATGGGCGCGAAACCGGTGAAAACGCAGATGGTCGTTCATTTCGTTTTATCTCCTCTCCCTTCGAGTTTCAGTCATTGGTCAAAATCAGCGGCAGGCTCGCCGTCACTCGGTGATCTCGACCAGCTTCATGCGACCGCCGGCACCGGCCTTGATCGCGATGTTCGCCTTGGGCACATCGAACCGGCGCGCTATCAATGCCGTCAGTTCGGCGTTCGCCTTGCCGTCGACCGGCGGCGCCTTCACCCAGGCGATCCAGGAACCGTCTTCCTGCGCCTCGATCTTGCTGAGGCGGGCGCCGGGTTTGACCTTGACCTGGATCTTTTTCACGCCGCCCGCTGCTGCGGCGATACCGCCCTGCTCACCGCAGCGGCTTGATGGCGCCGCAGTCGGCGCTGATCCACTTGCCGACCTGCTCCACCGTCATGCGCTCCGACCGTCCATCGATCGCGGTCTCGAAGGCGGCCTTACCCGTGTAATGGGTGGGACTGTGGAAAACCACCTCGCCTTCGCCGCTGGTGGGCGGATTGCCGGCGCAGGAAAAGCGCACACGCAGCTTGTCGCGCCCCTGCTCCAGCACCTGCTGTTCACAACCTTCCTGTTGCGGCAGCTCGCCGCGGGCGATCTCCTCGGCGGTGACACAGGCCTTCACCGAGCTGCCGCCGGGACGCAGACTCATGCCCTGGGCGGCCATCATCTGCTCCATCATCTGGCGCTGCGCCGGCGGCATCTGTTCGAGCTGCCGCTGCATTTCGGCCATCGCCGCCTCGATCTGCCCGCTTTCGCTCTTGATGGTGAAGCTGTGCTCCCACAGTCCCGGTTTCATATCCAGTGCCACTGCCGCCAGCGCCACCAGCGCCGCCGCGGACAACAGCAGGAAACCGGCCAAGACGCTGAGTATTCTCATGCTCATATCCCTGTATGATGATGCCAGTGGAATTTCCGGTGTCGCCCCGGCTTGCGCAGCAGCGGGAGCATTCGGCCCGTCCGCGCTTTGCCGGCCATTATAAATGAATCGGATCGCGAGTATTCCGGCCCGATGGCGTCCGGACCGCTCAATCGTCGGTTTTCTTCCAATCGGGCCGGCTCATGTACTGCCGGGTTTCGTGCACCACGACGCCCGACAGCAGCAGCAGACCAATCAGGTTGGGCAGCGCCATCATGCCGTTGGCGATGTCGGAGAAGGTCCAGACCATTTCCAGCGAGGCCACCGCACCGATGAAGACCATGGCGGTGAACACCAGCCGGTAAGGCAGCACCGCACCTCGTCCCCACAGGCTTTCACTGCAACGCTCACCGTAATAGCACCAGCCGATGAGGGTGGTATAAGCGTAGACCAATACGCCGACCGTGACCGTGTAGGTGCCCCAGCCGTTACCCAGCCCCTGCTCCAGCGCCCAGGCCGTCATCGGCGCTCCGCGCAGGCCTTCCATCGTCCAGGCGCCGGTGACGATGATGGCCAGCGCGGTCAGGGTCACCATGATCAGCGTGTCGGTGAAGGTCTGGGTCATCGATACCATGGCCTGGCGCACCGGCTGATGCGTCTTGGCGCAGGCAGCGGCGATGGCGCCGGTGCCGAGACCCGATTCATTGGAAAAAATGCCGCGCGCCACGCCCATCTGCACCGCCAGAATGACGCTCGCGCCGAGGAATCCGCCGGCTGCCGCCGTGCCCGAGAACGCGTCGCTGAAGACCAGCGCCAATGCCGCCGGCAGCCGATCGGCGAAGACGACCAGCACCGTGATGTTGGCGATGATGTAGAGCACGATCATGATCGGCACCACCGCGGCGGAGAAGCGGGCGATGCTCTTGATGCCGCCGAGGATCACCACCGCGGTCAGGATCATCATCAACAGGCCGGTATGCGCCTGATCGATGTTCCAGGTGCTGGCGAGCTGATCGGCGGCGGTGTTGGCCTGCACCATATTGCCGATGCCGAAGGAGGCGATCACGCCGAACAGCGCGAAAGCGGTGCCGAGCACATAGCCCAGGCGGCCGCCGACGCCGCGGCGCAGGTATTCCATCGGCCCGCCGGTCTGCTCGCCGCGCGCGTCGGTGCGCCGGTACTTCACGCCCAGCAGCGCTTCGGAGTACTTGGTCGCCATGCCGAGCAGGCCGGTCATCCACATCCAGAACAGCGCCCCCGGACCGCCGATACCGATGGCGGTGGCAACCCCGGCGATGTTGCCGACACCGACCGTCGCCGCGAGCGCCGTCGCCAGCGCCTGATAATGGGACACATCGCCGGGCGCATCGCCCTTTTCCTTGCGCCTGACCAGGGCCAGCCAGTAGCCGTGGGCCAGCACGCGGAACTGCAGGGCACGAAGCCGGATGGTCAGATAGAGCCCGGTCAGCAGCAGCAAGGGAATGAGCAGGAAAGGCCCCCAGACGAAACCGCTCACCGCCTTGAGGACAGACTCCAGCTGCTCCATCACGGCAACATCCCCGACACCGTCGTTATCCTCCGCTGCGGCCGGCAATGCATTCCATTCAGGCCTTTTTGACGAATTCCGATTTGAGCTGCATGGCGCCGATGCCGTCGATGCGGCAATCGATGTCGTGATCGCCGTCGACGAGCCGGATACCCTTGACCTTGGTGCCGACCTTGACCACCGCCGACGATCCCTTGATCTTGAGGTCCTTGATCACCGTGACGGTATCGCCGTCCTGCAGCGGATTGCCATAGGCGTCGCGCACCACGCGGCCGTCCTGTTCTTCTTCCGCCGCGCCGTCCCGGCTCCATTCATGCGCGCATTCCGGGCACACGAACGATGCGCCGTCTTCATAGGTATATTCCGATCCGCATTGCGGACACCGCGGCAATGTACTCATTCGCTGATCCTTGTCATGATCGATCGCCATCAGGGGCGGTTTCGACATCACGATCCGATGCCGCACCGGTATCGCATTTCCTGCAGTTGAGCAATCGACCGAGCATGCTCTCCCGTCCCTGCGGCGTCAGTACCCAGGGTCTTTCCGTCCATGGCGGCTGGTGCCGCACATGCTGAAAATGGCCGCAGGCGAGCTCGGCCACCCAGTGCCCCTCGTCATCGAGATGAAAGCCGGTAATCGGCTGCTCCATCACCCTGAACCCGTCAATCTCAATCGACAGTGGAGAGCGCACCCACGGGCCGCGGCCCTCGGCGCCATGTCGGCACCATTATAGTGTCTGCGCTTTCGCGGTCCACTCGCCCGCAAGACAATCCTGAAAGACGATCCCGGGGACAATTCTAGAGAGCAGGCCAGAAAACCACACGGCGGGAGAATCAGTCCTTGCGCTTGCGCGCCGTCACCTCGATCTCGATGCGCATTCTGGGATCGGCAAGCCCCGCGGAAATCATCATCGCCGCCGGGCGCACCTCGCCGAAATACTTGCGCAGCGCCGGCCAGCAGGCCGGGAAATCAGCGGCATCGGGCAGCACATAGGTCACCCTGACCACATCCTTGAGCGTGGCGCCGGCTTCACGCAGAGCGGCTTCGATGTTCTTCAGACACTGCTCGGCCTGCTCCGCCACATCATCGGAAATGGACATGGTCTTGTAATCGAAACCGGAGGTACCGGAAACGAAAACCCACTGACCATCCACGACCGCCCTCGAATAGGCCATTTCCTGCTCGAAGGGAGAACCCGAACTCACCAAGCGCCGCGCCATAACCATCTCCTCGATCCGTATCCATTCACCGTGAAAACCATTGCGATGCGCACGACGCCGAACGGCGCCGATGATCGCGAACGGATGGTAACGCGCGCAAGGAGGCGGAACAAGAAAGGATGAAGGATCGCGGGCAAACCGGTCGCCGCGACGATGGCGATACCGTCAGCGCCGGGCCTTGAAGAAAGCGCGCAGCAGTTCGCCGCACTCCTCCGCCAGTACGCCGCCCTGTACCGCCACGCGGTGATTCAAGCGCTCGGATGAGAACACATCGAACACGCTGCCCGCCGCACCGGCCTTGGGATCGGCGGCGCCGTAGACCAGACGTCCGACGCGCGCGTGGACGATCGCACCCGCGCACATGATGCAGGGCTCCAGCGTCACGTAGAGCGTGGTATCGACGAGACGATAATTGCCGAGCGCCGCGGCGGCGGCACGCAGCGCGATGACCTCGGCGTGTCCGGTCGGATCATGGGAGCAGATCGGACGGTTATAACCCTCGCCGATGATCTTCCCGTCCTTCACCACCACCGCCCCCACCGGGACCTCGCCCTCGGCCGCGCCGCGGCGGGCAAGAGCGAGGGCATGGCGGATGAAATCATCGTCGATCATGGTGGGTTTTCAGTTGGGGGCCGGATCGGAATGGCGCGATTATTCCAGACCTGCGGCAGAAAACGAAAGAGCGGCCGCGCCATCGTGGGGGTAGACCCGTTCCGCCCCGGCCATTGGGGCGCCATGAATCCGTCGCTCGCTCCCTCATGTCGCCC
>CAYLYS010000034.1:0-26669 GCA_964388175.1 uncultured Chromatiales bacterium | reverse complement strand
ATGGCCTGGGCCAGCACGGTGGCGGTGGTGGTGCCGTCGCCGGCGATGTCGGAGGTCTGCGAGGCGACTTCCTTGACCATCTGGGCGCCCATGTTCTCGAACTTGTCCTGCAGCTCGATTTCCTTGGCTACCGAGACGCCATCCTTGGTGATGGTCGGGGCGCCGAAGCTCTTCTCCAGCACGACGTTGCGGCCCTTCGGGCCCAGGGTCACTTTGACCGCGTCGGCCAGAACGTTGACACCGTGCAGCATGCGCTGATGCGCTTCAGTGCCAAATTTCACTTCTTTTGCTGACATGTTACTGATCCTCTTAATGAAAGCGGGGGTGGAGGTTTATTTGCCGAAGACCGCGATGATGTCGTCTTCGCGCATCACGACGTATTCCTGACCGTCGACCTTGATCTCGGTGCCGGCGTATTTGCCGAACAGAACCTTGTCACCCACCTGTACGTCCAGCGGCCTCACTTCGCCATTGTCCAGAACCTTGCCCTTGCCGACGGCGACGATTTCGCCGCGGACCGGTTTTTCGGCTGCAGAGTCGGGGATGACGATGCCACCGGCAGTGGTTCTTTCTTCCTCCAGGCGCCGGACCACGGCCCGGTCGTGAAGAGGTTTGATATTCATAGCATGAGCCTCCGTTCGTTAACTGTATGTTTTGTTCGTGATTTGCTTCGGTGTCCACCCCGGTTTGGCACTCTGCCCGGGGGAGTGCCGAGTAGTATATGGGCGCTTCTTCAGGATTCAAGGGGTAGGGACAAATCTCATCATGCGCGGATCCGAGGAATACACAGGGGAACACGCGGGGAAATACGCGGGTGCGGTTCAGTCGCGTCGTCTTTGCCCTGCCTCGGAGTCGACCGGAGTTTCCCGGCGGAACTCGCCTTCCAGGGTGTGGGGGCCGTGGCCGTGCGTCTGCGGGTCGCGCTCCTGCGGATCCGGCGCGATCCCCTGGCGGGAGAGCAGCTGCGCCGCGAGGTGTCCGCGCACCCCGGGAATGAGCAGGCAGAGCGCGATGGCGTCGGTGAAAAAGCCGGGCACCAGCAGCAGGATGCCGCTGCACAGGATGATGACGCTTTTCAGCGCTTCTAGCGCCGGCGGTTCGCCGCGCGCCATGCTTGCGCGCAACCGGCGTGCGAGATTGAAGCCTTGCCAGCGCAACAGCAGAATGCCGAGCGCCGCGGCCAGGATCAGCAGGGCGATGGTCGGCAGCGCGCCCAGCCATGAGCCGACCTGGATCAGCAGGTAGATCTCGAGCAGGGGCAGGGCGATGAAGAAGATGATGAATGCGGGGATCATGCCGTTGCACTATAACGGATGCGGCTGCACGATGTCAGATGCAGGATGTCAGAAGGATATGTGACGTCGGACATGGTATGCGCTCCGCCTGAGCCCGGTATAATCGGATTCCGATGACTGAAGCCGATACATCTTGCTGTATGGTGCTGAACACCTGCCCGGACGAGCAGACGGCGGCCGCTCTGGCGCGCGCGCTGATCGAGGCCAGGCTGGCGGCCTGCGTCAATATCGTACCGGGTTTGCGTTCCATCTATCATTGGGAAGAACGCTTGCAGGAGGGAACCGAAGTGCTGCTGCTCATCAAAACCACATCCGACCGCTACCCGCAGGTAGAGGATTTCATCCGCCAGCGTCATCCCTACAGTCTGGCGGAAATCATTTCCATTCCGATCACCGGCGGCCTGCCCGGCTATCTGCGCTGGATCAATGCCGAGACGGCACAGGCAGCACCGGGAGAGGGGCAATGACGCCGGTCATCGGACGCACCCCGCGCACGCTCGCCGTGCTGGCCATGCTGCTCGTCGCCGGCGTTGCTCTTGCCAGTGACGGTGGTGGCGGGGTTTTTTCCGGCCTGGGCCAGAAGCTCGGTCTGTTCAAGCAGCAGCAGCCGACTTTTCTCGAGCCGGATCGCGCGTTTGCCTTTACCAGCGAGGTGCGGGACGATGGCACGGTGGTGCTGCGCTGGCAGATCGCTGATGGCTATTATCTGTATCGTGATCGCTTCGCTTTCAATTTACAGGATGGCAATTCGCAGGATGGTCCGCAGCTCAGTCTCGGTGCGCCGGTGCTGCCCGCCGCGGATGAAATCAAGGACGACGAGTTTTTCGGCAGCATGGCGATCTATTACCGCCGCGTCGAGGTCACGGTGCCGGTCGAGCGGGCCGGTGCCGGCGGCGCAGCGGCCACCCGTGCGCGGATAGAAGCGACCTACCAGGGTTGTGCCGAGGCGGGTTTCTGCTATCCGCCGATGAACAAGACCGTCGAGTTCAGCGTGCCGGCGGTCTAGGCGACCGTGCGCCATCCCAGGCTTCATCCCAAACTTCATTCCGGGCTTCTGCGTTTTCTCATCCTGGTTTTCGTCGGGCTGGCGATCGCCGTCGCGCTGTTTCAGTATCGCAGCGGTGCGGTCGGTCCGCAGGAAGCGATGGCGGAGGCCGATGCCAGTGGCATCATCGGCCTGGCGCGCCCGGATTTCCGTCTCGCCGACCGGCATGGGCGGCTGCGCGACGTCGCGGAATGGGACGGCCGGGTGCTCATGATCAATTTCTGGGCCAGCTGGTGCGTGCCCTGCCGTCGCGAGATACCCGAGTTCGTCGCTTTGCAGCAGGCGCATGGCGCCGACGGACTGCAGATCGTCGGTATTGCCCTCGATGAGCAGGCCCAGGTCGATCGTTTCCTCGACGGCATCGGGGTCGATCTCAATTATCCTTCGCTCGCCAGTCCCGATCTCGCGGGGATTGCGTTGGCGCAGGCGTACGGCAATCATATCGGCATCCTGCCCTATACCGTGCTGATCGATCGCGGCGGACGCATCATCTTCGCCCAATTCGGTGAGCTCAGCCGTGAAGGCGCCGAACGTGAGATTCTGCCCCTGCTGCGTTCCGCGGCTTCCTGATGCCGGCTTCACGGCGCGCCTTGTAAACAGGCGGGAGCGTGGATTGCGCGGCGAACTTCGACGATCATGCCGTCATTTCGCCCATCGGTAGACATCGATCGGCGGAGTATGCACAATACGCGCTTGAACCACCGGACAGATCGGCATGAGCAGGATACTGTTGTTGAATGGGCCCAATCTCAACCTGCTCGGAGAGCGTGAGCCGGCACATTACGGTGCGGTGACGCTGGCGACGATCGAGGCGCGCCTGCGCACGGTGGCCGAAGCGAGCGGACACCAACTCGATTGCTTCCAGAGCAATGCCGAACACGAACTGGTCGAGCGCGTGCAGCAGGCCATGCGCGAAGGCGTCGCCTTCATTGTGCTCAATCCGGCGGCTTTCACGCATACCAGCGTCGCCTTGCGCGATGCGCTCAGCGCTGTGCGCATCCCCTTCATCGAAGTGCATTTATCCAATGTGCATGCGCGCGAACCGTTTCGGCGGAATTCTTATTTTTCCGATATTTCTCAAGGCGTTATCAGCGGATTGGGTGCCGTTGGCTATGAGCTCGCCCTCGATGCGGCATTGCGGTGCCTGAGTGATACGGTGAAAAAGTAAAAAATTCAGTGGCAACAATGACGTATCAGACCAGGCGCAGTGTGATGGCCGGCTGTTTGCGCGGATGCCGGAGAAATCGGGGATTGATCGAGAATTCCCATAATTTACAGGGTATTGACGGCAAATGGATATACGAAAAATAAAGAAACTGATCGAGCTGCTGGAAGAATCCGACCTCGCCGAAATCGAGGTGCAGGAAGGCGAGGGTTCCGTTCGTATCAGTCGCTACGGCAAGCAAGTGCCGATGATCGCGCCCATGATGGCGCAACACGCGCCGGCCGCTCCTGCGCCGGTGGCCGCGCCCGTCGCCGAAACGCAGTCCGTCGGCGGGGCGGTCATTCCCAGCGGCCATGCCATCACCTCGCCGATCGTCGGCAGTTTTTATCGCGCGCCCGCACCCGGTGCGCCGCCTTTCGTCGAAGTCGGGCAGCGGGTCGGCGTGGGTGACACGCTGTGCCTGATCGAGGCCATGAAAATGCTCAACCAGATCGAATCGGACAAGGACGGCGTGGTTGCCGCCATTCTGGTGGAGAACGGCCAGCCGGTCGAGTATGGCCAGCCGCTATTCGTCATCGAATAAGCCATGTTCGAGAAAATCGTCATTGCCAATCGGGGCGAGATCGGCCTGCGCATTCTGCGCGCATGCAATGAGCTCGGCATCAAGACGGTCGCGGTCCACTCAGTGGCCGATCGCGATCTCATTCACGTGCGCCTGGCCGACGAATCGGTCTGCATCGGGCCTGCGCCCTCGTCCGAGAGCTATCTCAACATTCCCGCCCTGATCAGCGCGGCCGAAGTGACCGACGCCATGGCGATCCATCCAGGCTACGGCTTTCTCTCCGAGAATGCCGATTTCGCCGACCGCGTGGAGAAGAGTGGTTTCGTCTTCATCGGTCCCAAGGCCGAGACCATCCGCCTGATGGGTGACAAGATCGAAGCGATCAAGGCGATGAAGAAGGCGGGCATTCCCTGCATTCCCGGCTCCGACGGCCCGCTCGGCGACGATCCCGCGCGCAATCTGGAAATCGCGCGCAAGATCGGTTTCCCGGTGCTGATCAAGGCTGCCGGCGGTGGCGGCGGACGCGGCATGCGCGTGGTGCACAGCGATGCGGCCTTGGCCAACGCCGTCAGCATGACCCGTGCCGAAGCGGCGGCGGCGTTCGGCAACGATATGGTTTATATGGAGAAGTATCTCGACAATCCGCGCCATGTCGAGATCCAGGTGCTGGCCGACGGCAAGGGCAACGCGGTCTCACTGGGCGAGCGCGACTGCTCGATGCAGCGCCGCCACCAGAAGGTGGTCGAGGAGGCACCGGCGCCGGGCATCACCGAAAAGCAGCGCAAGAAAATCGGCGATCTCTGCGTGCGCGCCTGTCTGGAGTCGGGTTATCGCGGCGCGGGCACGTTCGAGTTCCTCTATCAGGATAGCGAGTTCTATTTCATCGAGATGAACACCCGCCTGCAGGTGGAGCACCCGGTCACCGAAATGATCACCGGCATCGATATCGTCAAGGAACAGATTCGCATCGCCGCCGGCAACACGCTTTCCTTCAAGCAGAGCGACATCCAGATACGCGGCCATGCGATCGAGTGCCGCATCAATGCCGAGGATCCGCGGACCTTCACGCCGTCACCCGGCACGATCACGCACTATCATGCGCCGGGCGGTCTCGGCATACGGATCGATTCGCATATCTATGCCGGCTATCGCGTGCCGCCCTATTACGATTCGATGATCGGCAAGCTGATCGCCTATGGCGAAACTCGTGATAGCACCATCGCGCGCATGCGCATGGCGCTGACGGAGATCATCATCGAGGGCATCAAGACCAATATTCCCCTGCAGCGGGATATCATGAACGATGCGGCATTCCAGGCGGGTGGAACGAATATCCACTACCTGGAGAAAAAGCTGTCACAATGACAGGATATTGACTCGGGAACGGGGCTGTTTTACATTGTGATACATTATTGTATGACCATGCGGCGCCCTTCCCCCTGTTTCAAGTCTGCCGGCATGGCGAACCTTTGCTCTTTTGATTTGCAGGCGGGCAATCGATTGCCGATATCAGGCCACGGATCGCAACGTTTTCTCTAAATGACTTCCCGGGGCCCATCGATGCCACGCGCTCCCCGTCGCCCCGGGGATCGAGGATGGCTGTCATGTTGAAACGCCTTTCCCATATTCCCATCCAGTTTCCGCGGACCGTGCTGCTGGCAGTGCTGGTGATCACGGTGCTGGCCGCCATGATGATGGGCAAACTGCGTTGGGAGACCGATGCCCGGGTTTACTTCCCGCCTGGCCATCCCGCCATCCAATTCGATGAGCTCGTCGCCGATGTATTCCACGTCAAGGACTCGGTCATCATCGCCATCGTCAACGAGGATGGCGTATTCAATCCCGAGACCATAGCGCGCGTTGCGCGCATCACCGACAAGGTCGCCGACCTGCCCGGCGCTCTGGTGCAGCGCCGGGCGGACGTCGCCTCGCTGGCCTCCGCCACCGTGTTCACGGGCACCGATGAAGAGCTGCTCAATGTGGCGCTGCTCGAAACCCCGCAGCCGGATGAGGCGGATGTCGCGCGCCTGAAGGAACTGGTCTACGACAACCCCGACCTGTTCGTCGGCAATCTCGCTTCTGCCGACGGCAAGGCGACGATGATCAGGGTGAAGCTCAAGGAAGGCATCGAGTATCGCTATCAGACCTACTTCCAGGTGCGCGCGATGCTCATGGAAGAACTGCGCAGCGACAATCCCAGTACGGCCTGGGGCGCCGGCGGTGGTTCCTGGGGTGGCGGCTGGAGCGGCAGTCAGGGTAGCCAGAGCGGTGAGCAGCAGCAGTGGAGCGGTGGCGACGGCGACTGGGGAGCCTGGGGTGATTGGGATCTGACCACGCAGTCCGCCGCGAACGGCGACCGCTTCTATATGGCCGGTCGGCCGGTGATCGAGGTGACATCGGGACAGCATGCGCTGGCCGACCTCAAGATCATGATCCCGCTGCTGATGCTGACCATCTGTGTGGTCTTGTTCGTGCTCTTCCGCAACCTGCGCGGTGTGTTCCTGCCGCTTGGCGTGGTGGTGATCGCCTGCATCTGGACCGCGGGTGCGATGGCAGCGGCCGGGATTCCGATGTATACGATTTCGACCATGCTGCCGGTGATCCTGATCGCGGTCGGCATCGCCGACGCGCTGCATATTCTCAGTCATTTCCAGGATCTGGTCATCGAGGATGCGCAGCGTGAGCCGGCTGGCCTGGTCCGGCAATTGATGGATGAACTCAATGTCCCGCTGCTGATCACCACCCTGACCACCGTGGCCGGTTTCCTGTCGCTGTGGTGGGCCGAGATGCCGCCGTTCAAGATATTCGGTGTTTTCACCGCGCTCGGTATCGTGTTCTGCTGGCTGGTTTCGATCACCATGGTCCCTGCCGCGCTGACGCTGATGCGCCCGCACGTCAGCGGCTATCTCACCCGACGCCGTGCGCTGCGCGTGCACAACGAAAATGGTTTTCTGGCGCGGGTGCTGGTGCGTAGCGCTGCCGGGCTGATGGAGCGCCGTGGACTGGTGGTGGCGATCGTGCTCACGATCACCGTTCTGATCGGTTTCGGCGCGCAGCGGCTGTATGTCGATTCGAGCTGGATCGGCGATTTCCTGGAGGATTCGGAAGTCGTCGTGTCGAACGATCTGCTCAATGAAAAATTCGATGGCACGATTTTCCTCAATGCCGTCGTCGACGGTAAGCAGCCCGATGCGCTGAAGTCGCCGGTATTGCTCAAGCGCATCCAGGATATGATCGAGCACGTCGAAGCGATGCCGCATGTCGGCGGTTCGGTGTCGCTGGTGGATTTCCTCAAGACCGCGAACAAGAGCCTGCACTCCGGCGATCCGGCCTATCACGTGCTGCCCGAGACGCGGGAGGAGATCGGCGCCTATCTCTTCCTGCTGTCCGTTTCCGGTCGCCCCGAGTTGCTCGATGAAGTCGTCAACTACGATTACAGCGTTGCCAACGTGACCTTCGCGATCAATACCGACCATACCCAGGATCTGCAGGCGATCATCGACGGCACGCGCGCCTGGGTCCAGCGTGAGTTCAGCGATCTTTCAGCCGAGGTCAACTACGCCGGTTCGGCTAATAATTCCTATGTCTGGGCGCAGATGCTGATCAACAGCCAGGTGCTGGCGATCCTGCTGTCGAAAGTGAGCATCCTGCTCATGGCCATGCTGCTGTATCGCTCGGTAGTCGCCGGCATCATCACCGTGATTCCGATCACGATCACAACGGCGGTGGTTGCGGGTATGGCCGGCTGGATGGACATCCCGATGGATGTGTCGACCGTGCTTGCTGCGGGCGTCGCGATCGGCGTCGGTGTCGACTATACCGTGCACTATCTTTCCCGTTACGTGCTGGAGCGGCAGCGCGGCACTCCCGAACGCGAATCCGTGCTCGGCGCGATGCGTTCGGTCGGCAAGCCGATCGTGTTCAACGCGATCGTCGTTTCGGCCGGATTCCTGATCCTCGGGCTATCGCAATTCCCGCCCCATATCAAGCTCGGCTATTTTGTCGCCACGTATATGGTGATCGCCTGCGCGGTAGCGCTGATCGTGCTGCCGCTGGCGCTCTCGTATTTCCGCCCGCGCGTTGCCGCCGCCCGTGCGGTGAATCTGCGCAAGGTGTCTGAAGCGCCGTGATGGATCGCGGTTAGAGTTGTTTGATGAAAGATTTCGAATTGCGTTGATAGTTATAGATCCGCTGGCGCTTCACAGGGAGATCATTGATCCCTGATTCGACGAACCCACGCTCCCGGAACCAATGGGCAGCGTGGGTGGTCAGCACGAATAGTTGCGCCAAGCCCTGTTTCGCCGCGTCGATCGCGATTCTTTTCAACAGTGCATCGCCATAGCCATGGTGCCGGTAGTCCGGATGCACCGCGAGGCAGGCGAGTTCGCCGAGCCTTTCTTCTGCGAATGGGTGCAGGGCTGCGCAGGCGATGATCATGCCGTCGCGTTCGACGACGGTGAATTGCTCTATATCGATTTCCAGATGTTCACGCGAGCGCCGAACCAGCGCGCCACTCGCCTCGAGCGGCGCGATCAGGCTCAATATCCCACCCACATCATCTATCCGCGCCTGCCGTGTGTCCTGGTAGAGATCGGTGGTGATCATCGTGCCGACGCCGTCACGCGTGAACAATTCGAGCAGCAGTGCGCCGTCGAGCCGCTGATCGATCAGATGGGCGCGCCTTACGCCGCCGCGGCAGGCGGCCAAGGCGTGGCGCACGCCCTCGCGGAGTGTCGGAGTGAGCGGCGCGTCTCCGGCAAGCACGGCTTCGGCATCGGCCAGCGTTAGCTCCCTGAACAATCTGCCTTCGGCGTTTTCGATGCCGCTTCCTTCCACCAGGCAGATGTATTTTCTGGCATCGAGCGCGGCAGCCGTCGCTGCGGCCACTTCCTGCGCACTCAGATTGAAGACTTCACCGGTGGGTGAATAACCGATGGGTGACAGCAGCACGATGGTGCCGGTGTCGAGCTGTTGCCTGATGCCCTGGCTGTCGATGCGCCGGACCGTGCCGGTATAGCGGTAATCGACTCCATCGATGATGCCGAGGGGGCGGGCAGTGACGAAGTTGCCGGTGCCGATGCGGATCCGCGCCCCGGCCATCGGGGTATTGGCCAGGCCCATCGATAGCAGCGCTGCGATCTCGGTGGATACCGTTCCCGCGGCTTCCTTGACGCAGGCCAGTGCTTCTTCATCGGTGATCCGCAAACCCTGCAGATACTGGTTTGCGCCACCGCGCTCGCGCAAGCGCTGTTCGATCTGAGGACGGCAGCCATGCACCAGCACCAGACGGATGCCGAGGCTGTTCAGCAGCGCGATATCGTGCGCCAGACCGACAAACCGTTGTTCGGCAACGATCTCGCCACCGAAGACAATGATGAAAGTCTGGTTGCGGAAGGCGTGGATATAGGGCGTCGATGCGCGGAACCAGTCGACGAAGTGTTTGCCGCTTTCCATGGGTTTTGCTGTGGGCTCGCTGAGTAAGGGTTAAGCAGTGTAGGTAAGTGTATTACTAGAAAAAAGCGAGACCGTCGAGATCTTCTTGCCGTGGCCAATTCCTGAGCGATAGAGTCATAAATATGTATTCTCTATACATATACTAAAATTGTGGTATAGTGAAGATGCCGCACTAATAGAAGGGACAAAAGACAAGCAGTTTCTCTTTTGTCCGCCTTATTGATGACTGTCTAAGGAGGTGTCCCATGGAAAACGCATTGTCGATTGCATTGAGCCTGTCGTTCATCGGCTTGGCGTTGGTGTTGATGCTGAGTCATGTAGGGGCCTGAGAAGTCAGCTAGATAAATAAAAACAAGGGCTGTAGCGAGCCATCAGGTGGCGCGAGGCGGGTTGGATTCAGCCCGCCTCGTAATTCCTTACTTTTTTGCTCGGATAGAATTCTTTTTCTCCTATCGTTCTGCTAAGGTATGGCGGACTGCGGCGCCGAATGCGTCTGCGGTCGAAGCCATGGGCATGATTATCTAATAGCCGACTGGGGGAGAAGAAATGTTCGAGCACAAAATTACTGCCGTGTTGGGTGTGGTCAGTATCGTTGGATCGATAGGTTTGTTCTTCGCGCATATCTGATCCGCTGCGCTGGTTACGCTTCCGGCCAAAGCACCCAAAACGACTAAGGCCAAAACGACTAAGGGGAGAAACCTTCCGGTTTCTCCCCTTAGTTATTTCATGGCTCTGTCTTTTTGCCTCTGCTTCCGTGGTCAGGGCTCTACCGGGCGATTGTCGGGGTAGCTCCAGGGATTGTTCTCCCGGTGGTCGAAGAAGCTGTTCCAGTTTGGCGTGAACGCCTGCCCGCCGTCGATGTAAGTGTAAGTGCCGCTGCTCTGGCCAGGCCCTGTGCCGGGGATCCAGGTATAGCGGCCTGCGGTGACGACGGATTTTTCCGCGTCAGTACTCATGTCAAAAAGCGCCGACGACGGACCGCCGCCAGGAGGGCGGGCACCCGGAGGGGCATCGGCACCGGTGTGCTCCAGCGTATTGGTGACCACCGAAGCTGTTGCGCTGCTGTTATAAGGGTTGCCGGCGGAATTCATGTCGAAGACGGCTTGGAAACTGGCATCATCATTTTCGATGATGTTGCTGATCGAGGGTTTTTCCAGGAAGTTGTTCTTGACGAATTCCATCGTGAGGTCGCCGTCCACGAGGCGCTGACGCATCTGCACCCGGGTCGGATTGCCGCTCATATTGCCGCTGATCACGGCGTTGGCATCCAGAGGGCTGAAACCGTTACCGGCCGCGCCATCGTTTCCTGTTACGCCCAAGCCACCGCTCGAAGATACATTGCCTGGCTGGGGGAACTGACCTAAGCCGCCACCGGGCGGAGTCAGGCCGCCGATGGGATTGGTCGCGATCCCTTCCTCACAGGTTGCGGGGCCGGTACATGCTTCACCCGCGGCAAGCCCCAGAGCGGCGCCGCCGATGCCGGCCTGGATATAAGTCTCCTGTACGAAGCCGATATCCGGATTATCCAGATTGCCGATGATCATATGGTAGTACTGGACGCCGCCGATCACGACCATTTCGTAGATGAACGGTGTCTGACCCGGAATGATGATGGTTGATCCGCCCGAGACATCATCGTGTATGGAAGTATCGGTTGCCGTCTGAGGATTGCCGAACTCGTCGTCGAATACGAACGTGCGGGGAAAAGCCGGATTGGTGTCGGCTTCCCAGTTGAGGTTGAATTGCGCGTGAACCGCTGTCGCATGAAAGAAAACCGCGGTCAGCAGCAGGGCAGTCACAGTGCCCGGCCGGCCTGATCGCGCCCTCGTATCCAATGACGATTTGGTACGGGCAATCATGGTTTTAATTATAATACAGTATTCAACTGGCAACCAATCGCGGTCATCGATGTCTATTTATCCATATCGGCCGATTCTTAGCGAGCAATGAGAGGCTTTGGCATCTTGCCAGGGGGGTATCTGTAATGATTGCCTTGTCCGGAACGAGTCGGGAACGGTGATATGAGGTTTAAGACTATCTTCCTCCCCCTGTTCGTGGGCGGGGCCACGTGTCTCGCTTTGAGCGGTTGTCTGGAAGCGGTGGGTGATCTGGGCGGCGCTCGCGAATCGACACTGAATCGACCGAGGGCGGCAGGCGCGTTGAAGGCGCCGGCGGTCGAGGGTCTGCATTATCAATCCGGGGACGTCACCGGGGAGACCGGCGCCAGCGGCGAGTACATCTATGAAGTCGGTGAGGACATCACTTTCTCGATCGGCGGGGTAACGATAGGCGGGGTCGGCGGACGCAATCTGGTGACTCCGCTGAATCTGTCGGCCAATGGGAATATCAACAACACGGTCGTGGTAAACATTACCCGCTTCCTGATGATGCTCGATGACAATGGCGATCCGAGCGACGGCATCCGCATCTCCGATGCGGTCAAGGAAGTCGCCGAAACCTGGGATCCGGTCGATTTCACCGCCAACAATCTGGACGCGCAGCTCGTCGATATCATCAGTTCGGCGGCCAGTGTCGATGGAACTCCGCATACGCTGCCGGATGTGGCCGCGGCACAGGCTCATTTGAATGCGGGTTTGACCTGTCTGTATTCGGGGGGGTTTCAGGGGCAGATCGCCAACGGCGATGCCGGCCGCCTGGGGGTGATCGTCAATCCGAATACCCGGTCGCTGTCCGGCTTCGTGCAGAGTACCCAGAACCCGTTGCAAGCGCTTCGAGTCATCACCGGACTGAGCGAGCTCGATTTCACCCAGAATCAGATTTCGCTGTTGGGCGCCGATCAAACCGCGGTGCAGTATACAGTGCGTTACGTCAGCCTGAACCAGATCACTGGCACATGGTCGTCTGTTGGTAATGTGGGAGGACAGCCGGGAGGCTTGGCGGGAGGGCGGCTTACGCCGGCTGCGCTGAACATGGCCTACCGTTTCGTAGGAACATACACCGGTGACGATAACGGCATTTTCGTCCTCGATATACCGCTTGCCGGCCGCGTGCTCGGTCGTATGTACAGCGTGACGAGTGATTTTACCCTCGTCCTGAATGGTAGCCTGGAGAACGAGCGGTTTCTGGCGGTTACGGGCGAGGACGGTTCGACCTTGTTCAACGGCGTGATCGATTGGGATACGCGCGTGGTCAGTGGTGACTGGGAAAATCAGTTCTCGGACGTCAGAGGACTTTATTCGGGGGCGGGTTGCCCTCTGCTCTAAATCTAAGGCTGTCGTGCCGGCGGTCGTCAGGGATGTTCACACTGTCGAATCGATGCCGCGTTCCGTGACCGGGTCCATATGTCCAACATGACGTTTCCGTCCTCGCTGTTTCCGTTCAAATTTTTCACCGTCGTGCTGTGTGCCGTGCTCGCCGCGGCCTGCAGCGTCGGCAACGACAGCGAGTTTGTCGGCGGAGATGGCAGCACGCGGCCGCCGCCGCCCGTTCCGAACCCGGCGATCAGCTCCGTCGAATACAGCATCAAGCAATTGAAGCTCAAATGGGCGCCGGTGATCGGCGCCACTGCCTATCGTTTGTATGAGAGTCCCGATGGCCCCGATGGCGAAGACTCCGGCTATAGCCAGATCGGGTCGGATTTCGGTGCGGATGCCTTTGGCTACGATCACGAGATCTTCCTGCCCGGCCGCGCCCATGCGGCGTATCTGCTCGAATCCCGCGATGCGGCGGGAGAGTGGACCTCTTCCTCCCCCCGATTCGTGGGATGGGATATCCGGCCTGCTCCTGACGGTCCAAACGAAATCAGCTTGACGCCGGCGATCGGTTACTTCAAGGCGACCAATACCGGAGAGGCCGATCGCTTCGGCGACGCGGTCGCCTTGTCGGCGGATGGCCGAACGCTTGCCGTCGGCGCTACGGGTGAGGCGAGTGCGGCGACCGTCGCCTGTGCTCCCGCCGACAGCGCGTGTCAGGAGGCGCAGGCGAGCAACACGGAGACCAACGCCGGAGCAGTCTATATCTACACCCGTACCGAGCAGGGCTGGGCGCCGCAGGCCTACGTCAAGGCGCCGAATGCCGGCCGTCGTGATCGCTTCGGTTCCACTGTCGCCTTGTCGGGTGACGGCACGGTACTCGCCGTCGCGGCGCCGTTCGAGGAAAGCGCGGCGGCTGGTGTGTGCGTTCCGGACGAGCCCGCGTGTCAGGAGCGCATGGCCGACAATTCGCTTTCTTCCACCGGCAGCGGGAACCCGCGCGGTGCGGGTGCGGTGTATGTCTATGCCCGTGGCGAACAGGGCTGGACACCGCAGGCTTACGTCAAGGCGTCCAATACGGATCGGAACGACGACTTCGGCACGGCGCTGGTGCTGTCGCAAGATGGCAATACCCTGATGGTCGGTGCGCCGTCCTCGAAATTGCGCTTTGTCGACGAGAATGAGGAAGAAGGTACCCTGGAAACGGGTGCCGTCCATATCTATACCCGTGACGAAACCGGCTGGGTCACACGCCCGCCTATTTTCGGCCCGCTCGTCAGCCGGTTCGGTTATGCGCTGGCGCTGAATGCAGGTATGAACAGGCTCGCCGTCGGCGCGCCGATGACAAGCACCGGCGGGGTTATCCATGGTGCGGTTTATGTGTACGACATGCCGGATCCGGAAACGGGCTGGACGCTGCATTCCAGTATTTCCGGCGCAGGCATCCGCAGTGGCAATGGTTGCATGAACCTGAACGGCGCCGGCAGTTGCTTCGGCCAATCGGTCGCGCTGGCGGACGACGGACGCACCCTGGCGGTAGGCGCATCGACAGAGGCGAGCGATGCAAGCGGCATCGACGGCGACGAGAATAACGCGCGCGCACCCGGAAGCGGAGCGGTTTATGTCTTTTCCAGACCTGAAGACGCCTGGGAGCGGACCGCGTACATAAAAGCCACTCAAACCATTCCCAGCAACAGAAATGTGCGCCTGGGAGCCGCCGTCGCGCTGTCGGGGGACGGCACGATCCTCGCTGCCGGGGCCTCTGAGGATGGAACCAAGACGGTCGGCATCGAGGGGCCGGCGCCGAGTGAATTCGATGATGACCCTACCAGTCCTTTCAGTGGCGCGGCTTACGTCTTCGCGCGTGGTATGACGGGCTGGCGCCAATCCGCCTTCGTCAAGGCTTCGGGTATCCGTGCTGGAGATCGACTCGGACTCTCCGTAGCGATCGCGGCCGATGGTTCTACCCTGGCACTCGGTGCGCCGCTGGAAGACGGTGCTACCACTGGCATCGGCGGCAACCCGGCGGCCGAGGAGACGATCACTGACTCCGGTGCCGTCTATCTGTATTGATCGTTCCGGATCGAGCATGCCGGATTGATCATGCAGGGTCGGGGTGGATGGTTATGCGCCGCGCCCGATGGTTTCTCGTTCGGATGTCCTCATTCAGGCCTCTAGCCGTATCACGCGCATCCGGCTAAACTGCCTGCCACGGGGCAGAGAGGGATACCGCTACATGCGCAGGATCTACGTCCTTGCCGTCGCCGTGGCCTGCGCATCCTGCGCAACGACGACGCAGATTCATCTGCAGCACGAAAGCAAGCTGATCGATTCGCCGGAGTACCAGGAAGATCAGTCAGACTGCCGAACCTATGCGAATTCCGCCGCGCCGATGCAGGTAACCACCGGCCATGGGCTGCAGCGCAATCTCGACGACTGGGCCTATTATTTCTACCGATGCATGCGCAATAAGGGTTGGGAAGCGGTCGACCAGGACGGCAAACCCGTCAACCCCACGCCGCGCGCCGCACGGGGGCAGGTCCAGGGCAGCGATGCCGAACTGCGACCCTGACCAATCCTGACAGACCACCTGCAACGCACTTCGGGTATTCCCATCTGCGCGCTGCGCAGCGCCATGCCCGCTTTCAGAAGCTGAACGCCAGACCGGCTGATACCGACAGACTGCTGTAATCTCCCAGCGAGGAGCTTTGCAGCCCGATAGCGGTTGCCGCGTCCTCCGGTGACAGGATGAAGCCGGTCGGCAGGTTGGATTCGTTGAAGCGATAGGACAGCGTGCTGAACAGTCGCAGCTTGGATGACAGAAAGTAATTCATGCCGAGCGACAGGTTCTGCGTGAAGTTCTCTCGCTTCCGCGTGAACAGCGTCACCGAGTCCGGATTCGTATACTGCATATATGAGGTGCTGTAGCCGCCATTCGCGCTCAACCCTGGCCGCAGGAAGCGGATCAGCTGTACGGAGACACTGTGTCCGGTGTAGGCGAAATCGTTGCCGGCATCGATGAGGTTTTCGTTGCGGCTGAAATTGTAGCCGAGCGTCCAGCGCCAGCCGGTGCCCAGCCCCTGGTTGATCGTACCTCCGACCGTGTAATTATTGGCATCGAAGATCGGTGACGTTTCCGACTTGGTACGGCTTGCGCTCACGCTGAAATCCCACAACCCCGAGCCTGTCTGTCCGTCACCGAGCCAGCTCAGCAGGCGCGGCATCGTGAAGGAGCCGGAGACGCCCGCATTGGCGCTGTTCGTGGTATTCAGCTTGGTTTCGCTCATCAGCGCTTCGCCTTCGTTCTGGCTGAGGCTGAGGGAAAAGTCGAGCCCTTTCCAGTAGACGGAGAGGAAGGGGTTGACGCCGAGGTAGAAGACATCGAACTGTCCGCGGTGGAACGTCTGGTAGCTTCCGCTCAGGCCGATGCCGAGGTAGATCGGCCGGCGATGCAGCTTGCGGCGATAGGTCATGCCGGCGCTCACGGACGAGCGAAACTCCTTGACCTCGTCGTCACGGCTGAGATTGAAGTTGCTGTCGTAGCCGGATTGATAGCTCAGCGTGTAGGAGAAACCGTCGAGACGCTGTGCCAGGGCGGTGAGACGCTCCCGTGCGGTTACGTCGAGGCCGCCTGGCAATGGCCGGCTCAGTGCGGTTCGATAGGCGAGGAGCGCATCCTCTTCGCGCCGCAACTGTTCGTAGAGCATGCCCAGGCTGAGGTGCGCCGCACCATGGGTGGGTGTGATGCGAATCACTTCCTCATATTGCTGCGCGGCTTCTTCGAGGCGGCTGTTGAAAGCGAGCAGCATGGCCAGGTAAAAGTGGGAGATGTAATCGTCCGGTTTGCGCTCGGTGAGCGCCCGGAAGCGCTGCTCGGCTTCCTCGTATGCATTGTCGCTGAAGGCGCGCCGCGCTGCCGCCATTTCCAGTCTGTCGTCCAGTAACGCTTTCAGTTCGGCGGGGCCCTCGATGAATTCGAGCGCATGCCGGTATGCGTCTTCGGCCAGCTTGTATTCCGCGAGCGTATCGTACAGCTCACCTTGCCTCGCATACGTCATGCCCTCCTCGGGTCTGAGGCGCAGCATGTTTTCGTAGGCATCGCGCAGATCGGTGAGCCTGTTCAGCATCTGTGCTGCGGTGGACAGGCTTGACCATGCAGCGTAATTGTCGGGATCGGCGGCGATGTGCTCGCGTCGCTCCTGGATCAGCGCGTCGTGGGCTTTTTGCTGGAGCTGGGCACCGGTTTCGCCCGCGTAGAGGCTGGTGAGCAACTGCTGCGCCACGGTGGCGGCCCGACTGTTGCCACCGACGATCCGCGCCTCTTCGAGCTCGCGCGCTCCCTCTTCCAGCTGCGTCTGTTCGAGATACAGCGTCGCCAGCCTCAGATGGACATCGGGGCTGCTGGGATGCCGAGCGGCCAAATCCTTCAGAATGGCTTCAGCCTGGGTCTTCTCATCGAGACTGTGATACGCAACGGCGAGATTGATCCCCGCGCCGATGTCTTCCGGATGAAGGGCATACAGTTCCTGGAAGTAGTCTCGCGCTTGCGTGAAATTGCGCTCCTGGATTGCCAGTGTTCCTTTCAGCATCAGGGCACGGGCATGGAGACTTGCGGCCAGGTCGCTTTCCGGTGGCAGCAGGGCCAGCAAGTCATCGTACTGGGCTATCGCCAGCGCGGCCTGTTCGGTGCGTTCGTAGATCTCGAGCAGATAGGAGCGCAGCCTTACTTGATCGGGATACTGTTCGACGAGGGCTTCCAGCAAGTGCTGGGCCCCTTCGACGTCGTTGTCGGTCACATAGCCGCGCAGGATTTCAGTCAATAGCTCATTGTCGGCGGCGTATTCCCTGAGCAGGCCGAGGAACTGCTGCCGGGCAGGCACTGGCGCCTGCCGCGCTTCGATGCGTGCCGACAGCAGGCGTGCGCGCTTGTTGGCTTCTTCCGCCTCGACCGCACCTGCGGGCGCGGCGGCGATGACCAAGCGGTATTCACGCAGTGCTTCCTCGGGTGCGCTGAAACGGTCGTGGCCGCGAGCAAGCACCAGGCGTACGCGATAGTTCTCCGGTACCAGGGCGGCGCTGCGCGCCAGTGCGCGCAGACCGTTCTCAACGTTTCCGAGCTGCAATTCCAGATTGCCGATGAAGTACAGTGCTTCGGCATGGCTGGGTTCCAGAGACTGGGCTGCCTGCGCGGCGCGCAGGGCGCCCGTATGGTCGCCGCGGGCCATGCGTGCTCTCGCTTCGTTCAGCAGGTCTGAAACATTGTCGAGTGTCGCGATGACCGGATCGTCGGCTGCCGTGGGTTCACCCGCCTGGCTTGCCACCACGCCTTGTTTCGACAGCCGTTCGATTTCCTTTGCCGCTTCGAGTGCCTCGGACGCGCCGGGCGGCGCGAGAGCGGCGACGATGCGCAATTGATGCAGCGCTTCCTGCTGGGTGGCAAATCGTTCATAGGCCTTGGCCAGCACCAGGCGCAGGCGATAGTTGTTCGGGGTCAGCTCCAGGCTTTGCTCCAGCGCGCGCAGGCCCGGTTCGACGCGGTTGAGCTGCAGATTGATGTTGCCGATGAAAAACAGCACTTCGGCATCGTCGGGCTGCTGCGCTCGGATGAATTCGAAGGCTTCGAGCGCCCCCTCGGGATCGGCGTGGGAAAGGCGTTGCCGGCCGACCGCCATCAACGTGTTGACGTCGGTATCCGGGCGCAACTCGACGGTGTCCGCTTCATCGAAGGACTCTCCCGTTTGCGCCCGGAGCGTTTCCAGCACGCCGATATGCTGTCTGGCCTCATCGGCCTCCGGCGCTCCCGCCGGTGCATCCACGATGACGCGGCGATACTCGCGCAGCGCTTCTTCCGTGGCGCCGATCCGTTCCTGCGTTTTCGCCAGCAACAGCCGTACGCGGTAACGCTCCGGTGAGAGCTCGACGCTGCGCGTGAGCGCTGAGATACCTTCCTGCAGACGTTCTGCCTGCACGTAGAGAAAGCCGGCGAAGAACAGCGCCTCGGCATGATTCGGATCGCTTGCGATCGCTTCCTCGAACAGGCGCAGCGCGCCTGCTGCGTCACCCTCGGCGATGTGGCGCCGTCCTTCGGTCACCAGCGAGACGGCATCCCCGGCCGCCGGCTGCGCGTCGGCCGGCGCTGTGAACCATGCCGCGCCGAGCACGAGGAGCAGGCCCAGCACCGCTGAGTGTCCTGCCTGTCCTCTGTATCCCGTGATGCCCATGGTTTTGTCGCGCCTAGAAATAGATCGTCGCCTTGATCGCGGCTTTCCAACCGCTGAAGTCGAGCTTGAGATTGCGATATTCGCCACCGACCTCGGTTTTGTAATCCATGCGTCCGTCCGCACCCGGTTGACCCGGATAGCGGATGATGACGTTGTCGGTGAACAGGAAGTCGGTGACGAGCTGGGCCCTGCTCAGATCCATCTGCCGCAATCCGAAACCGTAGCTTCCTTCGATTCCGATCGACAGACGCTCGCTGATGAACCACTCGCCGCCGGCCGTGCTCTGCAGGAGCAGCGCTCCCGTGGTTTCGGCCAGGGTGACGGAGGATTTGCGGAACGTGCGCGCGTCACCGCTGAGGTACACGGCGGTGAAATCCTCACGATAATCGACATCGTACATCTGGTGCAGAGTGCCGGCGACATACAAACGATACTTCCCTGGCTTCGAGCGCAGATCGTGCCGCCAGCCCAGGTAAAATTCGGTGAATGACAGGCTGGCTTTACGCTGCGCCGATATGTTTTCGAGCGCGCCCTGGATGGGCATGATGGTAATGCCGGAAATCGACGATTGCGCTTGCCAGGTGCCCAGCCCGAACAGCAGCACGTTGCGATCATTGTGGCGCCACTGGAATTCGAGGCCCGCCATCGGACTCGCGTTCAAGGGTGGCATCGGGATCTCCAGTACGAATGTGTTTTCTTCGTTGTTGGTCTGGGTATCGACGAATTGTGCGGTGCCCTCGAACGGCGCGCGGAAGAGCCCCTTATTGAGAGCTTTGAGTGAAGGCTGGTACAGACCGAGAAACGGTGCGATGCCCCATTTGGGCAATTCTTTTTCCTGGGTTTCCTGGGCAAGCACCGGCGCTCCGCCGAGCAGTGCCGGTGCGATGATGAGCAGGGCGGCGATGACGGCGATCGGACGCATCAGGAGAAACCTGTGCCACAGGGCAGCGGCGCTGTGTCGCGTGAATGCGGCACGGCGCGTGCGCAGGTGCGGCGGCCCGGATGGACGGCGCCGATCGCGCGTATACGCTCGCGCCCCCGCCCGGTGGCTGGTGGCGTCAGAACATGTACTTGAATTCGATGTAGACGCGGTCATTGTCATGAAAATTGCCGACGAATTGTGAACGCTGATCCCGCACGACGGGTTGTCCCACCTGATTGGACAGGACGCCGAACTGGGATTGCGCGCCGGAAAAGAAATTTCCTCCAGCCGTCAGATGAAAACGGTCGGTGAGGCGGAAAGTCCACGATGGATTCAGATACGTTTCGCGCTGATTGATGAAGCGGATCGCGAGGAGTTCGAACAGAATGCCGCTTTGGGGGTAGTCCTTGCGTATGAAAATATTGATGCTGTTGTCGAAGCGATCCTGCACCATCGCTATGTCGTAGTCGAGAATGGCCCACTGGGTGAAACCAGGAGCGATGTCGAATCCGGCCCAATTGAATTCCACGCCGAGCCCCCAGCGGATATGGTCGCTCTGAAATTCTCCGAGATTGTCGAGAAAGCCGTCCCCGTCGCGATCGATATCGATGACGGCAAAATATTTGCCGGTGACATACGCTATTTCACCCTTGACGATGACGTTTTTCACCTGGCGGCTGAAGGTGCTGCCGTACATATTGATGCGGGTATAGGTGGGCATGAACTCCGGTTCCTGCAGCTGATCCAGCAGGGAACGACGGAATACCACCGGAAAATCGTCCCAGGTGTAGAAATAGCTCAGCGTCAGGTCGGTGTTCCAGACGTAGGTGCTGTAGCGCAGCGCGACCTCCGAATTTTCGAGCGCGAACGATTTCGGCTCCGTCGTGCCGGGTACGCGCTGCAGCAGCTCCCACTCCGAACCTGGCGGGGCCGGCTTGTGAAAGCGGATATCCGGGATCCACAGCAATTGATAGGTGTCTTCGCCGCGGTAGTATTCGAACTTCGCGGTCCACAGCGGGATGCGATAGTCGATGAGGTCCGGCATGATGAGTTCGCGAAAGTCGATCGGATTGATCTCATCGACGATGCGCACGCCTTCCAGCACGCCCCATACCACGAACTGACGCCCGAGACGGATATCGAAATTGTCGAACAGGAAATCGACGTAGAGTTCGCGCAGATCCGCGCCGATCGAGTCGCGCTCCTTGCCGAGATTGAACAGGAACGCGAGCGGTTCGTCCGAGTTGCGCTCCAGTCGTGCGGCGATGGTGTCGTAGTCGAACAGGTCATAGGCCATGTCGTACCAGGCCATGCCGGTGATGTTACCCTTGATGCGCGGGCTGAAGTCGTAGTTCGCGTTCAGGTAGCCGATGTTGCGCATCTTGGTGATCGAGCGCGGCTCCCGGATCCGGTAGGCAGTTTCGTTCTTGACGTAACCGCTCCATTGGATGGCGCTGGCGGCGGGCTGAGCGGGTGTGAATGCCAGCGGTTCATCGTGCGCGGACTCGGGGAAGAGCGGCTCGAATATTCCCTCTCCATCTGTCAGAGGCGGAGCGGAGCCGGCGCTCTGGCTCCAGGCCAACTGCTGCGAGCAGGCCAGGAACGCGCCCATCAGCGCCGCGAGCGGCAACATATTCCTGATCGGCACGCTCCAGCCCCTCGTCAATGTCGAGTCACCGGACGATCACCCGGTGCGACCTGGGGAATGTCGCATACGGATCGGGAGATCGCTACGGTGTCGACGCGTTCGCCAGTTACCGGCCGCCGCGCGTCAGATTGCGCTCAGAGAACATGCTGTCGGTGAGCTCCGTGTTCACCTTTGCATCGCTGACTTCGAAGATCGATCTGTGGTTGGTCTGCACGTTGTGCACGGTGACTTCGCTCCACAACCAGGCATCGTTGATACGTTGCCATTTGAGGGCCTGCTGCTTCAGAAGTTCACCCTTGGGGTCGTAGTAGTCGATCTGCTGTTTGTGGCAGCTGTTCCAGTCTTGGCCGACCACGTACCAGGATACGACGTGGCTATACAGCGCCAGCGTGCCCGGGCGCGGTACGCTCTTGATCGCTACCACCAGCCCCTGGCCGTCACGCTGTTCCGTGTTGACCACGGTGTGATCGTCGTCGTCGAGCGCGCGCGGACTGATGTCGGCATAGGTAAGGTCGGAGCCGAGGAAGCTGTCGCCGGGGTCGCGCACCGAAACCCGGCGGGTTTTCTTCAGGGCGGGTAGATAGATCCACTGCTCGGCGTTCTTGCCGGTATAGGCCCAGCGCATGAAGCCGGCGCCCTGGGCATCGGGCGGGAATTCGGTAAAGAGCACCATCTTCTCCGTGATGCCATCCTTGCCTTTGTAGTCCTTCCAGTAGCGCTGATAGATGTGGGTCTTGTCGTTTCCGTCACGGTCACGCAGTGTGATCTTCAGACGCGTATGCTGATCTTCCCCGGGGTAACGCGCGTCGCAGCGTTCGACGACGTCGCGTGCCGTGATAGACGCTTCCTGTGCCGCGCTGATCGTCGGCGCCATCCCTGCCGACAAGGCAACTGCCAGTATTACGCCTGTTTTACGCATCCGACTGATCTCCTTCGAGAAAGAGCATATTTAGGATTAAATGCCGATTAGTGGGAATTCGGCGCGACTGTTACGCCCGTTGCCGTCGCCGAAGCTGGTAGCGGGTGAGGCTCAAGGTATCCAAGAAAGTTGCCGAAATTATAGCAAAGGGATCGCGGGTGCATCCAGCGTGACGATGTCCCGACAAGATTTAAGTGCTGTGGCTTGGGGTGATCCTGCCTGAGCCGCAGTGACCGGTCCGCAGCGAAACGATGCGGACCTCGCCTGGGAGAGACCTAACAATGAGCAGACCGATAACAAAGTTCTATCGATTCACGCTCGGCTCCGCCGCCCTGATGGCAGCGGGAGCCGTGCTTGCGGCGCCCCCGACCGGATTCGGTGGCTATGGTAATTTCGGAGCCACCGACGGCGCTGTCCAGTTCGACTATGGTGCGGGCGCGATCTGCCCGGCTGGTTATACCTGTTCGACCCTGGCGGCCACCGGCACCGGCATTTCGCAGCGCAAGGTGACCCTGGTGGATCGTGTCGCGGCCGGCATCGAGGATGGCAGCGGCGATCTAATCGCCGGTGCGACGGATATCGCCGAGGGTACGGCGTTCATCCACACCATCGTCATCAATGACGCTGAGACCATTGCGGTAGGGAGCAACCTCAACGCCGTCGGCTTCCTGGCCGAGTCCTTCGTCGGTGCGCAGAACAACAGCAATACCATCGCGGCGGTGAATACCGTCGATCTGAGCGATGGCACCGGTACCGGCCGTGTCACCGCCGATCTGTCGCGCGGCGCGCTGCTGCAGGATGACGAACCGACTGACGTCCGGGTTTTCCAGACCCAGACCTTCCCGGGTATCACGGTGAACTTCACCTTCCTGGACAACGGTCCCGCTTCCAAGTTCCAGCGTATCGACCAGCTCGGTGGCGCTGGTGCGGCCAACGGCGGCAGCATGACCATCCGCGTGTCCTCGGGCGAGTACACCTGCGTCGGCGGCGCGCCGAACCCCAATGCACCGGGCGTCTGCGGTGATGGCGTGATCGAAATGCCGGATGGCAACGACATCGCCTACAACGCTGGCGATGCGCTGCAGATGGTGTTCATGCGTCTGCAGAACTTCGGTGTTGGCGCTGCGACTGACCGCGTGCTGGAAGTGCAGTCGGTCAGGACGGCAGGCACCCAAAATACGCTTTATGCCGCTCCGGCTCAGACCTGGACCAGCCACACAGGCGCCGGCGTCTTCAATGCGGTCGATCCGGCCGCGGGCGCGGGCAGCACCTGGCAGTTCTGGGATGGCAACTTCGGCGCAGCCCCGACCTTCACGGGTGTGGGCGGTTCCGGTGTGAGCGCATTCCCCTGAGCGCGCGCTATACCGGAGCGCTTGACCCCATGGTTTGGTTTAGGAGAGCAGCACAATGAACAAGATTTCTAGAACATTCACCCTGGCCGCGGCCGTGCTGGCATCGGGAGGCGCGTGGGCTGCGATGCCTTACACCGCTCCGTTCGGCGGTGACGGTTTCGGCGTCGACAACAGCCTGTCGATCACCGGCAGCACGCTGTCGGTCGCCTGTCCTCCGACGGCGGCGCTCTGCGTCAACTTCGAAGGCGGTAGCGGTGTCGATGGCATCATCCAGCGTCGCGTGGTGATGCCGGACGGTACCAACTACCTGCAGTCGATCGTTGCCGAAGGCGACGGTGTCACCAATCTGTTCGCCAGCGAGCAGATCGTCCGCATGGGCATCAACGGAGGTACGAATTCCACCAACATTGCCCAGAAGATGAAGATTCTGGAGGCCAGCGGCGCATCGAGCAGCTTCTCCACGGATCACACCATGCTGGGTGCGGACTACTACAGCGGCGTTGACCTGTTGTTCGGTTTGAATCAGCGTATCGACGAGAACGAGCCGGGTAATGCGCTGGACCAGCTGACCCGCATCGTCGGTGAGATCACGGGCGCCGGTGGTGACTTGAACGGCAACGGTGGCGGTGCGACGGGTGCGAAGCGCGTGGCGATCGACCAGTGGGCGGGTGCCGTGGAGCCGGGTGCGGGCAACGCGACCCCGGCAGGCTTTTTCGTCTATCGTACGGGCCAGAACACCGGCACCGTGATCGATCTGGAAGATGTGAACAACGCTCCGGGGCTGTCTCTGGCTAACTACAATTCCGCCCTGTACATTCAGAGTCGTCAGTCGGCCGATACCGGCCTGAACCACCAGCGGGTGACGAGCGCGATTGGGAACAATGGCGCTGCTACCGTCACCAGCGGCAGCGTGACCCGCACCGCCATCACCGGCGCAACGGTCGGTCCCTGGGACTGGAACGGCAGCGGTGCTGATGCGGGTGGTGCGGTCAGCGCCATCTTCGGTGACTACACCGACCAGACCACGACTGCGCTGGATATGTGGTAAGCGAATAAGCGGATGTGGTCCGGCGTGGGCGGATCCGTGCCGGACCCCACATCCGTGGGCTGCAAAGGCGGGCGAGAGGGCGATCAGTTTGTCCTCTCGCCTTTTTATTTGGAGCGCCGCAGGGTTGAGTAGTCCGATTGTGCTGAGTGGTTATGCGTAGCCTGCCCCGTATTGCCTTGATGAGGCCGAGTATTGGATACTTCCTGGGTTGTTGGTAGGAGGAGGCTTCTGCCGGATCATTCCAGGTAATATCACCTTGTCCCCCCGGTAGTTTTCACGCCCGTCCCGAGGCGCCATTCATAATGAAATTCTTTTTGTCCTATCAAGGCTTGGCGCAGCAATATCAGGTTTAGCTTGCTTGACTGTTGCTTGCCTCCGGCGCATACTCATTTCCAGTATGGACGCTAGAACGACTGCCTATGGAGGGGGTGTGGCTCTGCAGGACAGTCGCACCCCTTAATGAAAAGGACGCGTTCACCTCTTTCTGTTCCCGGGTGGCCGCGATATATTCCGGCGCAAAGCAGCGCGCGGCGGAACGTCCTAATGCAAATTATAGTAGGAGAGAATATATGAAGAAGCTTAGCGTATTGTTGGCCAGCGCGCCGGCATTGCTTGCAGGCGTTGCGCTGGCAGGGCCCCCGACCGGATTCGGTGGCTATGGTAATTTCGGAGCCACCGACGGCACTGTCCAGTTCGACTATGGTGCGGGCGCGATCTGCCCGGCTGGTTATACCTGTTCGACCCTGGCGGCCACCGGCACCGGCATTTCGCAGCGCAAGGTGACCCTGGTGGATCGCGTCGCGGCCGGCATTGAAGACGGCGGCGGCAACCTGATCTCGGGTGCGACGGATATCGCCGAGGGTACGGCGTTCATCCACACCATCGTCGTCGAAGACGATGAGACCATTGCGATCGGCAATAACCTCAACACCATCGGCTTCCTGGCCGAGTCCTTCGTCGGTGCGCAGAACAACAGCAACACCATCGCGACCGTCGGCACCGTCGATCTGAGCGATGGCACCGGCACCGGCCGTGTCACCGCCGATCTGTCGCGTGGCTTCCTGCTGCAGGATGACGAACCGACCGATATCCGGGTTTTCCAGACCCAGACCTTCCCGGGTATCACGGTGAACTTCACCTTCCTGGACAACGGTCCCGCTTCCAAGTTCCAGCGTATCGACCAGCTCGGTGGCGCTGGTGCGGCCAACGGCGGCAGCATGACCATCCGCGTGTCCTCGGGCGAGTACACCTGCGTCGGCGGCGCGCCGAACCCCAATGCACCGGGCGTCTGCGGTGATGGCGTGATCGAAATGCCGGATGGCAACGACATCGCCTACAACGCTGGCGATGCGCTGCAGATGGTGTTCATGCGTCTGCAGAACTTCGGTGTTGGCGCTGCGACTGACCGCGTGCTGGAAGTGCAGTCGGTCAGGACGGCAGGCACCCAAAATACGCTTTATGCCGCTCCGGCTCAGACCTGGACCAGCCACACAGGCGCCGGCGTCTTCAATGCGGTCGATCCGGCCGCGGGCGCGGGCAGCACCTGGCAGTTCTGGGATGGCAACTTCGGCGCAGCCCCGACCTTCACGGGTGTGGGCGGTTCCGGTGTGAGCGCATTCCCCTGATGATGGTATCGACGGCTTGATCGTTGATCCAGTCAGACAAATTCTCTAGGAGACGAAATATGAGCAAGATACTGAAGGCATTGACCGTGGGTTCCGCGGCTTTGCTGGCGTCGGGGGGAGCATGGGCTGCGATGCCTTACACCGGCCCGTTCGGCGGTGACGGTTTCGGCGTCGACAACAGCCTGTCGATCACCGGCAGCA
>CAYLYS010000033.1:0-27089 GCA_964388175.1 uncultured Chromatiales bacterium | reverse complement strand
GATCGCATGGAGGTCATCCGCCTGTCCGGCTACACCGAGGACGAGAAGGTCAATATCGCCAAGCGTTACCTCGTGCCCAAGCAGATTGCCGCCAACGGGCTCGGCGAGAATGAGATCGCGATCAGCGATGGCGTGCTGCGCGACATCATCCGCTACTACACGCGCGAGGCCGGCGTGCGCAATCTCGAGCGGGAGATTTCCAAGATCTGCCGCAAGGTGGTCAAGCAGGTACAGCTCAAGCCGAGCGAGAAGACCGTCACCGTCACCTCGCGCATTCTGCAGAAGTATCTCGGCGTCAAGCGTTACCGCTTCGGTCTCGCCGAAGCGCAGGATCACATCGGCCAGGTTACCGGGCTGGCGTGGACCGAGGTCGGCGGGGAGCTGCTCACCATCGAGGCGGCGGTCATGCCCGGCAAGGGCAAGCTCACCATCACCGGCCAGATCGGCAGCGTGATGCAGGAGTCGGTGCAGGCGGCGATGACCGTGGTGCGCAGCCGGGCGATGGTGCTGGGGCTGGATCCCGATTTCTATCAGAAGCACGATGTCCATATCCATGTGCCCGAGGGCGCCATTCCCAAGGACGGTCCGAGTGCGGGTATCGGCATGTGCACGGCGCTGGTGTCGGCGCTGACGTCGATCCCGGTGCGCGCGGCGGTTGCCATGACCGGTGAGATCACGCTGCGCGGCGAAGTGCTGCCGATCGGTGGCCTCAAGGAAAAGCTGCTCGCCGCGCACCGCGGCGGCATCAAGACCGTGCTGATCCCCGAGGAGAACCGGCGCGATCTGGCGGAGATCCCCAAGAACATCAAGCAGGATCTGGATATCCGTCCGGTCAAGTGGGTGGACGAGGTGCTGGAAGTCGCCTTGCAGCATATGCCGCAGCCGTCGCTCGATAAGGAGCGGGACGGCGAGGGTGAAATTGTGCCGGCAAAGAAGCCGTCAAAATCCAAGAAGAGCGGCGATATCAGGCCACACTGAGATCGAACTGTTCGCGGCGGGCCGCGTACGCTCGCGCATTGGCGCGCGTCGCGGCCCGCAGTGCGGTTCGAGTTGACATTGCATTGATGTCATTGGTATAAAGGGCCCGCTGGCAACGCACGCCGATATGCCCTATGATCCCTTTCTTTCGGGTGCTTAGCTCAGCTGGGAGAGCGTCGCCCTTACAAGGCGAATGTCGGGGGTTCGATCCCCTCAGCACCCACCACGCCAATGCAGTGGAGCGGTAGTTCAGCTGGTTAGAATACCGGCCTGTCACGCCGGGGGTCGCGGGTTCGAGTCCCGTCCACTCCGCCATATGTAAACTTGGGAGGATGCGCTTTCTGATACCTGCGCGAGCCGGTATGTGTCCTGTCGGCGGCCTGTGTCAATCCAGGCGTCGATAGAGCGCAGCCGACCGCAGACACCGCTAGGTACCGCGACGGCCGGGACGCTCCCGTCGTCGATCAGCAAGCTTCGGAAAGACCTGCCAGTATGCTCAAGCTCATCCGTGATAACGCCAAGGGCGTAGTCGCCTGGATCATCGTCATCATCATCATCATCCCGTTCGCGTTGTGGGGTGTTAATGAATATTTCGAGGGTGGCGGTGACGTCGTTGTCGCCAAGATCGGCAAGCGCGATGTCTCTCTGAGCGAATACCAGAATCTCTACCAGCGCGAAGTGATGGCGCGCCGCCAGGCGCTCGGCCGCTTCGATCCCGATGATGCCGGTGTGCGGCGCGACGTCATCGATCGCCTGGTCAACGTTGAAGTGCTGACACAGGCGGCGCATGATGCCGGCTTCCGCGTCGCCGATGCCCGTCTGGGGCAGCGTATCCACGCCATGCGCGAGTTCCAGAACGACGGCCGCTTCGATCCCGCTCTCTATCAACGCCTGCTGCAGACATCCGGCCTGAACAAGGCACAGTTCGAGGAAGGAATGCGCAATGATCTGCTCATGGAGCAGTTCATCCGCGGCGTTGCGGATACCGCATTTCTGACCGCGCGCGACATCGATGCCCTGCTGCGTCTGTCCGAACAGCGCCGGCGTTTCACCCATCTCGTGCTGCCCGCGTCGGATCATGCCGGCAGCGTGCAGATCGACGGCGAGCGCGTGGCGCAGTATTACGAACAGAACAAGGCGCAGTTCGCCGTGCCCGAACGCGTCGTGGCGCAGTACCTGGAGCTTTCCATGTCCAGTGGCGCCAATGATCTGCAGGTGGACGAGGCGACTATCCGCCGGCTCTATGAAGAGCGCCTGCCGACTCTCTCGGTGGGTGAGGAGCGCCGGGTACGGCATATCCTGGTGGAAGTCGATCAGAATGCCAGCGCCGAGGCGCTGGCCGCTGCACGTGCGAAGGCCGAAGCGCTGCTGGCAGAGATCGAGGCAGGCGCCGCCTTCGAAGACGTGGCACGTGAGCGCTCCGACGACAGCGGCTCGGCGCGCAGCGGCGGCGATCTCGGTTTCTTCGGACGCGGTGCCATGGTCGGGGAGTTCGAAGATGCGGCGTTCTCCATGAAAGCCGGAGAACTGCGCGGACCGGTACAGTCGCCGTTCGGTTTTCACCTGATCCGCGTCGATGAAGTGCGCCCGGGCTCGGTGCGCTCCTTCGAGGAAATGGCGTCCGCGCTGGCCGGCGAATACCGCATGGCGCGGGCGGAAGAGCGCTTTTTCGATCTGACCGAGCGACTCGCCGATCTCACTTTCGAACATTCCGATACGCTCGAAGTCGCTGCCGAAGCCCTCGGCCTCCCGATCGAGGAGACCGCGCCTTTCAGCACCGACAGCGGTGAAGGCATCGCCGCCGAGCGCGCCTTCCGCGATGCGGCTTTTTCCGCCGATGTGCTCGAGGCCGGCCACAACAGCCAGCTGATCGAACTCGGTAACGATCGCGTGGTGGTGGTGCGCATCGCGGATCGTTATCCCGCCAGTCACTTGCCGCTGGCCGAAGTCCATGATCGCATCGAAATCGAGTTGCGCCAGCGTGATGCCACCGAGAAGGCACGCGAAATCGGTGAACGTATCATCGCTCGCCTCGGTGAGGGAGCCTCCCTGGAAGAACTCGCCCGCGAGTACCGTGCCGAATGGCATCCGGCTGCGACCGTGGGCCGCGATGACGTCACGATCGATCCTGAGCTGCTCGGCGTCGTTTTCAGCATGACCCGGCCGGTCGCTGCCGAGCCGACGACCGAAGGCGTGCAATTGCTGTCCGGGGATTACGCCGTGCTGGCGCTGCATGAAGTGGTGGACGGTGACGTTGCCGCCGTCGATGAGCGCGAGCGGCGGGCGCAGGCTATGGCGCTGACCCAGTTCCTCGGCCAGCGCGCCGTGGGCGATCTGGTCGAATCGCTCCGGGAAAGGAACAAAGTCAGGATATTCGAAGACCGCCTGTAAGCGCGCCAGCGCTGCTCAGGCGCGTGCAGCACACCCACCCACAACCACCCACCGTCGCGCGGCGCGCCCCGGCTTGATGTTGTTGCCCGCCACAAGGATGGAGGTGGGCACAGCGGCTGTCATCGGCGGCTGTCATCGTCAGTGAATCTGTCCTTTTCCATCCCCGGCGCGCAGCATGCGGTCGATCACCGCCGCGCCCACCGCGTCTCCCCATACGTTCACCGTGGTTCGGAAACGATCCAGCAGCCAGTCGACGGCGAGCAGCAGCCCGATGCCTTCCAGCGGCAAGCCGACGGCGTTCAGCACGATCATCATCGTGCGATGATCTCGATGAAAATGGCGCCGCCGCACAGCGGCGCCAGCGTGGCGGGAAGGTCTAGATGACGCCCATGCCCTGAATGTTGTAACCGGAGTCCACGTACATGATCTCGCCGGTGATGCCGCTGGCAAGATCGGAGCAGAGGAAAGCGGCGGCGTTGCCGACTTCTTCGATGGTCACGTTGCGCCGCAGCGGTGAATTCTGTTCGGCGTAATCGAGGAAGCTGCGGAAGTTGCTGATGCCGGCCGCCGCCAGGGTCTTGATCGGGCCGGCGGAGATGGCATTGACGCGGGTGCCTTGCGGGCCGAGATGATGCGCCATGTAGCGCACGTTGGCTTCCAGGCTGGCCTTGGCCAGGCCCATGACGTTGTAGTTCGGTATGGCCCGCACCGCGCCCAGATAGCTGAGTGTCAGCAGTGAACCATTGCGTCCCGCCATCAGCGCGCGCCCGGCCTTGGCCAGCGCGGCGAAGCTGTAGGAGCTGATTTCGTGCGCGATGCGGAAGCCTTCCCGCGTCACGCAATCGAGATAGTCGCCGTCCAGTTCCTCGCGCGGGGCGAAGGCGACCGAGTGCACGATGATGTCGAGATGGTCCCAGCGCTCGCCGAGGCGGGCGAAGGCATCGTCGATTTCCCCGTCGTTCGCCACGTCGCAGCGCAAGGCGATATCGGAACCGAATTCGGCGGCGAAGTTCTCGACACGCCCCTGCAGCTTCTCGTTCTGGTAGGTGAAGGCCAGCTCGGCGCCCTCGCGGCGCATCGCATTGGCGATGCCCCAGGCGATCGATCGGTTGCTGGCGACGCCGACGATCAGCGCGCGTTTTCCCTGCAGAAATGCCATGTTGTGGTCCTGTCGAAGCGGGCGCCGGAGTGCCCGGATGTTGCGAGACGTGTAATATAGCACAGGTTTTCACCACGGAAACGGCCGACGCCGCAGCGTCCGGCGCGTTGTCCGCAGATCGATGCGAAGAGCCGATGGGCGACGTGATACTGAAGGTCGAAGGGTTGAGCACGCATTTCGGCTACGGCGAAAACGCGGTGCGCGCCGTCGACGAAGTGTCGTTCGAAATCCGCCAGGGTGAAACTTTTGCCCTGCTCGGCGAGTCCGGCTGCGGCAAATCCATGACTTCGCTTTCGCTCATGCGCCTGGTGCCGCCGGCGGGGCGTATCGTCGCCGGCAGGGTGATGCTCGGTGCGCAGGATCTGACGCATCTGCCGGAATCGGCCATGCGCCGGGTGCGTGGCGGGCGCATGGCGATGATCTTTCAGGATCCGATGACGGCGCTGAATCCGGTGATCAGCGCCGGTGAACAGATCGCCGAAGCGGTGCGCTGGCATCGCGGCTCGGGCCGCGACGAGGCGCGGCGCGTCGCACTGGAGCTGCTCGATGCGGTCGGCATCGCCGACGCCGTACGGCGCTATCGCGAATATCCGCATCAGCTCTCCGGCGGGATGAAGCAGCGGGTCATGATCGCGATGGCGCTGGCCGGTGAACCCGAGCTGCTGATCGCCGATGAGCCGACTACGGCGCTCGATGTCACCATCCAGGCGCAGGTGCTCGCGCTGCTCAAGGATCTGCAGCGCGCGCGCGGCATGTCGATCATGCTGATCACGCACGATCTCGGCGTGGTCGCCGAAACTGCGGATCGCGTCGCGGTGATGTACGCCGGCCGTATCGTCGAACAGGCGGCGCGTGACGCGTTCTTCGCCTGCCCCCGCCATCCTTACAGTCGCAAGCTGTTCGAGTCCCTGCCTGATCTGGCCAAGCGTCATCAGCGCCTCGCGGTGATCGCCGGCAGCATGACGCCAGTGCCGGCGCGATCGGCCTGTCGTTTCGCCGGACGCTGCGAGTTTGTCTGGGAGCGCTGTCGCGATGCCGAGCCCGCGCTGCTCCCTGTCGTCGATGAGGTCGTTAGCGGGACCGTTGCTGTGGGCGTCGGCGCTGATGAGACGGGTGCCGGACACGGTGTGCGCTGCCATCTCTATGATCCGGTGCATGCGGACAGACTGCAGGCGGCTTTGCGGCGTGCCTGCGTGCAGCCGGTGCCGCGACACCGTGACGATATCGTCGGCGCAGGGCCGCTGCTCGCGGTCGAGGATCTCAAGGTGCATTTCCCTCTGCGACACGGCGTACTGGCGCGCCGCCTGGGCATGGTACGGGCGGTCGACGGTGTGTCATTCGCGCTCGAACGGGGAAGGACGCTGGCGCTGGTGGGGGAATCCGGCTGCGGCAAGACCACCGTCGGCAAGGCAATCCTGCGCCTGGTGTCGCCTCTCGCCGGGACGGTGCGCTTCGACGGCAGCGATCTCGCAGCGCTCACCGGCGAGGCGCTGCGCCGCCGTCGCGGCGAATTCCAGATCGTTTTCCAGGATGCCTACGCCTCCATGAATCCGCGCATGCGCGTCGGCGAGATCGTTGCGGAAGGCATGATTACGCTCGGATTGGAGGCCGATCCGCGCCGGCGCGCCATGAGGGCGGAGGCGCTGCTTGCCGAAGTGGGTTTGCCGCCGGATGCCGCGCGGCGTTATCCGCACGAATTTTCCGGCGGCCAGCGCCAGCGCATCTGCATCGCGCGGGCATTGGCCGTCGAGCCGCGGCTGATCGTCTGCGACGAGCCGACCAGCGCGCTCGATATCTCGGTGCAGGCGCAGATCCTCAATTTGCTGCAGTCGCTGCAGGACAGCAAGGGTATTTCCTACCTCTTCATCACCCACAATCTTTCGGTCGTGGCCTATCTGGCCGACGAAGTCGCCGTCATGTATCTCGGCAGGATCGTCGAGCGCGGACGCATCGACGAGGTGCTCACGGGGCCCAGGCATCCCTATACCCAGGCGCTGCTGGCGGCGGTGCCGCGCATCGACGGCGCAGAGCGGGAGAAGGCGGGGAGGTTGCCGGGGGATCTGCCCTCGCCGGCGTCACCGCCGGCGGGCTGTCATTTCCATACCCGCTGTCCGCAGGCGATGGCGCAGTGCCGGGACAGCTATCCGGTCATGAAGCGTTTTTCATCCAGTCACGGCGCCTGTTGCCACCTGTATTGAGCGTCTGCGCTGTGCGCTTGCGCGCGCGGGGCGTCAGCTGTCCTGCGTCTGGTGGAACAGGCGCTGCGCTTCAGCGAACGATATCCTGCGCAGGCGCGCCAGCAGGAGCGCGCTTTCCGCGAGCGTGGTCATGCCGCTGACGACGGCGCGGCGCTGGATGTCCGCCGCCGCTGCGTCGCTCTCGATCAATGCCCTGATTTCCGGAGTGACGATGAGCAGTTCGAAGAGGGATTGGCTGCCGTCGTAGCCGGTGCCGTGGCAATCGTCGCAGCCGGCGCTGTGGTAGAAGATTTCCTCGGCGTTCACGCCGAGCGCGCTGCGCGCAGCGGCGGGGATCGTTTCTTCCCGCAGGCAATAACGGCAGTTGACCTGGATCGTGTGCTGCGCCAGCACGGCGCTCAGCGCCGCGCTCAGCGCGGCCTGGTCATCGCTCAGCGCCATCAGCCGGGTGATGGCCTGCGCCGCGGTGGGAGCGCGCGTTTTCGCCAGTACCACCGTGCCCTGGACGGTGCCGGCGTCGGTACCCGTACCGGCGACCGCCGCGCGCAGCGTCTGCGCGTCGTCGAGTTCGCCGATCAGCAGGCCATCGATCTGCCGGCTGCGCGCGCTGTTCAGCGCCTGCAGTCTGAAATCTTCCGCGTGGCCCTGCTGCGGGTGCAGCTGTTCGATACCGCTCATGTAATACGATACCGGCGTCTCCGCCGTGGCGACGGTGCGTCCCTGCCGGTGCATTTCGCGCAGTGCGCTGTACAGTGTGCGGGAGCGATGCGTATCGGTGTTGCCGCCGACGACGACGATGCCGCCCTGTTGTGCCAGCATGTCGTCGAGGCGTGCGGCAGCCTCGGCCTCCAGCCCCAGGCGATCGAGCGGCGTCAATGAGGAGCCGGTTCGGATCAGATGGATGACCGCGGTTTCCACCTCGCTGCGCCGGTCGAGCAGAATGTGCGCATCGATGATCGCATCATCGCTGAGCATGCGCGCGTGTCCGCGCTGCAGCGTCTCGTTCTGACTCGCATCGATGCGCCCCATGACCGAAAGATGGTGCAGGACCGCCGGCATGATGATGCGACTGAAGCGCCGCACGGGTATCAGCGTGCCGTTGATGCGGAACAGCAGATCGACGTGACCGCGTTCGCCGACGATGTGAATGTCCGCCGCATTGCGATCGATGGCGTCGGCGATGGTGTTGGAGATGAAGCTGGCCACGGCTTTTTCCGTGGTCTGGCGGTTGATCTCCTCGCGCGCGCTTTCCTGTGCGGTGTCGGAGCGGCTTTCGTGGGCGGTCTGCGCCGCCGGGCGCGGCGGTGAACCGTAGTATTTGCCGATCGCCCATTCGATGTCTTCGCGCGTGGCGATGGTCGGCTCTATGCGGTAGTGCGTCATGAAACGCAGCAAGGTGAGTGCTTCGGTGTTGGCCGGATCGTCCATGGCGATGACCAGGCGGTCGTCGTGCAGGGCGAGCGGCAGCAGTGTGTATTTGCGCACCACATCGGCCGGGATCAGGCTCAGGCATTCGATATCGATGAAGAAATTCCTGAGCAGCACGAACGGCATGCCGAACTTGTGCGCCAGCGCCGTGTAAATCTGCTCGGCGGAGGCGGCGCCGCTCTTGACCAGGATCTCGCCGATGCGCTGGCTGCCGTCGCTGCGCTGGTTCTCCAGGGCGGCATCGAGCTGCTCCTGGTTGATGATGCCGTCCTCGACCAGCATTTCGCCGATGCGTTTGGGCCCGGTCAGACTGTCGCTGCTGTCGTCACGGGTCGCCAGCGCCTGTTTGAGTGCCTGCTTGTCGGTCGCCACCGCCTGGTGCGTCGAACGATCCGATTTGCGCCGCCGCGGCGGCGGGCTCTGCTGCGGCGTGCTGTATTCATGCAGGTTGTCGCCGCCGCTCTGACTGCCTTGGCCGCTCTGCGTCTCGCGACGTGAATCGCGGCGCTGGCCGATGTAGTAGCGCTGTACCGCCTGCGTCGGGATGAACAGGCGGCTGACGTGGGCGCTGTCGACCAGCTGAAAGAGGTGGATGCCGATCTTGTCGACGAAGGAACCGCGCGTGCGCCCGCTCAGCACGCGCTGATCGCTGAAGGTGATGCGGAATTCCTGTGTCGCGCGCGGCATGATGATATTGCTGGCGTGGATCTGCTGCAGCGGGTGCTTGCCGCGGTTGATCGGGTTGCGCGTGATGAAATGCAGATACCTGAGCTCGTTGAAGCGTACATAGCTGCGGCCCGCGCTCTTGATCTGCATGGTGATGATGGCGCGTGGGCCGTCGACACCCGCGAGGCGTCCGGCGATGGTTTTGCCGTTCATCAGGGTGGCCACGACCGGCGCGTTCAGCAGTTCCCCCTCGGCCGAGGTGGAACGGTAGGGCGAGACCGGGAGGTCTATCGCCTTGCTGCTCATCGGTATGATGTTGTCGTTGTTCATGAAGCGGTCTGCCGGCTGGACGGGTCGGGTGATATCCGCTTTTATCGGCATTGCGCTTGCAAAGTGAAGCCTGTCGCGGCGGGAGCGACGGGCATGCGCCGCGTCCGTTGGCGCGTGGGGCGAGGGGGTGTCGGGGACCGGGGCGGGCCCGGTCAGAGATTGGCGGTCTGGCGGGTGACGTCCACGTACAGGGTCAGGCGCTGTGCGGGTTGCAGATAGGTGTCCGGGGCGAGGGAATTCCAGCGTCTCAGCTCCGATACCTTGACGTTGAAGCGCTGCGAGATGCGTGACAGTGAATCGCCTTTGCGCACCACGTAGCTGATGCGCTGGGTGAGTTCGCTCATGGCGATGGTGTCGCCGGGTGCTGCGCGGGCGGTGGTCGTCGCTGGCGCCGAGCCGGTGGTCCAGATCACCAGGCGCTGTCCGGGACGCAGCGTGTCGCCGGGTGCCATGGCGTTCCATTGCGCGAGCTGCCTGACGTTCACCTGATGCTTGCGGGCGAGATCCCACAGCGTATCGCCGCTGCGCACGGTATGTACCAGTCGGTTGCCGCTGCGCGGTATGGTCTGGGTCGTCTGGCGGCGCTGATCGTCGCTGAGGGCGTAGTTGTCGAGGCTGCGCATCGCCACCGGCACGAGCAGGCTGCGGCCGGCCCGGATCATGTGGCCATCGAGATTGTTGACCTGGCTCAGCACGGGGACGGTGGTGCGGTACTGGTGCGCGATCTGTCCCAGCGTCTCGCCCTCGCGGATGAGGTGGCGTCGCCAGGCGACGCGCTGTTCCTCGTCGAGGCCGGCCAGGGCCGTGGTGAAGCGCTCGGCGGCATGCACCGGCAGCAGCAGGGTGTGCGGTCCGTCGGGATCGGTCGCCCAGCGGTTGAATGCCGGATTCAGCCGGTAGAGCTCTTCCAGGCGAATGTCGGCGAGTTCTGCCGCTTTGGCGAGGTCGATCTGGCCGCCGATGTCGATCGCCACGGCGGCAGGCGCGTCGGCGATCGGGGGCAGCTCGATGTCGTAATCCTGCGGCCGGGAGAAGATCTCGCTGAGCGCGATCAGCTTGGGTACGTAGGCGCGTGTCTCGCGCGGCAGGTCGAGCGACCAGAAATCGATCGGCTGTCCCCGGGCCTGGTTACGGGTGACCGCACGGCGGACCGTGCCCTCTCCCGAGTTATAGGCGGCCAGGGCCAGCATCCAGTCGCCGTCGAAGAAAGTGTGCAGGTATTGCAGATAATCGAGCGCGGCCTGCGTCGAGGCGATCACGTCGCGGCGTCCGTCGTACCACCAGTTCTGCTTCAGGCCATAATGGCTGGCGGTGCCCGGTACGAACTGCCACAGGCCGGCGGCGCGCCCGTGCGAATAGGCGAAGGGTTGATAGGCGCTTTCCACGATCGGCAGCAGGGCGATTTCCATCGGCAGCCCGCGCTGATCGAGCGCTTCGATGACCAGGTGCAGATAGGGCTGGGCCCGCGTCATCGTGCGCGCGAGATAGTCCGGGTGTTTGGCGTACCAGCTGATTTCGGCGTCGATGCGTGAATTGAGCGGCAGGGCGGGGAAGCCGTAGCCGGCGCGCATGCGGTCCCATAGATCCGGTGGATCGGTATCGGGGGCGACGCTGTCCGCAGCTATGCCATTACCGTCATCGGCTCCCGGGGTCGACAGGTCGGCTTCCAGCGTGCTGTGCTCGGGGTCGGGCTGGAGCAGCGCGAGGTGGTAGCGAGACCACGGGGAATCATTGAGATAGTCCGCGTAAGCGGGTGTTTCCTGTTGTTTTTCCTGCGCCGTTTCGGCGGCTTCGGCGCTGTCTGCGAGATGGGCCGAGCGATGATGGGCGGCGCAGCCCGAAAGGGCGACGGCGAACCCCAGGCAGAACAGTGATAATGCGTGATTTTTCTTGGACATACTGCCGAATCTGAAAATTGCAAAAGACGCGAGTATAACAATAAATCGGCCTGTGTCAGGCCGTCTTGAGCGGGGGATGAAGGGCGAGGTTAAAAAATGTCTTTCCAATAGCGGATAGCGGCAAAAACCTCATGTTCTTTCTCTAGCCTGGTGCGACGGAAGCGCGACGCGGCCGCGATGATGCCGGGCTCGCTGCAGCGCAGGAACGGATTGGTGCGCCGCTCTTCTGCGAGTGTCGAAGGCAGCGTCGGCCTGCCCGCCGCGCGCAACTGCCGTGCCCAGGCCAGGCGCGCCTGTACCGCCGCATTGTCCGGCTCCACTGCCGCGGCGAACTCGAGATTCGCCACGGTGTATTCATGGGCGCATAAAATGATCGTATTTTCATCAAGTAAGTTGATCTTATTAAGGGAGTCCAGCATCTGTTGGGGGGTGCCTTCGAAGAGGCGCCCGCAGCCGCCGGCGAACAGCGTGTCGCCGCACAGCAGCAGGCGCTCCCCACAGTAGGCGATGTGATCGAGCGTATGGCCGGGCACCGCCATGACGCGGAACCTCATTCCTGCGGGCTGGATGATTTCGTCTCCCCGCAGGGGGTGATCGATGGCGCCGATGGCGCTGGCGGCGGGGCCGTAGACCGGTACGGGATAATCCTTCAGCAGTGCCCGGATGCCGCCGGTATGATCCGGATGGTGGTGCGTGATCAGGATCGCGGCCAGCTCCAGCCGCAACCGCTGCAGCGCGGCCGTTACCGGCGCCGCCTCGCCGGGGTCGACGATGATGACGCGATCCGGTTCGCCGCCGACCGGGATCAACCAGATATAATTGTCGCGCAGCGCCGCGACGGGAATGGCGGCTGGCGTATCGTTTTCAGATTTCATCTGCCTACAAAAGCAAAGACTTGAAGGGATGATTTAACACGACATGGAATGCGATGACCAGGGTCACGCGCACTGGGACGCAGCGCAGGCGCGGGACAGGGACGCGGATCTGCGCGGCTGGTATCGCCAGCCGCTCGGCCAGAGCCTGCTCGCTGCCGAGCGCCATGCGCTCGACCGCATTCTGCCCGATCTGTTCGGTTATTATCTGGTGCAGCTCGGTACCGTAACGGATGCCTATCTGCTGGGTGCCAGCCTGATCCGGCGCCATGTCGTCATCGATCGCCATCGTGCCGCTGAACTGATCGGTGAACCGATCGGCGATGAGCACGCCGCCGATCGTACCAGCCGCGCTGCCGATCGTACCAGCGCGCTGCATGCCGATACCGACCTGCTGCCGCTGCGCGGCGATGCGGTCGATGTGGTGGTGTTGCCGCATACGCTGGACTTCGGCGCCTCGCCCCACGACATATTGCGCGAAGTCGAGCGCGTGCTGGTGCCCGAAGGACATGTGGTGATCATGGGGTTCAACCCCTGGAGCCTGTGGGGGCTGAGACGCCTGTTCACCTGGCGCCGGCGCCGGCCGGCGCCGTGGCACGGCGTGTTCCGCGGCACCCTGCGCATCAAGGACTGGCTCGCGCTGCTCGGCTTCGACGTCATCGCCACCCATGCCTGCTTTTTCCGTCCACCGCTGAAACACGCCGGGCTGATGAGGCGCCTGCAGTGGATGGAGCGGCTGGGCGGACGCTGGTGGCCCTATCTGGGCGGGACCTATATCATCGTGGCGAAGAAACGCGTGGTGACGCTGACACCGATCAAGCCGCGCTGGCGCCCGCGCCGGAGCCTGATCCACGGCGGCGCGATCAAGCCCAGCACCTGAGAGAACGCTTATGCCCGAATGGGTCGAGATCTATACCGATGGCGCCTGTCGCGGCAACCCCGGACCGGGCGGCTGGGCCGCCCTGCTGCGCTACAAGGACAGCGAGAAAACGCTGCATGGCGCCGAGGCGCAGACCACCAACAACCGCATGGAGCTGATGGCGGCGATCATGGCGCTGGAATCGCTGAAGCGTTCCTGCCGCATCCATCTGACCACCGACTCGGAATACGTCAAGAAGGGCATTCTCGAATGGCTGCCCGGCTGGAAGCGGCGCGGCTGGAAGACGGCGGCCAAGCAGCCGGTGAAGAATGTCGATCTGTGGCAGCGGCTGGAAGCCGCGGCGGGCCGCCATGAAGTCGAGTGGCATTGGGTGCGGGGCCACAACGGGCATCCCGAGAACGAGCGGGTGGACCGCCTCGCGGTGCAGGCCATCGACGAACTGATCGCCGGCGCTGCAGCGCCGGCGAATCACGGGCGGCAGTAAGGTGCCAGTCGTCGCCGGCTTGTCCCCCCTCATCGTGATCTAGTATCTTTCGGCCATGCGTTATATCGTCCTCGATACCGAGACCACGGGCCTCGAGCCCGCTCAGGGTCACCGGATCATTGAAATCGGCTGTGTGGAAATCGTCGGCCGGCGCCTCACCGGCAATCACTTTCACCAGTATCTCCAGCCCGACCGCGACATCGACGAGGGCGCCCAGGAAGTGCACGGCATCACCGCCGAGTTCCTGCGCGACAAACCGCGCTTTGCCGCCGTCGCCGACGATTTCCTCGATTTCCTCGGTGACGCCGAACTGATCATTCACAACGCGCCGTTCGATCTCGGCTTCCTGCGCCACGAGCTCGTGCTGCTGGGACGTGACGGCGCGCGTTTCGGCGCGCAGTGCGCCGTGATCGATACCCTGGTCATGGCGCGCAATCTGCATCCGGGGCAGAAGAATTCCCTCGATGCGCTGTGCCGCCGCTACGACATCGACAATTCGCAGCGCACGCTGCACGGCGCGCTGCTCGACGCCGAGATTCTCGCCGACGTCTACCTGACGATGACCGGCGGGCAGAGCAATCTGTTGCTGGAGCGCGATCAGGATCCGGCCGGCGGCAGCGCGGTGCGCAGCGCCATACGCCGGCTGTCATCGCAGCGGCCGCCGCTGCCGGTGTTGCCGGCGAGCGATGAGGAGCGGGAGCAGCATCGCGCGCGCCTGGAGGCCATCGAGCGCCACAGCGGGGGACCGGCGCTGTGGACGCGGCTGGGGCTGGATTGATTGATGAGGCCGGATCGATGCTGAAGGCGGTGCGCGATTTCTTCGAGTCGCGCGTGCTCGGCGGCGGCGCCGACAGCGTCGCGCGCGATGGCGGCCACGATACCCAGCTGGCAACCGCCGCGCTGCTGATCGAAATGACGCGCGCGGACCGCACGGTGACAGCCGAGGAGCGGCAGGCGGTCGATCAGGCGCTGCGGGAAGTGTTCGATCTCGACGATGAGGAGACGCGCGAACTGGTGCGTCTCGCCGAGCTCGAACTGCAGGGCTCGGCTTCGCTGTTCCAGTTCACCCATCTCATCGACAAGGCGTTTTCGCCCGAAAGAAAAATCCTCGTCGTCGAGATGCTGTGGCGCGTGGCGTTTTCCGATGCCTGCAAGGATCATCACGAGGAACATCTGGTGCGCAAGATCGCTGAACTTCTGCACGTCCCGCATTCGGCTTTCATCATGGCGCGTCACAAGGTCGAGGCGCGCATCGGCCATTGATCGCCGGGCGCCGGTGGCGCGCCGCGCAAGGGCCCGGCATTAATCCATCCCGGACGGTTCGATGCGGCGAGCGCGCAGACGCGGCCGGCTCGCCGCGGCGCGATCGGTCGGCGGTTCCATTCGGTCAGAAGCCGGTCAGAGACCGGTCAGAGGCAGGCATGATGAAACAGAGTGATTTTCCCCGTTTCCTGCGGCATGCGTGCGCGGCGGCGCTGATGCTGGCGTTGTTGCCCGCGCCTGCGGCTGCGACCGATGCCGACGATATCGATCTGGCGACGCTTGCCGGCTCGGTGGTGAAGCTGTATGTCACCCATCAGTCGTGGAGCCCCAAACAGCCTTGGGGCAAGGAGCCGGCCGCCCGGCGCACGTGTTCCGGTTTTCTGGTCGAGCAGGGCATTCTGACCAATGCGCACTGCATCATGGACGATACCTTCATCCAGATCGAGGTGCCGGGCCTGCCCGACCGCGTGGAGGTCGAACGGGTCGCCATCAATCATCAGGTCGACCTCGCGCTGGTGCGACCGCGCCAGCCCGAGCTGTTGCCGCGCGACATGCGGCCGATCCGCTTCGGCGCCTTGCCGGAGCAGCGCGCGAAAGTGGTGACGATCGGCTATTCCGTGGGCGGGCGTCAGGTTTCCTATACCGAGGGCGTGGTTTCGCGCATCGATGTCATGCCCTACGCGCACAGCAATCAGAGCAATCTGCTGGTGCAGACCGATGCCGCCATCAATCCCGGCAATTCCGGCGGCCCGGTTTTCTCCGACCACAGCGGGGAATGCCTCGGCATGGCGACGCAGCGTTTCTCCGGCTCGATCGGCTATTTCATTCCCGTGCCCGTGATCCGGCAATTCCTCGATGATGTCGCGGACGGACGGGTGGACGGCGTGCCCTATATGGGCATTCAGGTGCAGCAGCTGGAAAACCCGACCTTGCGCGAATATCTGGGCATGAAGGAAGGGCAGAGCGGGGTGCGCGTCGCTCGCGTGTCCGGCCTGGGCGACGCCCTGCGTTCGAGCGATGTGCTGATGCGGATCGAGGGCAAGCAGATCTTCAACGATGGCCGTATCCCGTTTCGCGGCAACAATCGTATCGGATTGGGTTATGAAATTTCCACACGGCAAATCGGTGATTCGCTCACGTTTACCGTGCTGCGCGACGGTGCGCAGCAGGACATCACCGTCAAGCTGACCGAGCGCGAATATCATGTCATCCCTTCGCTGCCGCGCTACGACGAACAGCCGCCGTACTATGTGGTCGGCGGCCTGCTGTTCCGCGCCGTGGATCCGGCTTATCTGGAGAAGGACGTTCCCTTCAATATCCGCCGCTATCTCGGCGTGATGCGCGGAGAGGAGCAGGCGCCCGATGAGCTGGTGGTGATCTCCGCCATCTACGAGGCGGATCTCAACAAGGGGTACGACAGCGCCCATGAGAACGTACGCGTCGTTTCCGTCAACGGCACGCCCATCGACCGTCTGGCCGACGTGGCGGCGGCGATCGCCGTGGCATCGGGCCGCTATCACGTCATCGAGCTCGATACCGGTCATACCATCGTGCTCGATCGGGAGCGGGTGGCGACAGATGAGCGGCAGATTCGCGAGCGCTACAAAATTCAATGAGCGGGTGGTCTGATATACTGGCCAGCCCGTGGCCGTCCTATCTCTGGAGGAGTTATGCGGAACGAACCTGGTAATTGGGCGCTGGCCTGTCATTTGCAATATGCGAAGGGACAGGGCGTCTGCATCGTCGAGCACGCGCAAGGCGTCACCCGCGTGCACACGGTGCCGCAGGCGGAGGCGTCGACGGGGGATGCGCCGCCGGTTTATCTCGGTCTCGCCGCCGATCGTCGCCTCTGGCTGCTCGACCGCGGCGACAATGCCGTGCGCGCCGCCGAGGCGCTGCCGGAAAACGCGCTCGCGCTCTATGCCTATCCCGAGCCGGGCAGCCGGCGCTCCTGGTATACCCATGACGGCGACGGCGAGGACGGCAACGATACCTTCCTGTGCGGCGATCGCGGCGCTTCGATGACGGTGATCGAAGCGGCCGCCGGCGATGGTGCGCCGCGCGCACTGGGGACGGTCTGCGTCGGACGCGGCCACCATGTCCCGACTTTCCCGCTGGCGGATGCGCGTCATGCCTATGTCAGCAATTTGCTCGATGGCACGATTTCCGTTGTCGGCAACGATCCCGGACAGACCGATTACCTCACTGTCACCGGCGCGATCAATCTGTGCGAGCCGGACAAGGAAAAAACCGGCGAGCTGAGCGTGCCGAACAATGCCTTCCCGCACGGCCAGGTCTATTCGCCGGTGAGCGGCCGCATCTACGGACTCAACAACGGTTACGGTACGGTCGCGGTGATCGATCCGGCCGCGGACCGCATCGAGGCGCGCATCGATTTCCCCGGCTGCAGCAATCTGCTGCTGTCTCCCGATGGTCGTTACATCATCGGCAAGGGCGCCGATCGCAAGCGCGATCCCGCCCATGTGCTGGGACGTCTCAACGTGCTGGACGTCGTCGCGGGCGAGCTGGTGACCGTGGCCGAACTGAAGGATGTCTATCCCAGCACCTACCGCTTCAATGCCGAAGGCACGCGTCTTTATGTCACCACCGCCGCCACCGGCAAGGGCGCACAGCACGAAGCGCTGATCATGGACCGCGTGCTGGTATATGATGCCACCGCCTTGCCGCGCCTGGAGCTGATCGATGAGCTCATCGTCGGCGAGGCCGACTGCGGCCGGCGTCCGCTCGCCTTCCTCACCGAGGGCGGCGCCACGCGCCTGATCTTCGTGCCGAATCCGAGCGTGGGTACGCTGACCATCGTCGACGGCGCCACACATCGTCCGCTCGAGACGGTGAAAGTGAGCGCCATGCCCGTCGAGGAGCTGAATTTTTCTTTGCTGGGGGCCGACAACATCTACGGTTGCTGAAGCCGCCGCGCGCACGCCGCGCAGCGGGCTGGAACGGGATACCGTTCGCGAAATGGGGGGCGAACATGAGCGATGCAGAAGGGCGTGTACGACGCCACGCTTTGAACCGTTTTTATCACCAGGAAGGCAAGTGGTACGTCGAAGCGCGTGAAGGCCGCCAGGGGCCGTTTTCACGTCGCGAGGAAGCCGTCGCCTATCTCGAGAACCACAAGCGCCGTCATCGGCGCAAGCGTGACGACGAGAGCGTCGCCGCCAATGATGGCGCTCAGGGCGAGAGCCTGTCGCGCTGAGCCTGCAGCCAGGCGATCAAGGCCGGCGCGATGTCGTCGGGTCCGCGATAGCGCTGCAGGGTGCAGAGCCCGGGGTATTCCAGCGCCAATTGCAGGATGTTGGACGGATTGAGCGTGCCGCTGCGCTGCGTTTCGCTGTGGAAACCGAGGATGGGCTTGCCCTCCTGCAGAAAGCGCAGGCTGTTCACCCCTGAACCGAAACCCGCCTCATCGTAGCAATAGATGGCCGCCCGCGCTTCGGCGCGGAACAGCCGATCCCTGGTCAGCATGAACTCGGTTGCCGCCAGCGTTTCGTCCGCGCCGGCGCCACGGGACGCCAGATAGCCGGGCCAGTCTCCATCGTAGTACTCTATCGGATCGCAGATCAGGCGCGCGAGCTCCTCGCCGGGCATGTCGGGAAAACGCGGGCGATAGTAGCGGTAACGCGTGTCGTATCCCAGCCCGGTGGTTTCGAGCGTGGCGATGATCAGCGTCTTGAATGCCCAGGTCGTCTGCGTCGCGTGCATGCCCTTGCCGCTGACATAGCAGGGGATCGCGCCGCCTGCCGCATTGTCCGGGCGCGCGGTCGAATGGTCGGAGAGCGGGGTCGCCATCGCTCAATTTTGCCACGAAAGAGGTCCGTCGATGAACAGAATCGTTTGCTATCCGCTCGCCGCCGCTGCACTGCTGGGTATGTCCTTGAGCGCCGCGGCGCAGGACGACGAGACGCTGCGTCATGAATGCCAGCGTGTCGCCGAAAGCCACGGCGTGTCTTCCGAACAGATGGATGCCTGGGTCAAACGCTGCTCGGAAAACGCCATCCGCCTGCGCAACGAGCGCGAGCAGCGCGGCGCCACCGAGGGAGGCAGCGCCGCGCCGCCGGCGAATCCGCACCGCGGCCAGTAAGCTCTCGCCAATAGCTCTCGATTGGCAAGCCCGACTGCTAATCCCGGCCGGTAATCTCGGCCGGGCGCGGTACATGGCGCTCTCATCGTGTCCGGCCCGTTCATAAGGGGGGTTACGTACAGGCGCCGGCAGTACTGGTATGGTACCGTCCTGTGTTATGGTCGATCATCTCTTGAGCAGCCACGTGCAGCAGCATGTTCTGTATCGATGAGCCTTATTCCCGTCATTGCCGCCGGCGCCCGTGCGCTCATATGACCGCGGCCTCTCCGTGCCGCGCCACGTATGGAAACGGCAGGTGACCATCCCGTCCATTGCCATGAAGGCGCGTTTTCTCGCCACCGCCGACCACGATTTGCGTCAGCCGCTGCAGACGCTGGGCATACTGACGGAACTGCTGCGGCGGCGCATCGCCGATCCCGAAACGGGTGCGCTGGTGGAGCGTCAGGAGGCGGCGCTGTGGCTGCTGCGGCAATCACTGCAGTCCTTCCTCGATCTCAGCCGGATCGATTGCGGCGCAATCGTGCCCGCGCAGCGCGTGTTTCCGCTGCATGAGGTGATGGAAGGTGTGCAAGATACGTTCGGCGAGCGCATGCGGCGGTGCGGCATGCGTTTCGATATCGTTTCTTCGTCCGCGATCGTACACACCGATTCCCTGCTGCTGCAGCGCATTGCCGAAATCATCGTCGGCACGGTGATGCAGTACGGCGGCGCGCATCGCATCGTACTGGGCGTGCGCCGGCACGCGGAGCGTTCATGGCTGGAGACACGATATGACGGCGATGCGGTGGCGCCGCAGCGTATCGCCGCCGCGCTGCATGATTCGCCGCCGGGAGGAGGCAGCGAACCCGGTTTCGGTATCGGGCTTTCCGTCGCACGCCATTTCGCCGATCTGCTCGGCCTTGATCTTGTCGCGCGCGGCGGCGCCGGCTGCATCGCGTCGATCGATCTGTCCCTGCCCGTGGTGCTTGTCGGCGGGGCTGATCCGCCGCCATGACGGCGATATTGGAAAGCAGTAACGAAGGTACGGTCTGTTCCGTTCAACGCACTGGCAGGGTTGGTTATCATGATAGAAAACAGAGCGCGGGCAATGAATGAGGCGGCGACGGTGTTCCTCGTCGATGATGATCCCATGGTATGCGAGGCGCTGACGCTGCTGCTGCAATCGGAGCACTTCAAGGTCGAGTCCTATCGCTCGGCCGACCGGTTTCTGGAGTCCTATCATTCCATCGGTCTCGGTTGCGTGATTCTGGACGTCAGCATGCCGGGCGGTATGGATGGCCTGTCTCTGCAGACCACCATGGCCGATCGCGGGGTGCGCCTGCCGATCATTTTTCTCACCGGCGAAGCCGATGTGCCCGAAGCGGTGCAGGCGATCAAGGCGGGTGCCGTCGATTTCCTCAAGAAGCCCATCAGCGGTGAAGAGCTGCTGCGTTGCGTCAATCTCGCGCTGGTCGAGGACGCCAAGCGTCTGCTCGAAGCGGAGCGTCGCTCCAGTCTCATGGAGCGCGTGCACCGCCTGACGCCGCGCGAGCGGGAAGTCATGGCCTTGCTCGCCTCCGGCATGTCGAACAAGGAAGTCGGCCTGAAGCTGAACATCAGTCACCGCACCGTCGAAGTTCATCGCAGCCGCATCATGGAAAAAATGAAAGCGGAATCCTTCCCCAAACTCATCGATATGGCCAGAGCCTGCGGCATGATCTGACGGCCCGCACGAGACCATTCGTTCGCGCTGCCGCGCTGCCGCGCGCGGCCGTGTTTCCCCTGTCGTTTCCCGCCTACACGCACCTCGCTGTACGTGCGACAACCTAAGCAATCAATCGGATTTTTCTCACTCTTTCCAGCAGTTAGTCTGTCTGAACTTTATTGCCGCATACGGAAGTGCGGCAGGATTCTCTGCAGGATATCTCCAGGATTTCTCTCGGGATTCCTCCCCGGGATTTCTTTGGGGGGGCCGCCGGTCCGGCACGGCGGGCGAAGCGCCGGCCCGTTGTCGCGACCGAGGGCGTATCATCAAATGATAGACAGGACGAAACATGAAACTGAGCGGCGCATGTTTGCTCGGATCCCCTCGGTTTTCGCCGTGACGGTACGGGCGCGGGGGCGTGCGCTCGGACGCTTCAGGACGCGGGATCTCAATCTCGGTGGATTGTTCATGGCAGGCGGAGACATCGAGCTGTATCCGAACGACCTCGTCGAGCTCGCATTCCCCGCTGCCGGTGGCCGTGGCAAGGATCATGTGTTCCAGGTCACGGTCGTTCGCCACGCGGAAAACGGCATTGGTCTGATGTTTCACGAGCATGACGAGGAGTCCATCGCCGCCCTGCGGGATGTGATGCTGACGGCGATGCCGGCAGCCGATGTGTGCGCGACCGTCAGCAGAGGGTCGCGGTCCTTTCAACCCTGATCGGTTCCCTGCCATGACGGCCGGGAACGTGACACCGGAGGTCGATATGCAGGACAGAAAGAGAGGAGCGGTGGATTTCGGGTACAGCGCCTATCATCGCGGGATGCCGGACAAGGCGATACCCGTCGGTACCGGCGGCATGGATTCGGCGACTTTCCTGCATGGCGCCAAGCGCACCTGCTTCGCGCCGCGCGAGGTCATCTATCGCGAAGGCGAGGCGGTCGATACCGTTTACGCCATTCAAAGCGGTCTGGTGAAGTTGCTGAGCTATCTGCCCAACGGCCGCGGCCGTATCGTGCGGCTCTACGGCAAGGGCATCTGGATCGGCCTGGAGGGTCTGCTGCGTCGCCCCTACGAGCATACCGCGATCGCCATCGATGAAGTGGAAGCCTATCGCCTGCCGGCCAATATGCTGCGGCTGGTGCAGCGCGACGATCCGCGTGATTATCAGCATCTCATGCACAAATGGCATGAGCATCTGGTCGAGGCGGACATGTGGATCTCCGATTTCTCGACCGGCTCCGTGCGCTCGCGCGTCGCGCGCCTGATCGGCTTCCTGTCGCGCATCGAGGAGCAGCACGGCGTCGGCAAGGTCAAGCTGCTCACCTGCGATGAGATGTCGGCCATCCTCGGCGTGACCCCGGAAAGTGTCAGCCGCATCATTGCCGAATTCAAGCGTGGCGGGGTGCTGCGCGTCCTCGATGGCACCGCACCCGATCTTTATCAGTGCGATTCCGTCGAGCTGGAGCGGGTTTCGTTGCAATAGCCTTGCTGGCGCCGCGCGGCAGGGCCGGTTCCGCTGACTGCGTCGCGGCGGCGTCCACGATGTCAGCGATGCGAATGGAAGCGGCGATGCGGTCGTGGACTCTTTGCCGATGTGCCGTGACCCACTGCCGATGGCAGCCGGTGCGGGATATCAACGCCGGAACAGGTCCGGGCGGTCCAGAACCTCGTCGATGACGGCCGACAGCCGTCTGCCGCTTTGCATCGAATGACGCAGCAGGTATTCGTGCGCGTCCTGTTCGCTGAGGCCGAAGCGCTTCATCAGCATACGCTTGGCGCAGTCGCTGCGGCGGCGTTCTTCCAGCGCAGCGCGGGTGTTCCTGATCTCATCGTCCAGTTGCTGCAGGCGTTCGGCCTGGGTGTGCATATTGTCCAGGATGGAATGGTGCATCTGCATGCCGATGCCGTCCGGCGACGGGCTGTCCAGAGAGCCGGCCTGCACGCGAAAAAGCACCGGATGCGGGTGGCCGCCCTGCGCGGCAAGCTGCCGCGCCAGGTTACGGCGATTGCCCAGCTCGGCGCGAACCCGGTTGAGGTTATGCCGGCAGTGCTGGAGCAGATCTTCAGCCAGAGCGTTTTCCATTTCCTTCATGGCGTTGATGTGTTGTGTGCAGACGTCGAACCACAGTTCGCCCAGGCCGGTATCCACCGGTGCGCGGACGGAGGTGCTCAGGCCGATCAGGCGCAATTGCTCGAGGCGCGTTACGGCTTCACCGGACAGCATGTTTTCCCACTGCTGCTGCGACGAATCATCCGCGTGTTCCACAAAGAGCTTGAAGCAGCGCTGCTGGCGTTCGCGCAGCAGCCGCACCTGCTCGTGCTGTTCCGAATCGAAATAGCCGGCGGAAAAGGCGGCCACACCGATGGCGCGCTCCTGCCCCGTCAGTTCCTTGCCCTGCATGAAGTTGAACATCGCCACCAGGGCGCGGGTGATGACGGGGCCGAGTGCGGCATCGGCCGCTTCGAATACCACTGCCAGCAGGCTGCCGATGAGTTGGGTGAAGGCGCTGGTCGAGTCGCTGGTGGCGATGGTCTGTTCGCGCACCCGGCGCCGCAGACGAGGCAGGCTGTCCAGCACATGCAGGGCATGGGCAATATGGTTGAAGAGCCGGGCGCCGCCGGCGCTGATGTCGGTGTCGATGCCTTCCAGGCAGTGTCTCACCTGGTCTTCGCTGTGTGTCGCGCTGGCGCTGAAGCTGTCCAGGATTTCCAGCCGCAGCTTCCCCGGGCAGCTCAGGTAAATGTTGGAGTAGCCGCGTTCCTTCTGCAGATCATGCACGAGCTGTCCGACCATGGTGACCAGTCCGCAGGTGCTGACCAGATTCTGCAGGGCTTCGAGTTCGCAGCGCCGGGCGGCCAGCAGGAAGCGCAATGCGGGCGGCAATGCGGTGTCAGACATGTCGTTCTGCCTCTGTCCTCATCTCGAAAGCAGCCCCAGGTTCAGGAGCAGCAGCAAGAAGCACGCCAGTTGCCAGAAAAACGCCGGGCGGCGTTCCAGCAGCCCGGGCAGTAGCCGCTCCCCGGCCGGTCGCAGCGGGTGGCTCAGCTCGAACACGAACTCCGACAGTGCGGCATGGCGCTTGTCGGGCTGCGGATGCACCGCTTTGTACAGGACGGCATCGATCCAGGGCGGGAGGTCGGGATTATGCGCCGTGGCCGGCTGGTAACGCAGCCCGGCCAGCTCCGATTTGTTGCGGATGCGGGCAATCTGCGCACCATAGGGGAGCTGTCCGGTCAGCATTTGGTAGACGATCGCACCCAGGGAGAACAGGTCGGACTGGATAGAGCCGCCGGCGCCGAGAAAATATTCGGGTGCGCTGTACTGCTCGGTGCCGAGTACGTCCGTGCGCTCCATGCCGCCCAACTCGCCGATACCGGCGACGTGGGCCGAGCCGAAGTCGATGAGGGTAATCCTGCCGGCGGCGTCGATCAGGATGTTCTCCGGCCGCAAATCCTGATGCAGGACGGCCTTGCGATGCAGAGCGCGCAGCCCCGACACGATCTGCCCGACGATAGGGCGCACGGTGTCCAGCGCCGGACGGGGATGTTCGCGCATCCATTGTGCCAGCGTCCGCGCTTCGATGTAGTCGCTGACCGTGTACAGCGACTGCCGGCGCCGTGTCTCCGGCGGCGACTTCAGTACGTGGGGGTTGTCGACACGCCGTGCGATCCATTCCTCCAGCAACAGCCTGTCCAGATGACCGCGATCCTGCTGTACGTCGACAGCCGGCGTTTTCAGGATAACGCGCCTGTCGCAGGCATCGTCCATGGCCAGCCAGACATGACTGCGATGACTGGCATGGAGCTCGCGCAGAATACGGTAGCCCTCGAAAACCATGCCGGGATGCAGGTGCGGCGGACAGGGCAGCCTGCCGGCGCGCCAGAGTGCCTCGACGGCGCCCGGCGGCGGCAGCGCGTCGATGCGGAGCAACTGCACGGTCAGATTGTCCGGGCTGCCGCGGGCATGCGCCTCGTCGGCGATGGCGCGCGCAACAGCATCGAGGTCGCCGTCGCTGGCCGCGACGATGCGCGTCAGGCTGTCCGGGCCGACGTATTCGTGGATGCCGTCGGTCATCATCAGCAGCACATCCCCTGCTTCCAGCTCGCGCCGGCGATAGTCGATTTCCAGGTGCGGCGCGATGCCGAGTGCGCGCGACAGGTAACTGCGCTCGCGCGATATCCACAAGCGGTGATCCTCGGTCAATTGCTCCAGTGTCGGGCCGCGCAGCAGACAGACGCGGCTGTCGCCGGCGTGAAAGATGTGCGCGAGGGTGGACTTGATGACCACGGCGCTCAGCGTGCAGACATAGCCGCGGTCCATATCGTGGCGATGCTGGCTGCGACGCGTCTGGGAATGCAGCCAGGCATTGGTGGCCGTCAGCACGCGTTGCGCCGATTCCCGCACCGACCAGGTTTCCGGCGTGCTGAAGTAGTCCGCCAGGAACGCCTGCACGGCGATGGTGCTGGCTTCCCGGCTTACCTCGCTGCTGCTGATGCCGTCAGCCAGGGCGGCGGCGGCTCCCTTGCTTGCGTGCCCGGAAGCCGGAGGCAGACACACGCCGTGCGCATCCTGGTTGACCTGCTTGCGGCCGCGGGTGCTGAACTGACCCACGGAGATGCGTAGCGAACCGGTCATAGTACGACTCCCTGCCAGCGCTATGGTCAGTTGAACAGACGCTGCGGCGCCGTGCGCCGGTGCGTGGTGTAAAGCGTCAGTCCCGTGAATGCCAGGCCGCCGACCAGATTGCCGAGTGCGGTCGGAATTTCATTCCAGATGAAATAATCCGCGACCGAGAAATCGCCGCCCATGATGATCGCGGCCGGGAACAGGAACATATTCACCACCGAATGCTCGAAGCCCATGAAGAAGAACAGCATGATCGGCATCCACATGGCGATGGCCTTGCCGCTGACCGTGGTGGAGATCATCGCGCCGACCACGCCCAGCGATACCATCCAGTTGCACAGCACGCCGCGCAGAAAGATCGTCAACCAGCCGGCCAGGCCGTGCTCGGCATAGCCCAGTGTCCGGTCTTCGCCGATGTGGGAGATCTTTTCACCGACCACTCCCGGTTCGATGGAGAAGCCATAGGTAAAGACGAAAGCCATCATGAAGGCGACGGTCAGCGCGCCGGCGAAGTTGCCGATGAACACCAGTCCCCAGTTTTTGAGAATGCCGCCGACCGTCACGCCGGGACGACGGTCGATCAGCGCCAGCGGGGTCAGCATGAACACACCGGTCAAGAGATCGAAGCCCATCAGGTAGAGCATGATGAAACCGACCGGGAAGAGCATGGCGCCCACCAGCGGCGATCCCGTCTGCACCGTGACGGTGATGGCGAAGACGGCGGCCAATGCCAGAATGGCGCCGGCCATGTAAGCGCGAATGAGCACGTCGCGGGGAGCCATGTGCAGCTTGGACTCGCCGGCATCGACCATCTTGGTGACGAACTCAGAAGGCATCAGGTAGGACATGGGTTATCTCCAGTTTTCAGGGGTTGATCGGATGAGAGTCGGGTGTCGGTAGCAGCGCGCCGATTTCGATGACATCGCCGTTCAGCCGCGCCATCCACACGCGCAGGCGCAGGGCGGGATCTTCCAGGCAGACGCCGTCCGCGAGACGGAAGTGCTGTTTGTAGAGTGGCGAAGCGATCACCGGGGCACCGCCGAGATGGCCGATGATGCCGCGGCCGATGACGTTGGCGCCGGACTGCGGATCGCGATTGTCCACTGCGTAAAGCCATTGCCCGTCCGGCGATTCCGGCAGATAGAACAGCGCCACTTGTGCGTCGTCCGCGCGCGCCACCACGCCGGAATTGGTCACGAGATCGTGGAGCCGGCACAGCGGCTGCCATCTGGTTTCCGCCGTTGGCGTGACTTTCTTGTGCAAGGCAAAGCTATTCACTGCATTTCCTCCTCGCTGACAGGGATCAATTCGGGTGTGACGGGACGGCGCTGTCCGCGCTCGCGCACGAAGCGGATGTCGGGATCGCCGCCCTGCGTGTTGACGAAGGTGCGAAAGCGCTTGAGCTTTTCCGGATCGCCGAGGGTGTTCGCCCATTCGCACTCGTAGCGTTCCAGCACCTGCCGCATCTGCGCCTCCAGGCCGGCGGCCAGCCCCAGGCTGTCGTGGATGATGACGTCCTTGAGATAGTCCAGGCCGCCTTCCAGCGATTCGCGCCACACGGAAGTGCGCTGCAGCTTGTCCGCGGTACGGATGTAGAACATCAGGAAGCGGTCGATGAGGCGGATCAGAGTCTCGTCGTCGAGATCGGTGGCGAACAGTTCGGCGTGACGCGGACGCATGCCGCCGTTGCCGCAGACGTAGAGATTCCAACCCTTGTCGGTGGCGATCACGCCGACGTCCTTGCTCTGCGCCTCGGCGCATTCGCGCGTGCAGCCCGAGACGCCGAACTTGATCTTGTGCGGCGCGCGCAGGCCCTTGTAGCGGTTCTCCAGCAGCACGGCCAGGCCCACGGAATCGTCCACGCCGTAGCGGCACCAGGTGCTGCCCACGCAGCTCTTCACGGTGCGCAGCGACTTGCCGTAGGCATGGCCGCTCTCGAAGCCGGCGGCGATCAGCTCGCTCCAGATGTCCGGCAGTTCGTGCAGTTCGGCGCCGAACAGGTCGATGCGCTGGCCGCCGGTGATCTTGGTGTAGAGGTCGTATTTCTGCGCCACGCGGCCGATGGCGATCAGCCTGTCCGGGGTGATTTCGCCGCCGGCGATGCGCGGCACCACCGAGTAGGTGCC
>CAYLYS010000032.1:26762-29249 GCA_964388175.1 uncultured Chromatiales bacterium | reverse complement strand
GCAAGGCGCTGGTGCTGGAATTCTCGCGCCCCCATCCGGGCCCGGTGGCGGCGCTGTACGATCTCTATTCGTTCAAGGTACTGCCCGCGCTCGGCCGCATGGTGGCGGGCGACGAGCACAGCTACCGCTATCTCGCCGAATCGATCCGCATGCATCCCCGCCAGCGCGAACTGCAGTCGATGATGGAAAGCGCCGGCTTCACGCACTGCGATTACCTCAACATCTCCACCGGCATCGTCGCGATCCATCGCGGCCACAAAGCCTGAACGCCGGGAACGACCGTGGACACCGCGCCCCTGCGTGAAACCGGCCTCAGGCTGCTCGAGCGCACGCTCAACGGCCTGCTGGCGATGGACGCGGAGACGCCGAAACGCCTGACACCCCTGCACGGCAAACTGATCGAGATCCACACGCGCGCGCCGACGCTGCACTTCTGCGCCGAAGGCGCGGCCGACGGCCTGCGCCTGCATGCCGCGCCGCCGCGGCCGGCGGATACCGTGATCTCCGGCGCAACGATCGCGCTGGTGCGCCAGCGCCTGAGCGACGATCCGCGACGCGCGCTGCTGTCGGGCGAAGTTGCGATCAGCGGCGATCTGCAGGTCGGCGCGGCGTTCAGGGCGCTGCTCGACGGACTCGACATCGATTGGGAAGAACAGGCCGCGCGCCTGTTCGGCGACGTGCTGGCGCACCAGCTCGGCAACGCCGTGCGCGGTCTGCGCGGCTGGCTCGACGACAGCGCCGACGCGCTGCGTCACGGTTGCGGTGAATACCTGCGCGAGGAAAGCCGTCTGCTCGCCGACCGCCACGATACCGAGGCGTTCATGAATGCGGTCGATGTACTGCGCGCCGACGGCGATCGCCTGCAGCAACGGATCGAGCGTCTGCAGGCGGCGCTGCGTGCGCAGGGCGGCGGCGTCCGCCGGGGGCCGGCGGCATGATTCATCCACGGCAGTTCATCCGGCTGATTCATATCAATCTGGTGCTGATCCGGCATGGTCTCGACGAGATCATTCTCGATCTGCCGCTGTTCCGTCCGGTGCGCTTCGTCATGCACCTGCTGCCGTGGAACTGGTTTCGCCGCCACCGCGCGCCGCGCGCGCGGCGCATACGCTGCGCGCTGGAGGATCTCGGACCGATCTTCGTCAAGTTCGGCCAGATCCTGTCCACGCGCCGCGATCTGCTGCCCGATGATCTCGCCGAAGAGCTCGCCCATCTGCAGGACAACGTGCCGCCCTTCCCCGGCGTCATCGCGCGCGCGATCATCGAGCAGTCCTACGGCAAGCCGCTGCAGGACGTCTTTCTCTCTTTCGACGAGGAGCCTTTCGCCTCGGCCTCGATCGCCCAGGTCCATGCCGCCACCCTGCACGACGGCCGCGAGGTCATCATCAAGGTGGTGCGTCCCGGCATCACGCGCCGCATCCAGAGCGACGTCGGGCTGATGAAGATCATCGCCGAATACGTCGAGCGCTACTGGTCCGAAGGGCGCCGCCTGCGTCCGCGCGAAGTGGTCGCCGAATACGAAAAAACCATCATGGACGAGCTCAATCTGGTGCGCGAAGCATCCAACGCCTCGCAGCTGCGCCGCAATTTCGCCGACTCGCCCATTCTCTATGTGCCCGAAGTATTCTGGCCGCACACGCGCCAGAACGTCATGGTGATGGAGCGTATCCACGGCATTCCCATCGGCGACATCGACGCGCTGCGCCGCCATGACATCGACTTCAAGCAGCTCTCCGAACGCGGCGTGGAGATCTTCTTCACCCAGGTGTTCAGCCACAACTTCTTCCACGCTGACATGCATCCGGGCAACATCTTCGTCAGCCCGCAGGGACAGTACATCGCCGTCGATTTCGGCATCATGGGCACGCTGAGCGCCGAGGACCAGCGCTATCTGGCGGAGAACTTCCTCGCTTTCTTCAACCGCGATTACCGCCGCGTCGCCGAACTGCACGTGCAGTCGGAATGGGTGCCCAAGCATACCCGCGTCGATGAATTCGAATCGGCGATCCGCAGCGTGTGCGAACCGATCTTCGAGCGCCCGCTCAAGGACATCTCCTTCGGCCGCCTGCTGCTCAATCTGTTCCAGACCGCGCGGCGCTTCGACGCGCGCGTGCAGCCGCAACTGGTGCTGCTGCAGAAGACGCTGCTCAACATCGAGGGGCTCGGACGCCAGCTCTATCCGGATCTCGATCTGTGGAAAACGGCGAAGCCTTTCCTCGAACGCTGGATGGCGGAACACCGCGGCGTGAAGAGTCTGCTGAAATCGGTGCGCGACAAGGCGCCGCGCTGGGCGGCGCAGCTGCCGGAGCTGCCGGAACTCGCCTATGAGACGTTGAAACTGATCCGCGAGGAACGTCTGCGCGTCAACTGGCACTCGCAGCAACTGGGCGAATTGCAGGAGCAGGTGCGGCGCGGCCATCGCGCCCTGGTGTGGGCGATCGCCGGCGCGGCGCTGCTGATCTGCGCCGCGCTGATCCACGTCGCCGG
>CAYLYS010000032.1:7459-26662 GCA_964388175.1 uncultured Chromatiales bacterium | reverse complement strand
GGGCGATCGCCGGCGCGGCGCTGCTGATCTGCGCCGCGCTGATCCACGTCGCCGGCAGTCATACAGGCATCAATCTTGGTATCGATGCCAGTATGACTGCCGGCATCGATGTCGGCCGGCGCTACGCCGGCGTTCCCCTGCTCAGCTGGATCGGCATCGTGCTCGGCGCCGCGGCGCTGCTACGCGCGCGCCACCTGAGCTGAGCGCTGCCCGGCAGGGCGCTGCAGACCGGCTTCGACGCGCTGGCGCGCGGCATCGCCCGCCAGTTCCTCGATCAGCACCAGCGCGAAATCCATCGCCGTACCGGGACCGCGCGACGTGATGACGCGACCGTCGACGACGACGTCGTCTTCACGCAGATCGATCCCGTCCAGCGCCAGCCCGTCGAGCGCGCCGGGAAACGAGGTCGCGCGCCGGCCGCGCAGCAGACCGGCGTTGACCAGCACCTTGGGCGCGGCGCAGATGGCGGCGATGAAGCCGCCGCGCTCCGCGGTATCGACGAGCAGCTTGCTCACGCGCGGGTCGCGATCGAGATGATCGGCACCGGGCAGACCGCCAGGCAGCACGATCATGTCGAAGCCGCGATCGGGAGCCCGTTCAAGCGCCTGGTCGAGCGTGGTATCGGCGAGCAGCCGCGTGCCGCGGCTGGCGGTGACGGGCGCATCGTCGAGCGATGCGGTCAAGACCTCTATGCCGTCAGAGGCCTGGGCACGACGCAGCAGATCGATGACGGTCACCGCTTCCAGTTCCTCGCAACCCTGCGCGAGCAGCACCAGCACACTGGCCATGATGGTCCTCCTATGACTGGCTCATGACAGGAATGAGGCCGCGGTCACGGCCGCTCGGCGGCCGCGATGCCCGGCACCAGCGTGGCATTGTCGCGCTGCGCGACGTCTTCGACCATCGTCACCGCCCGCAGCGCCATGCGCCGCTCGATCAGCCGTGATACCGGCAGCAGTTCGACGCCGGCATCGTCGAGCGTGGCGAGACGCGCTTCGAGAAAGGCCACCGTTTCCGGATAGGGATGCGCAATGGCGACGGCGAAACCGTTCTTGTGCGCCCGCTGCAGCAGCGCTTCGAACTGCGCGCGGATCAGCTCGGGCTCGCGGCTGGCATCGAGAAACACGTCGCGCCGCACGCTCGGCAGATGATTGGACTCGGCCACCCGCAGGGCGACGCTGCGCAGACTGGTGAAGCTGTCGACGAAATACAGCCCTTGGTGACGCTTGATCTCCTCCATCAGCCACTGCATGCGCAGCGGCGACTGGGTGAGCAGACTGCCCATGTGATTGTTGACACCGCGCGCCTGCGGCAAAAAATTCAGGCCGTCGCGCACCGTCTCGGTGAATTCCTGCTGCGTCATGCCGAGGTGCAGCATGCTGGCGTCATCACGTCCTTCATCGAGCGCCTGCATCGGCAGATGGAGCATGATTTCCTTGCCGGATGCGACGGCGAGCGCGGCCAGTCGGGCGGCATGAGGCGTGTGCGGCAGAAAGGCGCAGGTCACGGCGCCCGGCAGTTCGACGATGCGGCGGTCCATCTGCGGGCGATTGCCGAGATCATCGATGATGATGGCAATGGCCGGCCTATTGACGGGTACATTGACGGAGGCGCTGACGGGAGCGGCGGCGAATGCCGGAGCGGCGACCGCGCACAGCGCCGTGACCGGCAGCAGCGCGCGCAGCGCCACGCGCGCCATGCTCAGTCCGGCTCTGCGCACGGCGTGCAGCAAAACGGGGCTCCCGACGACGGCGCCGTCAGGAGCGCTGCTGCATGATGTGCAGACCCTTCAGCAGATTGAGAGCCTCATAGAGCTGGTAATCGTCGGCGGCGGTGGCGGCCCTGCCGGCCGTTTTCTTGTCGCCGCCTGCGGGCGCATCCGCGCCGCTGTTGCGCCCATTGTCGAGATGACGGTTGAGATCGCTTTCCTTGACGGCGGACATCCCGCTGTCTTCGGCCGCGGCGATGCGCATATTGTCGAGCTGGATGTCGGGCACGATGCCCTCGGCCTGGATGGAACGGCCCGAAGGCGTGTAATAGCGCGCCGTCGTCAGCTTGAGCGCGGTGCCGTCGTTCATCGGCAGGATGGTCTGCACCGAACCCTTGCCGAAGGTGCGCGAGCCCATGATGATGGCGCGCTTGTGATCCTGCAGCGCGCCGGCGACGATCTCGCTCGCGGAAGCGGAACCGACGTTGACCAGCACCACCATCGGCGCGCCCTCCAGCACGTCGCGCGGCGTCGCGCTGAACTCGATGCGCGAGCCTTCGGTGCGCCCTTCGGTGTAAACGATCAGCCCCTTCTTCAGGAACGCGTCGGACACTTCCACCGCCGCATTGAGAATGCCGCCGGGATTGTTGCGCAGATCGAGCACGACGCCCTTGAGCGGACCGCCGTTTTCCTTCTGCAGCGCATCGAACGTCTGCAGCAGGCTTTCGCCGGTGCCGGACTGGAACTGGGTGATGCGCAGCAGACCGAAGCCGTCGTCGAGAATTTCGCCACGTACGCTCTTGACCTTGATGACGGAGCGGGTGATCGTGGTCTTGATCGGCGCCGGCTGCCCATCGCGCACGATGGTCAGCGTGATGTCGGTGCCCGGCTTGCCGCGCATGATGTCGACGGCTTCCTTGAGCGTGAGGCCCTTGACCGGGGTATCGTCGAGACGCACGATGAGGTCGCCCGCCTCCACGCCCGCCGCCTGTGCCGGCGTATCGTCGATCGGCGCGATCACCTTGACGAAGCCGTCTTCCATGCCGACCTCGATACCGAGGCCGCCGAACTCGCCGGAAGTGCCGACCTGCAGCTCGGTGTACGCGGTCTTGTCCAGGAACGAGGAATGCGGGTCGAGCCCCGACAGCATGCCGCGCACGGCATTGTCGATCAGGACCTTGTCGTCCACGGCTTCGACATAGTTGCTCTTGATGTTGGCGAAGACATCGGTGAATGTCCGCAGTTCCGCCAGCGGCAAGGGCGCCGATTCTGCCCGTTCGCGCTGGGCGAAAACACCGTGGCCGATGGTGAGGGAAACCCCCGTCACCAGACCCAGCGCCAGCACCAGTGCACTCTTCGTCATCGATTTCATTGTCATACCTCGTGGATGTGTATCGACCACATCCGGATTTTGATCAATATTGCCCATACTTTATCAGAAAATGGCCAACGGCCGGCGCCTGCTCAACCCGCCATTTTCCGGCACCACACGGCCGGATTGTCGGGGACGCCGTTGTAGCGGATCTCGAAATACAGTCCCGCCCGACCGCGTCCGCCGCTGTTGCCGACGGTGGCGATGGTTTCTCCCTTGCGCACGGGCTCCCCTACTTCCTTGTACAGACTCTCGTTATGGCCGTACAGGCTCATATAGCCGCCGCCGTGATCGACGATGACGAGCAGACCGAAGCCGCGCATCCAGTCGGCGAACACGACACGGCCGTTATAGATGGATCGGACCTCGATGCCTTCGTCCGCATCGATCAGCATGCCGTGCCAGGTCAGTTTATCGGCCGCCTGGCGGGTGCTGCCGAAACGCGCCGCCACCTTGCCCTGCACCGGCCAGGGCAGCTTGCCCTTGAGCGAGGCAAACGGCACGCCGTCGGGCAGTTCCACGGGCATGTCGCGCAGGGCCTCGCGCAAACGGGTCACCAGTTCCGAGAGGTTGCGCTCGTCCTGCATCAAGGCGGCGAGCTGCTGTTCCTGTGACTTGATTTCACTCTCCACACGGGCGAGCGTGAGGCGCCGCGCCTGGCGCGTCGACGCCAGCGCGTCCAGCTGCCGCGAGCGCTCGGCGTGCAGGGTGGCGAGCGCCGCCTGTTCCACGCTCATGCTCCGCTCCAGCGCTTCGACCTGCTCCAGACTGACGCGGATCGTACCGATACGTTCGGCGCGGGCGCGGTTGAGATGATCGTAATAGGTGAGCATGCGCCCGAGCTGGGCGGGATCCTGCTGGTTGAAGATGATCTTCATCTGGCCTTCGCGCCCCATCCGGTAGGCGGCGATGATCTGCTGGCGCAGCGCCGCGCGCTGACGCTCGAGCGCGACGTCGGCATCGCGGCGGCGCTCCTGCAGGCGCGCGAGCTCCGCTTTCTTGGCACGCTGCCCGGTATCGATCGTCTTCAGCGTGCGCGTGATTTCACCGATCTCCACCTCGCTGGCGCGCAGCTCGTCGCGCAGACGGGACTGCTGATCGCGCGCCCCCGACAGCGTGCCGCGCAACTGGTCGATCTTGCGCCGCACTTCCTCCAGCCGCTTCTGCTCGCTGCCGTTCTCAGCGCTGCCGGCCAGCGGCCACAGGGAAGCGCACAGGAACAGACCCACGCACAGCACAGCGGCCTTGCCGGGCAAGCGACCGCTCTGCGCCCGCGAACGGTTCAATCGCCGAGCAGCTCCACCAGCGGCCTGCCGTCCATCTCCGTCGGGCTATCGAGCCCCATGAGATAGAGCATGGTGGGCGCGATATCGGACAGCGCGCCCTGATCGGTGATCCGCGCCGGACGGCCGACGTAGACGAACGGCACCGGATTGGAGGTATGCGCGGTGTGGTTCTGTCCCGTGCTCTCGTCCGACATCTGTTCGGCATTGCCGTGATCGGCGGTAACGAGCATCTCGCCGCCGACCTTGCCGAGCGCGGCATGCAGACGGCCGAGACAGGTGTCGAGCGTTTCGATCGCCGTCACCGCGGCGTCGAAATTGCCGGTGTGGCCGACCATGTCGGCATTGGCGTAATTGCAGATGATGAAATCGAAACGGCCGCTTTCGATCGCCGCGACCAGCTTGTCGGTGAGCTCGGGCGCATGCATCTGCGGCTGCAGATCGTAGGTCGCCACCTTCGGCGACGGCACCAGGATGCGCTCCTCGCCGACGAATTCGCGCTCGGCGCCGCCGTCGAAGAAGAAGGTCACGTGCGCGTACTTTTCCGTCTCCGCGATGCGCAACTGCGTCATGCCCAGCCGCTCGATGCATTCGCCGAGGACGTTTTCGATGCGGCCCTGCGGGAACACCACCGGCACGTCGAAATCCTTGCTGTATTCGGTCAGGCTGACGAAAGCGCCGAGCGCGAGCGCCGGCCGTTCGAAGCCGGGGAACGAAGCCTCGCAGAATGCCCGGGTCAGCTGGCGCGCACGGTCGGCGCGGAAGTTCATGAAGACGACGATATCGCCGTCGCGCACGTGCACGGGCGCGCCGCCGGGTGCGACGATGGCGGTCGGCTTGATGAATTCGTCGCTCTCACCGCGCTCATAGGCCGCTTCGACCGCCTGCAACGCGCTCGCCGCGGTGTATTCCGCCTTGCCCTGGCTGATCAGATCGTAGGCGGCGCGGGTGCGGTCCCAGCGCTGATCGCGGTCCATCGCGTAATAGCGGCCGATGAGCGAAACGATATGGCCGCCGCCGATCTCGGCGGCGAGGCGTTCGACCGCCTCGATATTGCCGGCGGCGCTGCGCGGCGGCGTATCCCGGCCGTCGAGGAAGGCGTGCAGATGGACGCGCTCACCGCCGAGCCGCGCCACCGCCAGGCGGAGCATGGCATGGATGTGATCCTGCCGGCTGTGCACGCCGCCATCGGACAGCAGGCCGATGACGTGGACGTCGCGCCCCGTGCTCGCGGCCTGCTCGAGCGCCCTGGTCAGGACCGGGCTGCGCTGGAACTCGCCCTGGCGGATGGCGCGGTCGATACGGGTGATCTCCTGGTAGACGACGCGCCCGGCACCCATATTAAGGTGTCCGACCTCGGAGTTGCCCATCTGATCGGGAGGCAGGCCGACGTAGCTGCCGGAGCCCTGAATGAGCGTATGGGGATATTCCGCCCACAGGCGGTCCCAATTCGGCTTGCGTGCCGCCAGGATGGCGTTGCCGCGCTCGGTTTCGCTGTACCCCCAGCCGTCCAGAATGATCAAGGCCAGGGGGCGCGGTCTGTGCTTGCTGTTCACCATGTGAATTTAGATCAAGTTTAAGATTCTGTATACCGGCGGTTCGCCAGCAGGCTGTGGTGGTACGGTGCGTTGAGATGGAATACCATTATGAGCTTTTGCATCCCGCCCGTCGCGGGGGCACCTTCAAGACCTGACCCATGGAAAACCTCGGAACCTTCATTCTGAACAACTGGCTGCTGTTCGTGGCCCTTATTGTAATCGTTGGCCTGCTGTTCGTGAATCTCACCAAGTCACGTCTGCTCGGATTCAGGGAAATCGGCGCCAACGACGCCGTCGGCCTGATCAACCACGAAAACGCAGTAATCATCGACACGCGCGGCGACGAGGAGTTCAAACAGGGTCACATCCTCAACGCCGTCCACGTGCCGCTGGCGCTGCTCAGCGAGCGTATGACGGAACTGCAGCCCTACCGCGAACGCGCCGTGATCGTGTACTGCGACAGCGGGCGGCAGTCGGCCCATGCCGGCGCCACGCTGCGCAGCAACGGGTTCACCACGATATACAAGCTCAGCGGCGGACTGATGGCGTGGAAAAGCGCCGGACTGCCCTTGGAACGAGGCCCGGAGCGGGGCCTGGAACGAGGCGGGGCAAACCCGTCGTCACCCCCGCCGTCCCCGCCGTCATAGTCCTGCCGCACCGCTACGTGCTATCGTAACGCGCACATCCGGCGGCGCCCGCGGGCGGCCGGTTTCGCAGACATCATCGAGAGGAAAAGCCGGCATGGCTGAAGAAAACAAGGCAACGGCGGGCAACGGCTCGGCGCAGGCGGCACAGGGACAGAAGGCGTTCGCCATCCGCCGCGTCTATACCAAGGACATCTCCTTCGAGAGCCCCAACGCGCCGCAGATCTTCAACGAAGAAAAGTGGAACCCCGAGGTCAACATCAGCCTGCAGAATCAGGCCGTCGCGCTCGGCCCGGAGCTGCACGAAGTCACCATCGCCGTCACCATCACGGTTAAACTGGGCGAACGCACGGCCTATCTGGTCGAAGTGCAGCAGTCCGGCGAATTCCAGACCACCGGCTTCGACGGCAACGAGCTGCGCGAACTGCTCGGCATCTTCTGCCCCGGCCTGCTCTACCCCTTCCTGCGCGAAGCGGTCGCCAACCTGATCAGCAAGGGTGGCTTCCCGCCGCTGCTGCTGGCGCCGGTCAATTTCGACGCGCTCTACCATCAGCACCAGAAGAATCTGCAGGAACAGCAAGCCAGACAGCAGCAATCCGCCGACGCCTGACGGCGGCGGTCGGTGCGGGATATCGATGCCTTCTGATCGCGATACGCCCATTCTCGTAATCGGCGCCGGCTCCTGGGGCACGGCGCTGGCGGTGCTGCTCGCCGGCAACGGCATCCGCACCCTGCTCTGGTCGCGCGACCGGGAAGAATTGCGGGCAATGGCGGAAACGCGCGGCAATCCCGTTTTTCTGCCCGGCATCCCGCTGCCGCCGGCGCTCGAACCCGAAGCCGATCTCGGGCGCGCGCTGGCGCTCACCCGCGACGTGCTGGTCGCGGTGCCCAGTGTCGGCTTCCGCACCACGCTGCGCTCGCTCGCCGCGCACGACGGCAAACCGCTGCGGCTGGCCTGGGCGACCAAGGGCTTCGACCCCGGCAGCGGCAAGCTGCTGCACCAGGTGGCGGAAGAAGAACTGCCGCATGCCGCCGCGCTCGCCGTGATCTCCGGCCCGACCTTCGCGCTCGAAGTCGCGCGCGGTCTGCCCACCGCGGTCAGCGTCGCCGCCAGCGATCACGGCTTCGCCGCCTCCCTTGCCCGCCGGCTCGGCAACGATCGCTTCCGCGTCTATACCAGCGAGGACATCGTCGGCGTCAGTGTCGGCGGCGCGGTCAAGAATGTGCTGGCGATCGCCGCCGGCATCGCCGACGGCCTCGGCTTCGGCGCCAATACGCGCGCCGCGCTGGTCACACGCGGCCTGGCCGAGATCATCCGCCTCGGCGTCGCGCTCGGCGGACGCCGCGAAACCTTCACCGGTCTCGCCGGCCTCGGCGATCTGGTGTTGACCTGCACCGACGATCAGTCGCGCAACCGCCGCCTCGGCCTCGCGCTCGGCCGCGGCAGCACGCTCGCCGCGGCGAGCGGTGCGATCGACCAGGTCATCGAAGGCGTGGAAACGGTGCGCGAAGTGCTCACCCTGGCGCGCGCGCAGAACATCGACATGCCGATCTCGAGTGAAGTATTCGACGTCCTCTACAACGGCAAACCGCCACGCGAAGCGGTAAAGGCGCTGCTGTCGCGGGAGCCGAAAGCGGAAGATGTGGTCTGACGGCCGGCGCCGCGGCGAACAACGGCGATGAAAGCCATGATCCTGGCGGCGGGCCGCGGCGAACGCATGCGCCCGCTGACCGACACCCTGCCCAAACCGCTGCTCGAAGCCGGCGGGCGCAGTCTGATCGAACACCACATCCACGCGCTTGCCGCCGCCGGCTTCGAGCAGCTGCTGATCAACCATGCCTATCTGGGCACGCTCATTGAAAGCCACCTCGGCGACGGCGCGCGCCATGGCGTGCGGATCAGCTATTCGCGTGAAGGCGAATCGGGTCTCGAAACCGGCGGCGGTATCCTGCGTGCGCTGTCATGGCTGGGTCCGGAACCGTTTCTGATCGTCAATGCCGATATCTGGACCGACTTTCCCTTCGCCGCGCTGCCCATGGAGCCGCAGGGACTCGCGCACCTGGTGCTGGTCGACAATCCCGCTCATCATCCGCAAGGCGATTTCGCCCTCGCGGGCGGACAGGTCGCCAACGACGGCGAGCACCGCCTGACCTACAGCGGCATCGCCGTTCTGCGTCCGGAGCTGTTCGCGGATCAGGCGCCGGGCCGCTTTCCACTCGCGCCGCTGCTGCGCGCCGCGGCAGCGGACGGGCGCGTGAGCGGTGAACACCATGCCGGCGACTGGCGGGACATCGGCACACCGGCAAGCCTCGATGCGCTGCGCCGCCACCTCGACAGCGACGGCGCGCGCTGAGCATCACCCGGCCGACCGATGAGCCGATCGATGACCCGGTCGCGTCAGCTCTCCCGCTCGGCCCTGTCGTCCGACGCCGCGCCCGGTGCTTCGGACGATGCCGCCAACGGTCGTGTCGACACCATCGCCAGGCCATGCAGCGGTGCCTGGATCAGCAGCGAGAAAGCCAGCACGATGAAAACAACGGTCTGCACCAGTTGCGCTTCGCCGCCCGCCGGCAGCGACAGCGCGAGCGCCGCGGCGAGACCGCCGCGCAAACCGCCCCAGGCCACGATCTTGGGCAGTTCCTCGGGCACATCGCGACCGTAGCGCAGCAGGCGAACCAAGGGACTGACGATGATCGCGCGCGCCACCACCACGACCGGCAGCATGAACGCGGCCGCCACCAGATACGCGCCGGGTATCGGTGCGGCCATGATCACCAGCACGAGCGCGAACAGCAGCAGCGCGATCACCATTTCCACCAGGGGCTGACAGCCATCGGCGAGCCGGTCGCGCAGCATGGCCGCGGCGCTGCCCTCATCCTGGAAAGTCAGAATCAGACCGGCCACGGCGGCGGCGAACGGTCCGCTCAGCGCCAGCATCTGCGCACCGCCCCAGCTCGCGGCCACGATGACCGCGCCGACGGCGAGCACCAGCGCAAACCGCGGTAGCTGACGCAGCGCGTACAGACCGAGCAGGCCCAGGCACACGCCGAACAAGAGGCCGCCCACGATCTGCTGCAGCAACAGGGACGACATGCCGCCGTCACCACCGGTCGCGGGACCGGCCATCAGCACGCTGAAAAAGCTGAGACCGCACAGGCCGGCGATGAATGGTTCGGCCACCACCCTGGAAGTCAGCGCCGGACCGGCGCCGCCGAGCTGCAGCGTACGCAGCATGGCCAGCGGATCGGCCGGCGCGATCAGCGCACCGAACATGAGGCAGTAAACGAGTCCGACCTCGATACCGATCTGCGCGAATACCCAGCGTGCGACATGCGCGATCACGGTGATGGTGATCAGCGTCGCCAGCAGCGTGAGCAGCGTCGCCGAGGTCAGTACGCGCGGCCTGCCGTCCACGCGCAGCTGCAGCGCCGCGGCGAAGAAAAACAGGCACAGCGCCGCATCGAGTGCGGGCTTGCCGAGCACGGCGGCAGCGGCGAAGAAACCGCTCAGGCGCACCGCCGATTCCGGCCACAGCAGACCGACGAACAGCACGAGCAGCGCGAAAAACATGGCGAGAAAACGGGAAGGGATCATGGCATCAAGTATCTATTAGGTAGCTGTAGCTGAATTTCTGAATCGCTTACGAATTCGGTTACGCCGCATCACACGCGCATGCCGCGCGCTATCCGCGGCAAATCGCCGCGCAGCCCCATCGCGTACTGCATGATCGTGTTTTTCACCGGCGCCGCGGCATCGGTGAGATTCAGACCGGCGTTGCGCGCCCAGCGCAGCGGCATCGAACGGGCGCCGAACAGGCGCTTGAAACCGTCCATCGCCATCATCGTCGCCAGGTTGTCGCTCTTGCGCCAGCGTTCATAGCGCCGCAGCACGGCGCTGCCGCCGATATCGCGCCCGGCGGCCGCCGCGTCACCGATGACTTCGGCCAGCGCCGCCGCATCGAGCAAACCAAGGTTGGCGCCCTGCCCCGCGAGCGGATGAATGGCATGCGCGGCATCGCCGATCAGCGCCAGGCGTGCGGCAGCATAGCGCGGCGCGTACTGCAGACGCAGCGGAAAAGCCGCGCGCGGACCGCATGCGGTCACCCGGCCAAGGCGCGCGGCGAAAGCCGCGGTCAACTCCGCCGTGAAGGCGGCTTCGTCGGCGGCGAGCAGCGCTTCGACATGCGCGGGACTCGTCGACCAGACGATGGAGCAGCGGCCATCGCGCAACGGCAGAAACGCGAGCGGGCCGTCGGGCAGGAAACGCTGCCAGGCGGTCTCGCGGTGCGGCTCTTCGGTGGCGACGGCCGCCACCAGCGCATGCTGATCGTAATCCCAGCCACGCGCTTCGAGCCCGCCGAGCATGCGCACTCTGGAATTCGCGCCGTCGGCGCCGATGACCAGACGCGCGCGGATCGTCGCGCCGTCGGTGAGCCGCAGACAGACATCGTCGTCGCCCTGGACGAGCGCCTCCAGGCCCAGCGAGTGATGCACGTATACGCCGTCGGCGCCGCGCAGGCTTTCGAGCAGGGCGCGCACGACGACGCGGTTTTCGACGATGTGCCCAAGGCGCGCTTCACCGAGATCGGCGCTGTCGAAATGGATCTCTCCTTGAATTCTCCCTTGAATCTCTTGGGGAATCTCTTGGGGAATCTCTTGGGGAATCCCTTGCGGAATCTCTCCGGCACCGGACGCGTCCCACACCCGCATCTCACGGAACGGGCTGACGCCGAGTTCGACCAGGCGCGGCCAGACACCGATGGCGGCGAGGATGCGCTCCGAAGCGGCGGTCAACGCCAGCACGCGCAGATCGGTCGAACCGGGCGGCCAGTCCAGCACCGGCGGCGCCGCATCGATCAGCGCCACGCGCAGATTCCTGCGCGCCAGCAGCGCCGCCAGCGTCGCGCCGGCCACGCCGGCGCCGACGATGGCAACGTCGATGACCATGGCGCTGCGCTCCGTCATGTCTTCACCGCATTCTTCACAGCGGCAACCCGCGCGCCAGGCGCGGCAAACGGCCGGCAAGCCCCATGGCGTGGCGCATCAGCACGCGCTTGAGCGGCGGTACGCGATCGAGCACGACCATGCCGAGATTGCGCGCGACCACCAGCGGCGCGAAATCGCTGGCGAATACTCGGACCAAGCCGTCGGTAAAGGCGACCGTGCGCTGCTGATCGCGCAGACGGCTGCGCTGATAGTGCCGCAGCAAGCGATCGGCGCCCGGATCCTGTCCGCGCGCGCAGTCATCGCCGATGAGTTCGGCGAGCACCGCGACGTCGCGCAGCCCCAGATTGAAGCCCTGGCCGGCGACCGGATGCAGCGTGTGCGCGGCATTGCCGATCAAGGCCATGCGCTCACCGACGTAGCTGCGCGCCCGCACCAGTGCCAAGGGATAGGCACTGCGCGCACCGACGCGCAGGAAACGGCCGAGGCGATTGCCGAAGCGCGCCTGCAGCGCGGTCAGAAACTCGGCATCGGGCAGCGCAAGCAGGCGCTGGCTGTCCTCTTCACGCACCGTCCATACCAGCGCGCAGCGGTTGGCGCTCATCGGCAGCAAGGCCAGCGGTCCCTCGGCGGTAAAACGTTCCCAGGCGCGGTTGCCGTGCGCGATCTCGGTGCTGACATTGGCGATCACGGCATGCTGTCCATAGTCCATATGCTCGGCGTCGATGCCGCCGTAACGGCGCACCGCCGACTGCGCGCCGTCGGCGCCGACTATCAGGCGCGCGCTGAGCGCGCGCTCGCCTCCCTCATCGCTCACCCGCAGATGCACGGCGTCGGGGCTCGCCGTCATCGCCAGCAGGCGCGCCGGACAGATCAGCTCGACGTTGGTGATCTGCGGCAGCCGGGCGGCGAACGCACGGCCGAGCATGCGGTTCTCCACCACGTAGCCGAATGCATCCACGCCGCAGGTCGCGGCGCTCATGCGCGCGGCGCCGCAGTGCCCGCGATCCGAAACCTGGATTTCGCGGATGGGCGTGGCTTCGGCGGCGATCTCGCGCCAGAGATCGATGCTTTCGAACACGCGCCGCGCGCCCCAGTTGAGCGCGAGCGAGCGATCGTCATAGCTGGATCGGGCGGGCGCGGCGAAAGGCACTGCCTCGATGAGAGCGACGCGCAGCGGCAGGGTACCCAGCGCACAGGCAAGGCTGGCGCCGGCCGGGCCGGCGCCCACGATCACGACATCGAATGCCTCCGTCGTCACGCCTTGCCGCCGCCGGCCATGAGCGCTTCGATCCCGGCGACGCTCTTCGGCACAGCGTGGGTCAGCACTTCGTTGCCGGTGCGCGTCACGGCGACATCGTCCTCGATGCGAATGCCGATGTTCCGCCAGCGCTTGGCGACGCCTTTGCCGCCGGCACCGATGTAAAGGCCGGGCTCGACCGTCAGCACCATGCCCGGTTCGAGCAGGCGCCAGCTGTCGCCGATCTTGTAGTCGCCGACGTCGTGCACATCCATGCCCAGCCAGTGCCCGGTGCGGTGCATGAAGAAGCGCCGGTAGGCTCCACTCTTGATCAGGCTGCGCAGATCACCCTTGAGCAGCCCGAGATCGATCAGGCCGCGCGTCAGCACGCGCACCGCGGCATCGTGCGGATCGTTCCAGTGATTGCCCGGACGCACCTTGGCGATGGCGGCCCGCTGCGCCTCGAGCACCCACTCATAGACAGCGCGCTGCGCGTCGCTGAAACGCCCGTTGACCGGGAAGGTGCGGGTGATGTCGGCGGCGTAGCCGCGGTATTCGGCGCCGGCGTCGATCAGCACCAGATCGCCGTCCTTCAGCACGTCCTCATTATCGGTGTAGTGGAGGATGCAGGCATTGGCGCCACCGCCGACGATGGACGGATAGGCCGGGCTGCGCGCGCCCCGGGAGACGAATTCGTGCAACAGCTCGGCTTCGAGCTGGTATTCGGTCATGCCGGGACGGCACACGGCCATCGCCCGGCTGTGGGCGTCGGCGGAAATATCAGCCGCCTTGCGCATCAGCGCGAGTTCTTCCGGTCCCTTGAACAAGCGCATCTCATGCACCAGATGCTCCAGCGACACGATCTCCACCGGCGGATGCACCCCGGTGCGGGACTTGCGCCGTATCCGTTTCAGCCAGTGCGTGATGCGCTGATCGAACTCGGGATCGCTGCCCATGGTGTAATAGACCTTGTCGCGATTCTCGAGCAGCCCCGGCAGAATGTCGTCGAGCGTGCCGATGGCGCAGGCCGTGTCCACGCCGTAATCCGCCTGCGCGCCCGCGAGCCCCACGCGCCGGCCGTTCCACAGCTCCATCTGCAGATCGCGCTCACGGCAGAACAGAATGAACTCTCCTTCGGGACGCCCGGGCACCAGCACCATGACGGCATGGGGCTCTTCGAACCCGGTCAGGTAATGGAAATCGCTGTCGTGCCGGTAGGGATATTCGACGTCGCGATTGCGCAGCGCCACCGCGGCGGTGGGCAGAACGGCGATGCCGCCCTTGCCCATCATCTGCATCAGACGCCGGCGCCGGCGCTGATACTGCTTCAATGCACCCATGCGAGATGAAGACATGCCTGCTCCGTGCTTTATGGCTCGATGATCAGTGTATGGTGCGGTCGACTTGCGGACCGCTGCGTTCGGACTCGAGGATCTCGAACACCAGCGTGACGCCGGCGCGCAGATACTCCACGATTTCGGCGTAAGCGGCTTCGTCTTCCTCGCTCTCGCCCCCGTCCGTGCCGGCCCGCGAGATCTCCGCGATGTCGCCGGCGATCTCGCGCACGTCCTCCGGCAGCACGGAAAAATCACGCACGCCGCCGGCGCCCAGTCCATATAGAAAGCCGCCGCACCACTGCGCCATCGCCGCCGAGCGGATCGGGAGCGGTTCGTCGTCATCGGGCAGCAGCGGTTCGAACAGGCTGTCGGCCTCGCGCAGCCGGCTCAGCGTTTCTTCGTACAGCGCCGAGACCGCGGCCTGATCCGCCGCCGACGCATCCAGCCCCGCATGCTCGGCATATCCATCGTCGGGCGCCGCGAGCTGGCGCATCAAGGTCAGCCAGTCGGGCTGCGCCACGTGCCCTTGCGCGCACAGCAGTCCGCACAGAATACCGTGATTCTCCGCCGCGCTGTCAGCCGCGCCCAATCTGCGGAATGCCTGGTCGAGTACAGCAGTATCCATCGATCGCTCTCTCCTCGGCGCCATCGGCTGCGCCGCCTGTGCTCAATGATACAAAGAAAAGGCCGACGACGGGCGACGCCCCGAGCAGCACCTGTGTTCGCGTCGACGAATCCGGCGTCTCCCGTTGACCGTGAAAGAGCGCGGCACTATAGTTGGCGGCATGACATCCAAGCACATCAACGCCACCGAGAAATTCGATCTCGACCTGCTGGCGACGCAGATCGAGGAGCTCATCGCCCTGTGCGAACAGCTGCAGCGGGAAAACGACGAACTGTGCGCCAGACAGGCACAGATGGAAGCCAGACAGACGCGCCTGCATGAAAACAACGAATTCTCCCGGCGGCAAATAGAAACCATGATCTCCCGCCTCAAAGTGCTAGAAACCGAGCTGTGAAACCGAACTCCGCCAACGTGGCGCCCGTCACGGTACAGATCCTCGACAAGGAATTCCTCATCGCCTGCCCGCAGGAAGAGCGCGACGCCCTGCTGTTGTCCGCCCGCTACCTGAGCGAACGCATGCGCGAGGTGCGCGATACCGGCAAGGTCATCGGTCTCGATCGCATTTCGGTGATGGCCGGCCTCAATATCGCCAACGAGCTGCTGAAAGAAAAAAACCAGAGCAGGCAAATCGATAGCGAAGTTCTGCCGCGTCTCACCGGCCTGCAGGCACGCATGCAGCAGCTCCTCGACAAAAGCCGGCACGGAACGATTGATTTCTAGGGCAAAGCGCCCGATCATGGTCCAGGGTATCCCCTGCGGCGCAAGTTAGTGGACCCGAACTACTCTTGAGCCTATTCAACCGCCCTGGGGGCAGAGTGCTGACGTCTTTGCGCATGTCCGCGTACTGCGGAAAGCCTGCGACGTTACCGTTGTCTCCACCTGAACCTTTGGTTCAAGGGCCAAGGTTCACGACGGCGTCTGCGGAGGATACCCCCTTTTTACACCCCCTTCCGTCTCCCTGAATGTCGGCGTCACGGGCAAACCTCCGCCGGCAGTTGCGTGCACAGCGACGCGCCATCGACGAGGAACAGCGGCGCCTCGCCGCCCGGGCACTGGTGCGCAGCGCACTGCGCAGCGGCATCCTGCACCGGCGCCGGCGCATCGCTTTCTATCTGCCCGCCGACGGTGAGATCGACATCCTCCCCTTGCTCGCCTACGCCAGCGCGCTCGGCAGAGAGTGCTACCTCCCCGTACTCGATTCGCTGCGCGCCGCGCGCCTGTGGTTCATGCCCTATCGACCGGGAGACAGGCTGGTGCTCAATCATTTCGGCATTGGCGAACCCGCGCTCGGCGCGCGGGCGCGCGTACCGGCGAACGAGCTCGATCTGGTTCTGCTGCCACTGCTGGCTTTCGACGACAGCGGCAACCGGCTCGGCATGGGCGGCGGCTACTACGATCGCAGCCTTGCCTGTCTCCGCCATCGCCGGCACTGGCGGCGCCCGGCGCTCTACGGCGTGGCTTATGCCTTTCAACACATCACCACGCTGCAGGCCGAACCCTGGGATGTCCCGCTGGACGGCTGCCTGACGGAACGGGGCGCGCACATCTTCCGCTCGCGCACTCCCGCAAATACCCCCTAGCCTGTTTCTCTGCCTGTTCCCTTGTCTGTTCCCCCAACTATTTCAGGAAATCGCCGATGAACCACTGGCTGCTCAAATCCGAACCGACGACCTTTTCCCTCGCGCATCTGCGGGCGCGGCCGGGAGGCAGAGAACCCTGGGACGGCGTGCGCAACTACCAGGCGCGCAACCATCTGTGCGCGATGCGCGCGGGGGATCTCGCCTTTTTTTATCATTCGAGCTGCGCCGTGCCCGGCATCGCCGGCATCGTGCGCATCGTGCGCGAAGCCTATCCCGACCCGTCCGCCCTGAACCCGGCGAGTCCTTACTATGATCCGCGTGCGACGGTCGATGCGCCGCGCTGGTTCATGGTCGACGTGCAGTACGAGCGCGCCTTCGAGCCCGAGATCGGCCTGCAGGAGCTGCGCACCCACGAAGCGCTGTCCGACATGCTCATCCTGCGTCGGGGCAATCGCCTGTCGGTCACCCCCGTCAGCGCTGAAGAGTGGAATTTCATCCTATCTCTCGCTGACCGGCGCTCGCGCTGAAGCGCGCCCGCCGCATCATCACCGACCTCTCGCGTACTTGGCGGAAACAGCTATTTTCAAGCGGTTTCCTGCATTCGATGACAAGACCGGCAAGGCTCGCGCGCCGCGCAATCGCGGCGCCGAACTCATGCGCGAATGTCGCGGCAATGGAGAATGAGCGCAGAAAATTCAAGATTGCGCTCAGCGCGTCGATACACACTCGAATGGAAAATTTGCACGGGATACTAGCAATATGTGCAAAGATGTTTATACTACATTTGCTTTTCAACACTTGGAGGACAACTAATGGCCACTAAGAAGAAAACGGCAGTGAAGAAGAAAGCGGTAACGAAGAAGAAAGTCGGTACGAAGAAAGCGGTAACGAAGAAGAAGGCAACGACGAAGAAGAAAGCGGCTCCGAAGAAAAAGGCTGCCGTGAAGAAGAAAGCAGCACCGAAGAAGAAGGCCGGTGTGAAGAAGAAAGCTGCTGCGAAGAAGAAGACCACTGCGAAGAAGAAAGCTTCCGTCAAGAAGCGGTAATCGCAGTACTCGCAGTAGAGCCAACGGGGTAAGCAGTGCGGGTCCCGATACCGGACCCGCTTCCCCCGGCACCATACGAAAAGGCCCGCTAAAGCGGGCCTTTTCGCGTCTGCAGAACCAGCCTGGGGACTGATTAATTTTTCCCTAGAAACAATTCGTAAGCAGGATTTCCACTCTCTTCGCAGTAGTCGTAGCCGAGGCTGTCCAGATAGGAGCGCAGCTCTTCCTTATCGCCCGGCACGATCTGTATCCCGACCAGCACCCGACCATAGGCGGCACCGTGATTGCGATAGTGGAACAGGCTGATGTTCCAGCGCCGCCCTATGCCCGCGAGGAAGCCGAGCAGCGCACCGGGACGTTCCGGAAACTGAAAACGGTAAAGCGTTTCATCGCCGGCGCCGTCGGCATGGCCACCCACCATATGGCGCACATGCAGCTTGGCCATTTCGTTGTCGCTCAGATCGACGACGGTATAACCCTTGTCGCCGAGCAGGGCGATCAGCTCGTTCTTCTCCTCCACTCCTCGCCGCAGCTCGATGCCGGCGAAGACATGGGCGCGCTCCGCATCGGCGTAGCGATAATTGAACTCGGTGATGCTGCGCTTGCCGATGAGACGGCAGAAAGTCAGAAAGCTGCCCGGCTTTTCGGGAATGGTGACGGCAAGCAGCGCCTCCCGGTTCTCACCCAGCTCGGCGCGTTCGGAGACATGGCGGAGGCGGTCGAAATTGATATTGGCGCCGCTGTCGATGGCGATCAGGCGCTGTCCGGTCAGGCCGGTACGCTCCACATACTTCTTCAGTCCGGCGACGCCGAGCGCGCCGGCGGGCTCGGCGATCGAGCGGGTGTCGTCGAAGATGTCCTTGATGGCGGCGCAGATCTCGTCGGTGGATACCAGCACGACCTCGTCCACGCACTGGCGGGCAATGCGGAACGGCTCCTTGCCGACCTGACGCACCGCGACACCATCGGCGAAGATGCCGACCTGGTCGAGCGTCACGCGACGGCCGTGGGCAAGCGCCTGATACATACTGGCCGCCTCTTCCGGCTCGACGCCGATCACCTTGATATGCGGGTACAGCCCCTTGGTATAGGCGGCGATGCCGGCGATCAGGCCGCCGCCGCCGACCGGCACGAAGATGGCGTGAACGCTGTCGGGGTCGCGACGCAGTATCTCCATGGCGACAGTGCCCTGGCCGGCGATCACCTCCGGATCGTCGTAAGGATGAATGAAGCACAGCCCGCGCTCTTCGGCGAGCCGGCGCGCATGCTCGCCGGCTTCGTCAAACGCATCGCCGTGCAGCACGATGGCCGCACCGAGCGCGCGCACGGCGGCCACTTTGATCGCGGGCGTGGTCGCCGGCATGACGATGAGCGCCTTGATGCCGAGACGCGACGCCGCCAGCGCCACGCCCTGGGCATGATTGCCGGCCGATGCCGCGATCACGCCCTTGCGGCGGATCTCCGCCGGCAGGTTGAAGATCTTGTTGTACGCGCCGCGCAGCTTGAAGGAGAACACCGGCTGGAGATCTTCCCGCTTCAGCATGACGGTATTGTCCAGCCGCGCCGACAGCGCCGGCATGTGATCGAGCGGCGTCTCGCGCGCTACATCGTAGACGCGCGCCTTGAGAATTCTGTTGATGTATTTGCTTGGCATGGCGCATACGTTATCAATTCGCTCCGCCGCTGCCTAGCGCAGCGACACCAACCGCTGATATCAGGCAAGCCGTGCCAGACAATCAGTGCCAGTCAGTAGTGGAGCAACGATGATCCAACGAACATTCACAGGCTTCGGCAGGCCCTGCTCGGAGAAACCATTGGCGCGCAGGGGCTCCCGGTTTTGGAGGGGAGATCCCGCCGACGCTGACCACAAACGGCGACTGTCAGTG
>CAYLYS010000032.1:0-7359 GCA_964388175.1 uncultured Chromatiales bacterium | reverse complement strand
GTCAGTGATCAGGCGGTACCGCCGCCAGCGAACCCCGCCGCACCCCAATGACATCGCCGCCCCGGCTCGGTATGATCGGGGCAGGACCATCCTATAGAGGAAGCGGTATGACACGCGACGAACAGAAGAAACAGGCGGCCGAAGCGGCGCTGGAATACGTGGAAGCCGGCGCGGTGGTCGGCATCGGCACCGGCTCCACCGCCAACTATTTCATCGATGCCCTGGCGCGGATCAAGAACCGCATAGACGGCACGGTCGCGAGTTCGGAAGCCTCGGCCACCCGGCTGAAATCGCACGGCATTGCGGTGTACGACCTGAACTCGGTCGGCGATATTCCGCTGTACGTCGACGGCGCCGACGAGAGCAACAGCTATCTCCAGCTCATCAAGGGCGGCGGCGGCGCGCTGACGCGGGAGAAGATCGTCGCCGCGGCCAGTGCGCGCTTCGTCTGCATCGCCGACGACTCCAAGCTCGTCGACGTGCTCGGCGCCTTCCCGCTGCCGATCGAAGTCATCCCGATGGCGCGCAGCTACGTCGCCCGCCAGTTGGTGAAACTCGGCGGCAGCCCGGCGCTGCGGGAGAACTTCACCACCGACAACGGCAACGTGATCATCGACATCCACAACCTGCAGATCCTGGATGCCGCCGATCTCGAACGCCGCATCAACAACATCGCCGGCGTCGTCACCAACGGCCTGTTCGCCCTGCGTCCCGCCGACGTACTGCTCCTCGGCGCTGCCGACGGCGTACGCAAACTGGGCTGAAGCCACCCGCGCCGCCACGGCCCATGCAGAGATTGCTCATCGTCCTTGGCGGCGCCCTCATTGTTCTCGGTTTGCTGTGGCCGCTGCTGGCAAAAATCGGCCTGGGTCGCCTGCCCGGTGACATCAGCATCGAGCGGGAAAGCTTCCGTTTCCACTTCCCCATCACCACTTCGATCCTGGTCAGCCTGCTGCTGACGCTGCTGGTCACCCTGTGGCTGTGGCTGCGCGGCAAATGAGCAGCCGTACGTGAAGAATTTTCCCGCCCGGCCGATGACAAGGCCGGGACCCGTCCGCCGCAGGCGGACCGCTCCAGCGGAGATTCTTCATGAAAGCACAGGACCAGGCAGGCTGGTGAGTACGCAGCTACCGATGGCAGGACTCAAGGCGGTTCGGGATCTCGAGCCCGTTTCTTCGCTGCCTCCCGAACAGATCGCCGAGCTGCTGGCATCGTCCGTGGTCGAATCGCTCGATGCCGGCGTCACGCTCGCGCGCTCGGGCAAGCCCGAGCGCCAGTCCATTTATCTTTTGCAGGGAGACGTCGAACAGCGCATCGGCGGCACACCCCGCCTGATCCGCAGCGGCAGCCCCGTCGCCCTGCATCCGGTCATCGACGAACAGACGCGGCCGGAAACGACCACGGTCACCACCACGCCGGCGACCATCATCCGCATCGATCTCGACCAGCTCGATCGACTGCTGACCTGGGCGCAGATCACGGTGCCGGAAGAATCGGTGGTCATGGCCGAAGGCAGAATCATCACGGTCGATAAAGCCGACTGGCTCAAGATCATGATCAAATCACCCACCTTCCGCAGCCTGCCCCCGGCCAGCATCGAAGAACTGCTGCACCGCCTGGAGCCGATCTTCGCCGGCGCCGGCGAGATCATCATCCGCCAGGGCGACCAGGGCGACTACTTCTACATGATCGATCAGGGCACGGTGCTGGTGGCGCACAATCCCGACAATGACGAAGATCAGATCGAGATTGCCGAACTCAACAAGGGCGATACCTTCGGTGAAGCGGCGCTGCTGTCGGACAATCCGCGCAACGCCACCGTGTCGATGAGAACCGACGGCATTCTGTTGCGTCTATCCAAGGAAGATTTCAACAAGCTGCTGCGACAGCCTTCCCTGCAGTGGCTGAGCGTCGACGAGGCGCGGTTGCATATCGACGAAGGCGGCGCATGGATCGACGTGCGCCTGCCCACCGAATACGAACACTCTCATCTCGCCGGCGCGATCAATATACCCATGCCGGCCCTGCACCGCACGGCGCGTTCGCTGGACAGGAAGCGGCGCTATATCTGCTATTGCCAGACCGGGCAACGCAGCTCAGCCGCCGCCTTCGTGCTGAAACAGTACGGGCTGAATGCCAGCGTACTCGTGAATGGATTGCAGCAGGTTCCCGACGCACTGCTTCAGCGCGCCTGACGCCGGCCCTTGCGCGGCGGTGATCCGCGCAAAAAAAAATGCGGCCGGCAGCCGCAAGTGGTCGTACATTTATGGTTGTTATTGCCGATCGAGCGCGATCCATGATTGCGCTCCGTGGCATGTAATCTAAAGTGAGAATACCCTCAAGTCAAGCAATGATATCCGCCTGACCGACCGGCGCGCGCAGCGCTCGTTCGCGCTCTCCTCCCGGCAACGCACGGCAACACCGATCACGGCTCGCGTTGGCAACGACGCGCAGCGATCAGTATAGTGTCCGCACCATTACCGTGGACGACGTCGCTATGCTGTGGATCAAGGCATTTCATCTCATTTTCGCGATCAGCTGGTTCGCCGGGCTGTTCTATCTGCCGCGTCTTTTCGTTTATCACGCCACGTGCGAAGACGCGCCGGGCCGCGAGCGTTTCAAGATCATGGAGCGCAAGCTCTACTTCGGCATCATGACCCCGGCCGCCGTGCTCACGGTCGCTCTCGGTCTGTGGCTGATCTTTGCCTATGCCTGGGACGTCTATCGGCACATGATGTGGCTCCATATCAAACTGCTGCTCGTTGTCGTGCTCGTCGCCTACCATGTCTATTGCGGCAAGCTGCTGCTCGCATTCAGGCGCGATGCCAATACGCACAGCCATGTGTTCTACCGCTGGCTGAACGAGCTGCCGGTACTGTTGCTGGTTGCAATCATTCTGCTGGTGGTTGTCAAGCCCATTTAGGAAGCACACCGCCATCAAACTGCAACAAACCGAGCTATCTGCTTTCAGGCTCTGATTTTTTCGTGCTTAATATTTTTTTATGCACAATTCAGCACGATCAGCGCTTGACTTCAAATGGATTGACGTTCTTCCCAGCGCACCCATAATCGGTGCGGTAACATGATGAATATAAAGATATTTAATAATCTCTGCGCCAAAAGCCCCGTGAGTCGCACTGGCTGGCCAGACGCTGGAAACACGCTTGACTGAATCTAATCCACAAAGTTATCCACAGGCCGAGGGCGAGCAGACAGCGGCGCCCGTCTGGCGGATCGCGGTGGCGACGCCCGTTTTCAAGCTCTTCGATTACCTGCCGCCGGCGGATGCCACGCCCGCCGCGCCGGGCAGCCGGCTGCGCGTACCCTTCGGCCGCGGCAGCCGGCTCGGTGTGCTCGTGGCCACGGTCGGCCACAGTGAGCTGGCCGCACATCGGCTGAAACGCGTCGCCGAGGTACTCGACCCGGCACCGGCTCTGCCCGCGGAACTGCTCACCCTGCTCGGCTGGTGCGCGGAGTACTACCACCATCCAGCCGGCGAAGTGATCTGCGGCGCGCTGCCCGGCCTGCTGCGCCAGACCCGCAGCGACGGCAACCGTCGCGCTGGCGCAGCGCGCTGGCGGCTCACCGCGACGGGGCGTCTTGCCGATCCCGCGCTGCTCGGCAAGGCGCCGCGCCAGCGCGCGCTGCTGCAAACACTGCAGGCGCACGAGGACGGCCTCGACGTGGCTGCGCTGCAGGCAAGCTGCGGCGATGACGGCGACTGGCGGCGCGCCGCGCGCGCGCTGCGCGACAGAGGCTGGCTGGAAATCGCGCAGATCGCGGCATCACCGGCCGCCGCGGCGCCGACACGCTTTCACCACGGCCCGGCGCTCAACGACGAGCAGCACGCCGCGGCGGAGGCCATCGGCGCAGCGCCGGGCTTTCAGGTGTTTCTGCTCGACGGCGTCACCGGCAGCGGCAAGACCGAGGTCTATTTCGCCACCATGGAGGCGATGATCCGCGCCGGCGGACAGGTACTGCTGCTGGTACCCGAGATCGGCCTGACACCGCAGCTGGTGGAACGGGTGCGCACACGCTTCGACTGCCCGCTCGCCGTGCTGCATTCCGGACTGGCCGAAGGCGAACGCCTGTCGGCATGGCAAGCCGCCGCCGACGGCAGTGCGCCCATCATCATCGGCACGCGCTCGGCGGTGTTCACGCCGGCGCCGCGTCTCGCCGCCATCATCGTCGACGAAGAGCACGACAGCTCGTACAAGCAGCAGGAATCGCTGCGTTACCACGCGCGTGATGTCGCCATCATGAGAGCGCGCAATCTCGGCATCCCGATCGTGCTCGGCTCCGCCACCCCGGCGCTCGAAAGCATGCACAATGCCGCGCAGTCGCGCTACCGGCATCTGACACTGACACGGCGCGCCGGCAGCGCCGTCCCTCCCGCCATTCGTCTCGTCGATCTGCGCGCCGACCGTGGCTGGCAGGGCATTTCGGGCACGCTCGCCGACGCCATCGCCACACACCTCGCCCGCGATCATCAGGTGCTGCTGTTTCTCAACCGGCGCGGTTACGCGCCGACGCTGCTGTGCGAACACTGCGGCTGGGTAGCCGCATGCGGACGCTGCGACGCGCGCATGATCGTGCACCGCGCCAGCCATCTGCTGCGCTGCCACCACTGCGAAACCCAGGCCGCCGTCCCATCCGCCTGCCCGCAGTGCGGTGGCGGCGATCTGCGCCCGCTCGGACAGGGCACCGAGCGCCTGGAGGAAAACCTGCGCGAACGCTTTCCCGACGCCGAGATACTGCGCATCGACCGCGACAGCACGCGCCGGCGCGGCGCGCTCGACGCGCTGATGGAGAACATGCGCAGCGGCCGCCGGCAAATCCTGCTCGGCACGCAGATGCTGGCCAAGGGCCATGACCTGCCCAATATCACCCTGGTCGGCATTCTCGACGCCGACCAGGGCCTGTTCGGCGCCGACTTCCGCGCCGGTGAACGCATGGGGCAATTGATCACGCAGGTCGCCGGACGCGCCGGACGCGCGGACAAGAAGGGCGAGGTATTGATCCAGACCCGCTACCCCGAACACCCGCTGCTCGGCGCGCTGCTCAGCGGCGGTTACGGCAGCTTTGCGGCGAGCCTGCTGCAGGAACGCAATCAGTCCGGCCTGCCGCCCTTTCGCAGCATGGCGATACTGCGCGCGGAATCGGTACATCGTGAGGCGCCGGGCGCATTCCTCACCGCGATCCGCGCGCACGCCCTCGGCAGTGAACACGAAGTGGAGGTGCTCGGACCGGCGCCGGCGCCGATGGAGCGCCGCGCCGGGCGCTATCGCGCCCAACTGCTGCTGCTGTGCGAGCGCCGCGGCGCGCTGCACGCCCTGCTGACGCTGCTGACGCGGGAATGCGAGCGACAGGCGACGGCATCGAAGGTACGCTGGTCGCTGGACGTCGATCCGACCGACGAACACTGAAGACGAACACTGAAACCGCGCGGCGCGATTTGCAAGAATGGCGGGAGCAGCGATAATAAGCGCTCCATTCCGATCCCGAACCATCCCTATCCGGACCCGATTCCATGAAGAAGCTGCTGAGCGCGCTCATCACCGGCACCATCCTTGAGCTGCAGAAAGCAGACGTGCTGCCCGCGGAAGCGCCGCCCGACGTACACATCGACCGCAGCAAGGACAAGCGTCACGGCGACTTCGCCTGCAACGTCGCGCTGACGCTGGCGGCGAAAGCGGGCACCGCGCCGCGACGCCTCGCCGAGCGCATCGTCGCCGCGCTGCCGCCGCACGCCGACATCGAGCGCGTCGAGATCGCCGGCCCCGGTTTCATCAATTTTTTCATGAGCGCCGATGCATTCCGGCGCGTGATCCCGCAGATCCTGCACGACGGCGCCGCCTTCGGCCGCAGCGCGCATGGCGCCGGGCAGCGCGTGCAGGTCGAATTCGTTTCCGCCAACCCGACCGGCCCGCTGCACGTCGGCCATGGCCGCCAGGCCGCGCTCGGCGATGCGCTGGCGTGCCTGCTGCAGACCCAGGGTTACGAAGTCAGCCGCGAGTTCTACTACAACGACGCCGGCGTGCAGATCCAGAATCTGGCGCTGTCGGTACAGGCGCGCGCGCAGGGCATCAAGCCTGGCGATGCGCGCTGGCCCGAGGCGGCCTACAACGGCGACTACATCCAGGACATCGCCGATGAGTTCCTGGCGAAGCGCGCCGTGCATGCGCTCGACGGTGAAGCCGTGGAAGCGAGCGGCGAGCCCGACGACCTGGAATCCATCCGCCGGTTCGCCGTCGCCTACCTGCGTCGTGAACAGGACATCGACCTGCAGAAGTTCGGCATACGCTTCGATGTCTACTTCCTCGAATCCAGCCTCTACGGCGACGGCAAGGTCGAGGAAACGGTGAACAGACTCATCGCCAGCGGCAAAACCTACGAAAGCGAGGGCGCGCTGTGGCTGCGCACCACCGAGTACGGTGACGACAAGGATCGCGTGATGCGCAAATCGGACGGCACCTATACCTATTTCGTGCCCGACGTCGCCTATCACGTCACCAAATGGCAGCGCGGCTTCCGCCGGGCCATCAACGTACAGGGCAGCGATCATTACGGCACCGTCGCCCGCGTCCGCGCCGGGCTGCAGGCGCTCGACATCGGCATTCCTCCGGGCTATCCCGATTACGTGCTGCACAAGATGGTGCGCGTCATGCGCGGCGGCGAGGAGGTGAAGATCTCCAAGCGCGCCGGCTCCTACGTCACGGTCCGCGATCTGATCGACTGGGTCGGCCGCGACGCCGTGCGCTTCTTCCTGGTATCGCGCAAGGCCGATTCGGAGTTCGTCTTCGACATCGACCTGGCGCTGGCGCAGAGCACGGAGAATCCGGTGTACTACGTGCAGTACGCGCATGCGCGCGTATGCAGCGTGCTGCGACAGATGGAAGAGAAGAACCTGCGCTGGAACCAGGCGCGGGGACTGGAAGGACTGCGTCTGCTGAACGAGCCGCAGGAACAGCAGCTGGTCGCGCGTCTCGGCCTCTATCCCGAGACGCTGGAACTGGCGGCGTCCGCCCACGAGCCGCACCAGCTCGCCTACTTCCTGCGTGAGCTCGCCAACGACTTCCACGTCTATTACAACGCGCACCAGTTCATCGTCGAGGACGAGGCGCTGCGCGATGCGCGCCTGACGCTGATCGTCGCCACCCGCCAGGTGCTGGCGGACGGCCTCGCCCTGCTCGGCGTATCCGCGCCGGAACTCATGTAAATCATGGCGCGGGACTACAAGCGCACGAACAAACGCAAACGGCGTTCCTCATCCGGCCAGCGGAACAGCTGGCTGTGGCTGAGCGGCGGACTGATTGCGGGCGCGATCATCGGCTATCTCGGCTACCTCGTCCAGGCGCA
>CAYLYS010000031.1:0-29975 GCA_964388175.1 uncultured Chromatiales bacterium | reverse complement strand
CCGATCACGCCGGCGTCATCGCCCGGTACGTCGGACAAGAGAATCTGGCGCACGCGTGCGCCGGGCGCCAGCGCCTGCCGCAGACCGCCGCCCTTGATGCGCGACAGGCGCATCCGCACCTGGTTGACCGCATCGATGGCGAGACCCGAGCCGAGCAGCCAGCGGTGCGCACGCTGCAGGTCCGCGAACGCCACGCCCGCGCGCGGCGCCTCGACCAGCGCCGAAGCGCCACCCGAAAGCAGGAACAGCAGCGTCTGATGCGCAGGCGTGGCGGCAACGAAATCGAGCAGGGCTTCACCGGCGCGCAGGCTGGCCGCATCGGGCAGCGGATGCGCCGATTCCAGCACCGTCGCCCATGGCGGCGGCGCATCGTCGAGGTAGCCGTACTTGGTGATGATGAGCGCGCCGCTCACGCGGTCGCCGAGCGCGTCATGGGCGCCGCGCGCCATCGCCAGCGCCGCCTTGCCGACCGCCACCAGGCGTACCTCGCCATTGACATCAAGGGGATGCGCCGCGAGCGCCTGCCGCACCAGCCGACCGCCCTCGACGGCAGCCAATGCCTGGCGATACACGGCAAGCAGTACCGCGCGCGCCGTGCTCACACCGCGGCGAATCCCCGCTGCAGATCGCGGCGCAGATCGGCGACGTCTTCCAATCCGACCGCGATACGGACCAGACCCTCACTGATGCCGGCGGCGGCGCGCGCCTCGGCGCTGAGCCGGCCGTGCGTGGTGCTCGCCGGGTGGGTGATGGTGGTCTTGGCGTCGCCGAGATTGGCGGTGATGGAAATCAGCCGCATGGCGTCGATGAAACGCCAGGCCTCGGCGCGCCCGCCGTCGAGATCGAAGGCGATCAGACCGCTGCCGCCTTCCTGCTGCCGCTCGAACAGCGCACGCTGCGGATGATCGGGCAGAGCGGAATGATAGACGGCGCGCACCGCCGGCTGCTGCTGCAGCCACAGCGCCAGCTCCAGCGCCGCGGCGCTGTGCGCCTGCATGCGGATGCGCAGCGTTTCCAGCCCCTTGAGGAATACCCAGGCATTGAACGGACTGAGGCACATCCCGCCGGTACGCAACACGCTCATCACGTCGGCGCCGACGAGCGCCGCGCTGCCGGCCACCGCACCGCCGACACAGCGTCCCTGCCCGTCGATGTACTTGGTCGCCGACAGCACGACGATGTCGGCGCCATGCCTGAGCGGCTGCTGCAGGCTCGCCGTGCAGACGGTGTTGTCGACCACCAGCAGGCTACCGTGGCCATGCGCGATGTCGGCAAGGCCGGCGAGGTCGGCGATCTGGGCCAGCGGATTGGCCGGCGTCTCGGCGAAGAGCATGCGCGTATTGGGACGCAGCGCCGCCCGCCACGCCGCGAGGTCGGTCAGCGGCACGAAGCTGCAATCGATGCCGAAGCGGGCCAGATAATTGGTGAACAGCACGGCGGTGTTGCCGAACACGCCGTGCGCGCAGACGACGTGGTCGCCGTGCCTGAGCACCGCCATGCATACCGCCAGGATCGCCGACATGCCCGAAGACGTCGCGATGCAGCGCTCGGCGCCCTCGAGCGCGGCGAGGCGCCGCTCGAAAGTCTGCACGGTGGGATTGGTGAAACGCGAATAGACGTTGCCGGGCTCGGCGCCGGAGAAACGCGCGGCGGCCTGGGCGGCGCTCGGAAACACGAAACTCGACGTGGTGAAGATCGGTTCCGACTGCTCGCCCTGCGCGGTGCGCTCCTGTCCCGCGCGCACGCCGTGGGTAGCGCGGCCGTAATCGTCGGCGTCATCTGATGACATCACATCCTCCGCTGCTGTTCCGCGGCGTGCGCGCGCCGCATCCGACCGTCCCGATCACAGACCCCGTACGCCGTTGCCGGCGCCGCCGCGCCGACTCTTGCTGTCGTCATCGCGGCTCGCGGCGAGCGCATCGAGGTAGGCGCGCGTCACGTCGCCGGTGACATACTCGCCGTCGAAGCAGGAGGTGTCGAAGCGCTCGATGTGCGTGTTGCCCTTGCCGACCGCGATGATCAGATCGTCGAGATCCTGGTAGATCATGCGATCGGCGCCGATGATGCGCGCCACCTCATCATCATCGCGATTGTGCGCGATCAGTTCGTGCGCGGCCGGCATGTCGATGCCGTAGACGTTGGGATAGCGCACCGGCGGCGCGGCCGAAGCGAAATAGACCTTGCGCGCGCCGGCGTCGCGCGCCATGCGGATGATCTCCTGCGAGGTGGTGCCGCGCACGACCGAATCGTCCACCAGCAGCACGCTCTTGCCCTTGAATTCCAGATCGATGGCGTTGAGCTTCTGCCGCACCGAGCGCTTGCGCATCTGCTGCCCGGGCATGATGAAGGTACGGCCGATGTAGCGGTTCTTGATGAAGCCCTCGCGATAGTGCACGCCGAGTTCGGTGGCGAGCGCCATCGCCGCCGTGCGGCTGGTGTCGGGGATGGGGATGACGACATCGATGTCATGCCCGCCGAAATCGCGCTGGATCTTGCCGGCGAGATGTTCGCCCATGCGCAGCCGCGCCTTGTAGACGTAGATGTCGTCGAGCACCGAATCCGGGCGCGCCAGATAGACGTGCTCGAAGATGCAGGGCGAAAGCACCGGGTTCTCCGCGCATTGCCGCGTATAGAGTTCGCCGTCGACGGTGATGAAAACCGCCTCGCCGGGCTGGATATCGCGCACCAGTTTGAAATCGAGCGCGTCGAGCGCCACGCTCTCGGACGCGATCATGTATTCCGTGCCCTGCTCGCTTTCACGCTTGCCGAACACCACCGGGCGTATGCCGTAGGGATCGCGGAAGCCGACGATGCCGTAGCCGGTGATCATCGCCACCGCGGCATAGCCGCCGCGGCAGCGCCGGTGCACGCCGGCCACCGCCTTGAAGATGTCGTTCTCGTCGATGTGCATCTTGCCGCTCTGCTGCAGTTCGTGAGCGAAGATGTTGAGCAGAATCTCGGAGTCCGACTCGGTGTTGATGTGGCGCTTATCCTCGCGGAACAGATCGTCCTTGAGCTTTTCCGCATTGGTCAGATTGCCGTTGTGGCTGAGCGCGATGCCGTAGGGCGAATTGACGTAGAACGGCTGCGCTTCGGAGGGCGAGGAACAGCCCGCGGTCGGATAGCGGCAATGGCCGATGCCGTAATTGCCGGGCAGGTTGATCATGTCCGCAGTGTCGAACACGTCGCGCACCAGGCCGTTGTCCTTGCGCAGATAGAGCTTGGTGCCCTCGCAGGTCATGATGCCGGCGGCATCCTGCCCGCGATGCTGCAGCACGGTCAGTCCGTCGTAGAGGGATTGATTGACATTACTGCGGCGCACCGCGCCGATGATCCCGCACATTCGCTATCCCCCGCTAGGCGCCCGCGGCGACGTCTCCGCGCCCGGCACCGGAATGTCCACACCCGTTCCTCTGCGCACTGCCTCACTGGCCCAGTCCGCGAGGGTCTCGAAATAATTCATCAGGCCCGAATCGGCCCATGCCTGCGAGTCGGAAAGCGGCGTGATCCCGGTCACCAGCACCAGCAAGGTCACCACCAGCACGCCGCGCAGCAGACCGAAGAGCGCGCCCAGCGTGCGATCCGGCCCGGTGATGCCGCTCGAACGCGCGACTCTCACCAGCAGTCCGCTCACCACCATGCCGACGAGCACCACGACCAGGAACAGCAACACGAACGCCGCCACCAAGCGCGCGTTCTCATATTCGATGTAGTTCTCAAGGTAAACCGCCACCGTGGACTTGTAACGGAACGCCACCCAGAACGACAGGACCCAGACGACCAGCGACAGCATTTCCTTAATGAAGCCGCGGACGAGTCCGAAGATCGCCGACAGCGCCAGGATCGCGAGAATGGCGATATCGAGCCACGTCATGCCTTCAGTCTCCGGTATTTTATCATTTCCATGACGCCACGCGGTCGCGCCAGCTATTCGTAGGCGACGACGATGGCCTTGAGGTTCATCTCGCCGGCAATGCGGTCGCGCAGCGCTTCGCCGCGCTCGCGCTGGGCCTCCGGCCCCACGTGTACGCGCGACATGGTCTTGCCGTCGATCTGCACTTGATCGACGAAGGCGGTATAGCCTTTCGCTCGCAGCTGGTCACGCAGGGCACGGGCATTTTCCGCGCTGGAAAAACTGCCGACGCGTACCACCCAGCCTTTGGCCGGCGCCGCAGGCGGCTGCACCGCCGCTTGCTCGTCCTCGCCCACGTCCGCCGCCGCGGCCTGCGCCTCATGAGTCACCGACGACGCCGGCCCGCTCGAAGCACTGGGACCGGTCGATCTGCTCGGCGCCTGCAGGGGAATTTCCTCCATGCGCAGTCCGGCGGGACGCTCGGGGATATTGCTGCGGGTGATCGCGGTATCGTAATCGACGCGAAAATCCAGAATCATCGGCAGTACAATGACCGCCAGCGCCACCAGCACCAGCGCACCGACCAGCCGGTGGAAGAGACGCTGCCTGCGATCTCTGGGCATCTGTTCGCTCATGGGCGGAGATTGTATCAAGTCGGCCGCGGGTTCGCCTGCACTGTCTCAGCGACAACGAGCGGCATGACTTCTCCCACCGTGTAGAAGGAACCGCAGACCACGATGCGGTCGCCGGGCGCCGCTTCGCCCGCGGCGCGCAGGTAAGCGGCAGCAACGTCGGCGCAGATCCGCACCGGCAGCTCCGGTACCCGCGCCGCCAGCGCGGCGGCGATGCGTTCGGCGGGGGCCGCGCGGGCGGCACGGGGCGCCGCCACATACCAGACGCTGTCCGGCGCGGCCAATACCGACACCATGGCATCGATATCCTTGTCGCCGAGCGCGCCGAATACCATCCGCGTCACGCCCGCCACCGGCTCTGCCGCCAGCGTCGCCGCCAGCACGCGGGAGCTGTCCTCGTTGTGGGCGACGTCGAGAATGACTGACACCCTGATCGGCGCCATGATCGACACTGGCCCGACGCAGCGCTGGTAGCGGCCGGCCACGCGCGCCGCCGCCAGACCCTCCACCACTCGTTCGGGCGACACCGGCAGGCGCCCGGCGAGCAGTTCGATCGCCATCAGCACGCCCGCGGCGTTGTCACGCTGGAACGCGCCGGCGAGGGTGAGCGGCGGCAACCCCGTCCGCTCACCGCGTGGCCCGCGCCAGGACCAGACGCCGGAACGCGCATCGTCGAGATGGCAATCGTAATCCCTGCCGATGAGATAGAGCGGCGCATCCAGCGCCTGCGCGGCGGCAGGCAGCGTGGCGGGAACGTCGCGATCCGTGCATACGGCGGGGCGATCGCGGCGGAAAATCCCCGCTTTCTCGCGCGCGATGTCGGCGCGAGTGACGCCCAGCCAATCGACGTGGTCGAGACCGATCGGCGTCACCAGCGACACATCGTTATCGATGATGTTGACCGCATCGAGCCGGCCGCCCATGCCGACTTCGAGAATGGCTACATCGGGCGCCGCCCGCCGGAACAGATCGAGCGCCGCCAGCGTGCCGTATTCGAAGTAACTCAGGCTGACCTCGCCGCGTGCCCGCTCGATACGCTCGAAAGCGGCGCACAGCGCATCGTCATCGACCGCGCGGGCATCGATGCGCACGCGCTCGTTGTAGCGCAGCAGATGGGGAGAGGTATAACTCGTCGTGCGATAGCCGGCGGCGGCGTAGACCGATTCGAGCATGGCCACGGAAGAACCCTTGCCGTTGGTCCCCGCCACCGTCACCACCGGACAGGGCAGGCTGTGGCCGACGCCGAGCGCATCCGCCACCCGGCGCACGCGCTCGAGGCCGAGCTCGATCTCGCGCGGATGGAGCCGCTCGATCCACGCCAACCATTCATCCAGGCGACGCGGCGACACCGGAGCGCTCAGCGGAAAAGCAGGGACGATACGGGCAAACGCAAGCGCGCCGGAATCAACCGGGTCAGCCCGGCGCGCCGGTGAGCATGGCGAGCAGGCTGTGGACCTTGTCGCGCATGTGACGGCGGTCGATGATGAGATCGATGGCGCCGTGATCGACCAGGAACTCGCTGCGCTGGAAACCTTCCGGCAGCTTTTCCCGCACCGTCTGCTCGATGACGCGCGGCCCGGCGAAGCCGATCAGCGCGTTGGGTTCGGCGGCATTGATGTCGCCGAGCATGGCGAAACTCGCCGATACGCCGCCCATGGTCGGGTCGGTGAGCACCGAGATGTAGGGAATGCCTTCCTTGCTCAGCCGCGCCAGCGCGGCGCTGGTCTTGGCCATCTGCATCAACGACACCAGCGCTTCCTGCATGCGCGCGCCGCCGCTCGCCGAAAAGCACACCAGCGGGATGCGCCGCTCCAGGCAGATGTTGGCGCCGCGCACGAAACGCTCGCCCACCACCGAACCCATGGAGCCGCCCATGAAGCCGAACTCGAAGGCCGCCGCCACCAGCGGCAGCCCCTTCAGCCGGCCGGACATCACCACCAGGGCATCCTTCTCGCCGGTCGCTTTCTGCGCCTGCGTCAGGCGCTCGCGATATTTGCGCGAATCGCGGAACTTGAGGAAATCGGTCGGCTCGATCTCGGCGCCGATCTCGACCCGCTCTTCCTCATCGAGAAACAGATCCAGCCGGCGACGCGCGCCGATACGTTCGTGATAGCCGCATTTCGGACACACGTGTACGCTGCGCTCCAACTCTGCACGATACAGTATCTGGCTGCAGGCATTGCATTTCGTCCACAGCCCCTCGGGGATGGACTTCTTGCGTCCACCCTCGGTACGAATCTTGGAAGGCAACAGTTTTTCGAACCAGTTCATCTCGACATCATTCCTGCTGCGGCATCACGCCGTGTTCCCGGCGGGGACAGCGTCGATCGCCTCGCGCATGCCGCGCAGACGCTCGCTCACCGCCGCCAGCACCGCCTCGTCGGACGCCTGCTGCGCTTCCTCGACGAGTCTGACCAGCGCACTGCCGACCACGACGCCATCGGCGAGTGCGCCCACCTGAGCCGCCGACGCCGCATCGCGGATACCGAAACCGACCACGACCGGCAGCGCCGCACAGGCGCGGATGGCAGCGACCTTGGCCGCCACGGCGGCAACATCCAGATGCGCCGCACCGGTCACCCCCTTGAGTGACACATGATAGAGGAATCCCCGGCCGGCCGCACCGATCATGCGCAGGCGCTCATCGGCGGTATTGGGCGCGATGAGGAAGATCGGATCGATACCGGCAGCGCCGAATGCGGCGACCAGCGCATCGGCTTCCTCCGGCGGCACATCCACGGTCAGCGCACCGTCCACGCCGGCCCGCGCCGCGGCGGTCGCGAACGCCGCATAGCCCATCGCTTCGATCGGATTGAGATAACCCATCAGCACCACCGGCGTATCGGCGTCGCGCGTGCGGAATTCGGCCACCATGTCGAACACCCGGTGCAGTGTCACGCCGTGGGCGAGAGCGCGCTCGGCGGCGCGCTGGATGACCGGACCGTCGGCCATGGGATCGGAGAACGGCACGCCGATCTCGATGATATCGGCACCGGCCTCGACCAGCGCGTGCATCATCGGCACGGTCAGCCCCGGGTGCGGATCGCCGGCGGTGATGTAGGGGATGAGCGCCTTGCGGCCGGCCTGCTGCAGTTGCCGGAAACGGCGGGCGATGCGGCTCATATGGTGATTCCTTCGCGCGCGGCCACGGTGTGGATGTCCTTGTCGCCGCGTCCGGACAGATTGGCGATGATGATGCCCTCGGGCCCGAGCTCGCGCGCGAGCTTGAGCGCATGGGCGATGGCATGGCTCGACTCCAGCGCCGGGATGATGCCCTCGATGCGCGTCAGCACATGGAAGGCAGCAAGCGCCTCTTCGTCGTCGATGGCGACGTAGCGCGCGCGGCCGCTGTCCTTGAGCCAGGCATGCTCGGGACCGACACCGGGATAATCGAGGCCGGCCGAAACCGAATGGGTTTCGATGATCTGCCCGTCGTCGTCCATCATCAGATAAGTGCGGTTGCCGTGCAGCACGCCGGGGCGCCCCGCGCACAGCGGCGCGGCGTGACGGCCGGTGGCGATACCGTCGCCCGCGGCTTCGACGCCATAGAGCGCGACATCGTCGGCGAGGAAAGGATGGAACAGGCCGATCGCGTTCGAACCGCCGCCGACGCAGGCCACCAGCGCATCGGGCAGACGCCCGGCCTGCGCCAGGATCTGCTGGCGCGCCTCGCGGCCGATGATGGCCTGGAAGTCGCGCACCATGACCGGATAGGGATGCGGGCCGGCGACGGTGCCGATGATGTAGAAGGTTTCATCGACATTGGTCACCCAGTCGCGCATCGCTTCGTTGAGCGCGTCCTTGAGCGTGCGCGAACCCGAGGTCACCGCCACCACCTCGGCGCCGAGCAGGCGCATGCGATAGACGTTGATCGCCTGGCGCTTGATGTCCTCGGCGCCCATGTAGACGACGCACTCCATGCCGAGGCGCGCGGCCACCGTCGCGGTGGCGACGCCGTGCTGGCCGGCGCCGGTTTCGGCGATGATGCGCTTCTTGCCCATGCGCTTGGCGAGCAGCGCCTGGCCGACGGTGTTGTTGATCTTGTGCGCGCCGGTGTGATTGAGATCCTCGCGCTTGAGATAGATGCGCGCGCCGCCGGTCTCGCGGCTGAGCCGTTCGGCGAAATAAAGCGGCGACGGCCGGCCGACGAAATGCGCGAGATCGGCATCGAACTCGGCGATAAAGTCGGGGTCGGCGAGGTAGCGCTCGTAGGCGTCGCGCAGCGCTTCCAGCGGTCCCATCAGCGTCTCGGCGACGAACATGCCGCCGTAGACGCCGAAATGACCCTGCGCATCGGGCAGGTGTGATATCGGTTCTTTCATTCAGCTCACATCATTGTCGGCCAGCATCACGGCGCGCACGAAGGCGCGCATCCTGCCGGCATCCTTGGTCCCCGGCGCCGCTTCGACGCCGCTGCTGACATCGACGCCGTAGGGGCGCACGATGCGCATCGCGGCGGCGACGTTGTCGGCATCCAGCCCGCCTGCCAGCATCACCGGTACGGTCAGCGCGGCGGGCAGCGCCTGCCAGTCGAAACGCGTGCCCGTTCCGCCCGGCAGTTCCGCGTGCCAGGCATCGAGCAGCAACGCGTCGGCGCCATCGTAGCGCGCCGCCAGCGCCGGCAGATCGACGCCCGCCCGCATGCGCACCGCCTTGATGTAAGGCACGCCGAATGCGGCGCAGTATGCCGGCGCTTCGTCGCCGTGAAACTGCAGCAGATCGACACGCACCCGTTCCAGCACCGCCCGCACCGTCTCCGGCGCGGCATCGACGAACAGCGCGACGGCGGCGCAGAACGGCGGCAGGGCGGCGGCGATCGCCGCCGCGCGCTCGACGTCCACACGGCGCGGACTGCGCTCGTGAAAAACCAGACCGATGGCATCGGCGCCGAGACGGGCCGCCGTGCGCGCGTCTTCGACGCGGGTGATACCACAGATCTTGATACGGGTGCGCATGATCGACCTTAAACCGATAAAGATACACGGGAAGTGAAACCCAGACAAATGAAGCCCCCGGCCCGCTCCGACAGCGGCCGGAACACATGCCCGCTCACCACAGCATCGGCTCGCCCGGATCGACAGACGGCAGGCCATGCTCGGGCGGATACTCCGCGCCGAGGAAGTAAAGGCCGTCCGACGGCGCCGTGACGCCGCCGCGCTGGCGGTCACGCTCGGCCAGCACCGCGCGCGCCCACGATACCGGCCGGCGTCCGGAACCGATCTCCATCAGCACGCCGGCGATGTTGCGCACCATGTGGTGGAGAAAGGCGTTCGCCGATATGTCGAGGCGGATGAAATCCCCCTGCCGCGACACCTCGAGCCCGTAGACAGTGCGCAGCGGATGCCTGGCCTGGCAGGCATAGGAACGGAACGAGGAAAAATCGTGCTCGCCGACGAGATCGGCCGCCGCCGTGGCCATCGCCGCCTCGTCGAGCGGGCGGTAGGACCAGCTCACGCGGCCGGCAAGCAGTGCCGGCCGCGTGCGCGCATCGAGAATGACGTAGCGGTAATGGCGCCGGCGCGCGGAGAAGCGGGCGTGGAAATCATCCCCGACCGGCTGCGCCCAGCGCACGGCGACGTCGGCCGGCAGATGGGCATTGGCGCCGAACACCCAGGCGCGCACCGGGCGCGCGGCCATGGTGTCGAAATGGACCACCTGCCCCAGCGCGTGCACGCCGGTATCGGTGCGTCCGGCGCAAATGGTGCGCACCGGGTGGTCGGCGACGCGCGCCAGCGCCTGCTCCAGGCAGTTCTGCACGGTGCGCACACCATCCTGAAATTGCCAGCCGCAGAAGCCCGCGCCCTGGTATTCAACTCTCAGCGCGACGCGCATCGGAGCGCAGCGATTTCACGTAATTGATCAGGCCGCGGGTCGATGCATCATGGCCGGTCGCGGCCGCGCTCTGCTCCAGCTCGTCGAGTATGGTGCTGGCCAGCTTCTTGCCGAGTTCGACGCCCCACTGATCGAAAGAATTGATGTTCCAGATCGCGCCCTGCACGAACACCTTGTGCTCGTACAGCGCCAGCAGCGCGCCCAGCGCGCGCGGCGTGAGCCGCTGCAGCAGGATCGAGTTGCTGGGGCGGTTACCCTCGAACACGCGGTGCGACAACTGGCGCGCTATCGTGGCTTCGTCGGCGCCGGCCGCATTCATCTCGGCGCGCACCTCCGCCTCGGTGCGGCCGATCGCCAGCGCTTCGGTCTGGGCGAGAAAGTTGGACAGCAGCACGGCGTGGTGCCGTCCGATCGGATTGTGGGAGAAAACCGGCGCGATGAAATCCGCCGGAATCAGCCGCGTACCCTGATGCAGCAACTGGTAGAAGGCATGCTGGCCGTTGGTCCCCGGTTCGCCCCAGATCACCGGTCCGGTGGCGTAATCCGCGATCCGTTTGCCGGCGCCGTCCACGCTCTTGCCGTTGCTCTCCATATCGAGCTGCTGCAGGTAGGCCGGCAGGCGGTCCAGATACTGATCGTAGGGCAGCACGACATGGCTGTCGGCGCCGAAGAAGCCGCCGTACCAGACACCGAGCAGGCCGAGCAGCACCGGCAGATTCTCCGCGAACGGCGCGGTGCGGAAATGCTCGTCCATGGCGTGCGCGCCGGCGAGCAGAGCCTCGAACTGCTCCATGCCGATGGCGATGGCGATGGCAAGGCCGATCGCGCCCCACAGCGAATAGCGCCCGCCGACCCAGTCCCAGAACTCGAACATATTGTTGGTGTCGATGCCGAAGGCGCGCACCTCGCGCGCATTGGTCGAGATGGCGACGAAATGGCGGGCGATGGCCGCCTCGTCGCCGGTCGCGCCGACGAACCAGTCGCGCGCGGCATGCGCGTTCATCAGCGTTTCCTGCGTGGTGAAAGTCTTGGAGGCGACGATGAACAGCGTCGTCTCCGGCGATTTCTGCTTCAGTGTCTCGACGATGTGCGTGCCGTCGATATTGGAAACGAAATGCATGCGCAACCCCGAGCGCACATAGGGGCGCCACGCGCGCGTCACCATCGCCGGGCCGAGGTCGGAGCCGCCGATGCCGATATTGACGACGTCGGTGATGGCCTTGCCGGTATAGCCCTTCCAGGCGCCGTTGCGCACCGCCTTGCTGAAGGCGCCCATTTTCGCCAGCACCGCCTTCACCGCCGGCATGACGTCGGCGCCGTCGACCATGACCGGACGGTCCGAGCGGTTGCGCAGCGCGGTATGCAGCACCGCGCGCTGTTCGGTGAAATTGATCGCCTCGCCGGCGAACATGGCGTCGATCCGGCCGCGCAGTCCCGCCTCCTCGGCGAGCGCGGTCAGCAGGGGCAGCGTTTCGTCGTCGATGCGGTTCTTGGAGAAATCGACCAGCATGTCCTCGAAGCGCATGGAATAACGCTCGAAACGCTGCGGATCGTCGCGGAACAGCTCGCGCAGATGGCGGCCGGCGATCTGCCGATGATGCGCGCGCAGCGCGTTCCAGGCCGGTAATGTCGTCGGATCAGGCATATTCAGTATGATTCGGCAGCGACGTTGCTGCCCTCCACGTTGAGGCTGTGCCGCCAGAACTGATCGTCGCGATCGAACAGGCGGTAGGTTCCGCGCGGCCCCCAGCTGCCGGCGGGATAAGTGCTGATGTAATCGCGCTCCATCGACCACACCATGAGCACCGGATCGACCACGCGCCACGCCCACTCCACTTCGTCGTAGCGCAGGAACAGGGAATGGTCGCCGATCATGACGTCGAGCAGCAGCTCTTCGTAGGCATCGGTCTCTTTCTCGCCGCGACTGCGGTAGCTGGCATCGAGGCTGATGGTGCGCGTGCGCATTTCCAGGCCATGCACCTTGACCTGGATCTCCATCTTCAGGCATTCGTGCGGCTGTATGCCGAGCAGGAGCCAATTGGGCGTGATGCGCTCCAGATGCGTATTGCGGAACAGATGATGCGGCGGCTCCTTGAAGCGGATGGCGATGGCCGATCCCGCCTGCGCCATGCGCTTGCCGGTGCGCAGATAGAACGGCACGCCGCGCCAGCGCCAGTTGTCGACATACAGCTTCAGCGCGGCATAGGTTTCGGTCACGCTGCCGACATCGACGCCCTCTTCCTCGCTGTAACCGGGCACGGCGACGTTATCGATCATGCCCTGCGCGTACTGGCCGCGGAAAGCATGCGCATGCACCGCGCTCTGGGTGATGGGGCGGATCGATTTCAGCACCTTCACTTTCTCGTCGCGCAGCGATTCGGCATCCATCATCGCCGGCGGCTCCATCGCCACCAGCGCCATCAGCTGCATCAGATGACTCTGCAGCATGTCGCGCAGCGCGCCCGCGCCCTCGTAATAGCCGGCGCGCTCGCCGATGCCCTGCGTTTCGGAATGCGTGATCTGCACGTGATCGACATAGTTGCGGTTCCACAGCGGCTCGAGCAGCAGATTGGCGAAACGGAACACCAGGATGTTCTGCACTGTGGCCTTGCCGAGGTAGTGATCGATGCGATAGATCTGGTCTTCGCTGAGATGGCGCAGCAGGCTCTGCTGCAGCATCTTGGCGCTGAGCAGATCGTAGCCGAAGGGTTTTTCGATGACCACGCGCCGCCAGCTGCCGTTCTGCGTGAGCAATCCGGCGGCACTCAGGTTTTCGATCGCCGGGCCGAAGTCCGCCGGCGGGATGGCAAGATAGAAGATGATGTTCGGCGGGAACGCGCCGTCGCCGGCGAGCCGGTCGGCCAGGTTCCTGAGCGCCGCCGGGTCGCCGAGATCGCCCTGGTGATAATGATGCCGGGCACGAAACCGCGCCAGGGCGGTTTCGTCCACGCCATGCGGCAGCTTTTCGCCCAGCATGGCGGCGATCTCGTCGAGCCAGCGCTCCCGGTCCCATTCGCGCCGCGCGAAGGACACCACCGTCATCCCCGCCGGCAGCCGGCCGTCGGTTTCGAGCGAGAAGAGCGCCGGCATCAGCTTGATACGGGTGAGATTGCCCGTCGCGCCGAAAATCACCAGCGTGCAGGGTTCCATCAGTCCTGACTCTTGTCTCCGCCGACGGCATGGCCGCCGAAGGCATTGCGCATCATCGCCAGCAGACGGTTGGCGTAGCTGCTGTCCTGCTGCTGACTGGCGAAACGCATCTGCAGAGCCATGCCGAGCACCGGCGCCGGCGTGCCCTGCTCGATCGCTTCGATCGCCGCCCAGCGCCCTTCACCGGAATCGGGCACCACCGTGCCCACGCCCTTCAGCTGCTGATCCTTCTGCAGCACCTCGGCGTTGAGATCGAGCAGCCAGCTGCGGATCACCGAACCGTGGCGCCATACCTCGGCCACGGCGGCGAGATCGAAGGCATAGGACTTCTTGCCGCGCAGCAGCGCGAAGCCTTCCGCATAGGCCTGCATCATGCCGTATTCGATGCCGTTGTGAATCATCTTGGCGAAGTGGCCGGCGCCGCGCACACCGATGTGCGCCCAGCCCTGATCCGGCGCCGGCGCCAGCGCGCGCAGCACGGGCTCGATCAGCTGGATATTTTCCTTCTCGCCGCCGACCATCATGCTGTAGCCGTTCTCCAGCCCCCAGATGCCGCCGGAGGTACCGACGTCGACCAGCCCGATGCCCGATTGCGCGAGCATGGCGCCGCGGCGCTGCGTATCCTTGTAGTTGGAATTGCCGCCGTCGATGACGACGTCGCCGTGCTCCAGCCGGCGTTCGAGTTCCTTCAGCACTCTTTCAGTGGCGTCGCCGCTCGGCACCATCACCCACACCACTCGCGGCGTTTCCAGTTTTCTCACCAGACCGGTGATCGTCGGCACCGCCGCCATCCCGGTTTCGTCCGCCAGTTGCTGTCTGCTTTCCTCATCGGGGCTGTAGCCCACCACTTCGATGCCCGCGCGGCGCAGACGGCGCACCATGTTGCCGCCCATCTTGCCCAGGCCAATCATTCCAATTCTCATGAATCGGCTTCCCCTGTACTGGTTGTGCCATCCGCCCGGAGCGCTTATTGAAGTCTCCGGTAAGATGTGGGATAAAGAATCCCTATTCTGCGATCATCCCGGATCCATTCATCCACGCCCGCACTCTCAAGCGTAGGTATGGTACTCGCAACAGCAGGATATAAAAACAGCCTCTGGCCATATCGACTCGTGCAGCGTTTTATTAAGCTTACTCCAGCGTCAACCGCCCCCGCCATGCGCGTCCGCTCATGAGCGCCGACCGCATCCTGTTCGTCGCCAGCGAAGTGCATCCGCTGATCAAGACCGGCGGCCTGGCCGATGTCGCCGGCGCGCTGCCCGTTGCGCTCAAGGGGCTGCGCTGCGATGTGCGCATCATGATGCCGGCCTACAAGGCGGCGCTGGCGGGCATCGATCAGATGGAGGAAATCGCTACGCTGCGGGTGGCCGGTGCGGAACAACCCGTACGGCTGTACGAAACCAGACTGCCCGGCAGTTCGGTGAGGATCTGGCTGGTCGACTCGCCGTCCCACTTTCACCGCGACGGCGGACCGTACGGCCCGGTGCCGGGCCGGGACTGGCCGGACAACGCCGAGCGTTTCACGCTCTTCTGCCGCGCCGCCGAAGCGGTCGCACTCGGCAACGCCGGCCTGTCCTGGCAGCCGACGGTCGTGCACTGCAACGATTGGCAGAGCGGTCTGCTGCCGGCGCTGCTGGCACGCGCGCCGCAGCGCCCGGCGACGCTGTTCACCATCCATAATCTGTCCTACCAGGGTCTGTTTTCGTGGGAAACCTTCCAGTCCCTGGCCTTGCCGCCGGAGCTGTGGTCCATGCACAGCATGGAATACTTCGGCCAGTTCTCCTTCATCAAGGGCGGCATCGTCTACGGTGACATGATCAGCACGGTGAGCCCGCAGTACGCGCAGGAAATCACCACACCGGCATTCGGCTGCGGACTGCAGGATCTGCTGCGCCATCGGTCCGATCGCCTGATCGGCATCCTCAACGGCGCCGACTACCGCCAGTGGAACCCCGCCCGCGACCCCTACATCGCCCGCCGCTACAATGCCTACGGTCTCGGCGACAAGCATCACAACAAAACCGCGCTGCAGGCGCGCATGGGCCTGCCCACCGACAAAACCATACCCTTGCTGGGGATGATCGGGCGCATGGTGGAGCAGAAAGGTTTCGATCTGCTGCTCGACGCCCTGCCCGAAGTGCTGCGCGCCACCCCGGCGCAACTGGTCATACTCGGCAGCGGAGAAGCGGCGCTGGAAAAGCGTCTGCGGCAGACGCTGGCCGCCTATCCCGGCCAGGTGGCGGCCCACCTCGGCTACAGCGAAGAACTCGCGCATCAGATCGAAGCCGGCGCCGACCTCTTCGTCATGCCCTCACGCTTCGAGCCCTGCGGCCTGAACCAGATCTACAGCCTGCGTTACGGCACCATCCCGGTGGTACACCGGACGGGGGGGCTGGCCAATACCGTGGTCGACGCCACCCCCGCGGCGCTCAAGGCCGGCATCGCCACCGGCTTCGTCTTCGACCAGCCGACACCGGCGGCGCTGGCCGGCGCGCTCGGCCGCGCCGTCGCCGCCTATCATCACCCGCGGTCCTGGAAGCAGCTGATGTTCCAGGCCATGCAGCAGGACTTCAGCTGGCGCCGCAGCGCCCAACAATACCTTTCCCTGTACCGGCAGGCGGTGCAATTCTCGCACTGAATCCGCTCCACGCCGGCTATTCGGCTATAATGCCGCCAGCATGAACCAGACCAACGCCAAGAAAGCGGCGGCCAAGCCCGCCCACCGGACAGCCAGGACCACCACCACCGAGGCCGACGACAAGAAGCTGCGCGCACGCGTGAAGCTGCTGGGCAGCCTGCTGGGCAACGTCCTGCAGTCACAGGCCGGCGGCAGCGTATTCGTCGCCGTGGAAACCCTGCGCAAAGGCTATATCCGCCTGCACAAGGAAGACTCGGCGCGGTTGCGCGAGCGCCTGGACAAGCTCATCCGCACGCTCGACCCCGAGATCATCACTCACGTCGTACGCGCCTTCAGCACCTACTTCAGCCTGGTCAACCTCGCCGAGGAGGCGCATCACCACCAGTTGCGCCAGCGCCAGTTGCGCAGCGGCAAACCGCTGTGGACCGGCTCCTTCGAGGAGGCGCTGCGCGATTTCCGCGGCCAGAACATCGGGCCGGCCCAGCTGCAGACCGTGCTCGACAGCCTGCTCTACAACCCGGTGATCACGGCCCATCCGACCGAATCGAAGCGCCACACCATCATGCAGACGCTGCGCAGGATCTTCGTCACCAGCCAGCAGCTGGACGATCCGCATCTGTCGAAGGAAGAGCGCGACGAAACGATCCGGCTGCTGGAGACGCAGATCCAGACGCTGTGGAAAACCGACGAGGTGCGCGCGCAGCGTCCGAACGTCGCGGCCGAAATCCGCCACTGCATCTATTACTTCCAGGACAGCCTGTTCCAGGCGGTGCCGCTCATGTACCGCGATCTGGAGAAGGCCGTCGACAAGGTCTACGGTCCGCAGCTCGCCGACGGCGAGCGCATCACCGTGCCGAGCTTCCTGCGCTTCGGCTCCTGGGTCGGCGGCGACCGCGACGGCAATCCCAACGTCACGCCCGAGGTGACGGCGACGGCGGTGCGCATGCACGCCATCGCCATCATCAAGGAATATCTGCCGCGCATCACCCAGCTCGGACATGAGCTCACCCAGTCCCAGCTGCTGTGCACGCCTTCGCCGGAATTTCTCGCCGGCATGGCGGCCGACGAACCCTACGCCGAAAAAGCGCTCGGCGCCATCGACCGTTTCCGCCCCGAGCCCTACCGGCGCAAGCTCTACGTCGTGCGCTACCGGCTGGAGCAGATGCTCAATCATCTGCGCCGCCAGTGCGAGGGCGAAACCGGTCTGCAGCCGCCGGTCGCGGCCTACGCGTCCTCGGATGAATTCCTCGCCGAACTCTACCGCATCCGCGATTCGCTGATCTCGCACGGCGACCATGCGCTCGCCGAGCTCGGCCTCAAGGATCTCATCCGCCTGGTGGAAACCTTCGGCTTCTTCCTCGCCCAGCTCGACGTCCGCCAGGAATCCTCGCGTCACAGCGAAGCGGTCGCGGAACTGTTCGCCGATGCCGGCATCGACTACGGTGCACTCGACGAGCGCGCGCGGCTCGATCTGCTGTCGCGGCACATCGCGCAGGAGCCGCTGCAGCCGAACCGCGATACGCTGTCACCGGCGACGCGCGAAACACTGGAAGTGTTCGACGTCATGGCGCGCATGCACGGCGAAATCAGCCTGCAGTGCTTCGGCAGCTACGTCATCTCGATGACGCATACCGCCAGCCACATCATGGAAGTGATGTTCCTCGGCCGTCAGGCCGGACTGATCGGGCGCAGCGAGAACGGCGAATGGTACTGCCGGCTCAGAGTCTCGCCGCTGTTCGAGACCATCGAGGATCTGCAGCACATCGAGCCGGTGATGAGCAATCTGCTCGACTGCGATATCTACGCCACGCTGCTCAAGGCCTGCGGCAACGTGCAGGAAATCATGCTGGGCTATTCCGACTCGTGCAAGGACGGCGGCATTCTCGCCTCGGCATGGGCGCTCTACAAGGCACAGCTCACCGTGGCCCGCATCACCAGCGCGCGCGGCATCGGCTACCACCTCTTCCACGGCCGCGGCGGCACCATCGGCCGTGGCGGCGGCCCGACCCATGAAGCCATCCTGGCGCAGCCGCCGGGCACCGTGCATGGGAGCATCAAGTTCACCGAACAGGGTGAAATGGTGTCGTACAAGTACAGCAACCGCGAGACCGCCGTCTACGAGCTCGGCGTCGGCATCGCCGGCCTGCTCAAGGCGAGCAAGGGACTGGTTTCGCCGCCGCCGGCCATCGATCCGCGGCACATGGAAATCATGGAAGACCTCGCCACCTGGGGCGAGCAGTCCTATCGCGCGCTGGTCGACCACACGCCGCGCTTCCTCGACTATTTCTACGAGGTGACGCCGGTCAGCGAGATCGGTCTGCTCAACATCGGCTCGCGACCCAGCCATCGCCGCAAGGCCGATCGCACCAAGAACTCGATCCGCGCCATCCCCTGGGTGTTCGGCTGGGCGCAGTCGCGCCATACCATCCCGGCGTGGTACGGCATCGGTTCGGCGCTGGAGCGCTGGCAGCAGGAGAATCCGGAGGGCATCAGGGAACTGCGCGCCATGTACCAGCAGTGGCCGTTCTTCCGCGCCCTGCTCAGCAACACGCAGATGTCGCTGTTCAAGGCCGACATGAGCGTGGCGCAGCAATACGCCGCGATGTGCAGCGACCGCGCGCTCGCCGACGAGGTCTATGGCAAGATCCGGATGGAATTCGCGCGTACCGTGCAGTACACGCTGCGCGCGGCCAATGCCCGCCAGCTGATCGACGAGAACCCGGTGCTGGCGCTGTCGCTGCGCCGGCGCAATCCCTATCTCGACCCGCTCAGCCACATCCAGATCATGCTGCTGCAGCGCTACCGCGACGCGACGCTCGGCGCGGAAGAACAGGTGGCCTGGCTCGATCCGCTGCTGCGCTCCATCAACGCCATCGCGGCGGGCATGCGCAACACCGGCTGAGCGCGGCGGCCGACCCGGCCGTTGTGTTCAGCCCGCGCCGCGAGCCCATACCGGCACCGCAGACTCAATCCCCGCGCCGCGAGCTCAAGCTGGCGGCGCGGACGATGCGCTCGCAACCACCGGCAGATTGTCGATCAGCCGCGCCTTGCCCAGCCAGGCCGCGGCGACGATGCGCAAGCGCGTATCGCCAACCCCCGCTTCCGCCAGATCATCCTCACGCCTGACGCTGAGATATTCGGGGCGAAATCCCGCCGCGCTCAGCGCATCCATGCCTTCGGCGGCCAGCACCGCGTAATCGCGCCGCCCGGCGGCAATCCCGTCGCATAGCACGCACATCACCCGGTAGAGTTCGGGCGCACGGCGGCGTTCGTCGGCATCGAGATAGCGGTTGCGTGAGCTGAGCGCGAGGCCGTCGCTGTCGCGCAGCGTGGCGACGGCGACGATGTGCACGCCGAGATGCAGATCCTCGACCAGGCGGCGCACGATAAGCAATTGCTGATAATCCTTTTCGCCGAACAGCGCCATATCCGGCCGTACCAGATTGAACAGAATCGCCACCACGGTCGCCATGCCGGCGAAATGGCCGGGCCGGAAAGCGCCGCAGAGCACATCGGCGATCGCCGGCACCTGGATGCGCGTACCGTCCGCCATGCCGTGGGGATAGATGTCCTCGGCCCGCGGCGCGAACAGCAGATCGGCCGACGCAGTGGCCAGCGCCGCCGCGTCGGTCTGCAGATCGCGCGGATAGGCCTTGAAATCGGTCTGATCGTTGAACTGCAGCGGATTGACGAAGATGCTCACCACCACGCGCGCCGCCCGCGCGCGCGCCTCGCGCACCAGAGCGAGATGAGCGGCATGCAGATCGCCCATCGTCGGCACCAGCGCGACCGTTTCCCCGGCCGCACGCCAGCGCGCGACCGCCGCCGCCACATCGGCCGGAGCGCTGACCGTCTGCATCAGGGCCTGTTCACTCTTTGGGTTATCGTCAGTCGAAGCGGTGTTCGGGCGCGGGGAAAGTCCCGCCCTTGACCGCCTGCACATAGGCCGCGACCGCAGCCGGGATGCTGCCGCCGCTGGCGGCGAGGAAATCGGCGGAAAAACGCGGGCGCTTGCCCGGCGTGATGCCGAGCACGTCGTACAGCACCAGCACCTGGCCGTCGCAGGCTTCGCCGGCGCCGATGCCGATCACCGGCACCTGCGCCGCCGCGCTGATCTCGCGCGCCAGCGCGGACGGCACGCTTTCGAGCAGCAGCAGATCGGCGCCGGCACGCTCCAGCATCACGGCATCCTCGCGCAGCACGGCGGCAGCATCGGCGTCGCGGCCCTGCACGCGATAGCCGGTCTTGTGCACCGACTGCGGCAGCAGCCCGAGATGGGCGCACACTGGCACACCGCGCGCGCTCAGCGCGCTCACCGTCTCCGCCATCACCCGGCCGCCTTCGAGCTTCACCACCTGGGCGCCACTGCGCAGCAGGCGCGCCGCGCTGTCGAGCGCGCGTTCCGGAGAAGCATCGCTCATGAAGGGCAGATCACTCATCACCAGTGCACGGCGCCGCGCGCGCGCGACACAGGCGGTGTGATAGGCCATGTCGTCGAGCGTCACCGGCAGCGTGGTGGCATGGCCCTGCACCACCATGCCGAGCGAATCGCCGACCAGCAGCACTTCCACGCCGGCGGCTTCGAGCTGCACGGCGAAACTGGCATCGTAAGCGGTGAGACAGGCGATCTTCTCACCGCGCTGCTTCATCGCGCGCAGCGTGGCAAGCGTGATCGGGGCGGCATCGGCCGCGGCAAGCTGGGACATCGTCGCTACCTCGCGGGCTGCAGCGCAGCCGGTACGGGGTTGAAGTAATGCCGGCCGCTGCTGATGCCGCGGATGCGCGCCAGCAGCGCCTCGTAATCATCGTCGCTCCTGACCGGATCGATCTCCGCGGCATTGACGATCAGCAGCGGCGAGGCGTCGTAGTAGTGGAACAGATGGGCGTAGGCATCGACCACTTTATCGAGATACGCCTGGTCGATGAGCTGCTCGTAGGCGATGCCGCGCGCGCGGATGCGGCTGCGCAGCACCGCGGCGGGCGCCTGCAGATAGATCACCAGATCGGGTGAAGGCGTATCCAGCGTCATTTGCCCGTATACCTGCTCATACAGCTTGAGCTCCTCGTCGTCGAGCACGAGCCGAGCAAACAGCCGATCCTTCTCCATGAGGAAATCGGCCACCCGCACCGAGCGGAACATATCGCCCTGGCGCAGCGCCTGCATCTGGCGCGCGCGCTGGAACAGGAAGAACAGCTGCGCCGGCAGCGCCGCTTCGCGCGGGTTGCGGTAGAAACGTTCGAGAAAGGGATTCTCGTCGGCGCCTTCCAGCAGCAGATCGGTTTCGAAGCTCGCCGCCAGCCGTCGCGCCAGGCTGGTCTTGCCGACGCCGATCGGTCCCTCGACGACGATGTAATCGTGGCGCGGCGCGCTCATCCCTCGTTCTCCTCGATGCGCTGCAGGCCGCGCCGGTCGCAGCCGGGCAGACGATCACGCACATGACCCAATCCCGGCACGAGCAGTTCGGGCTCCACCTCGGCCAGCGGATACAGCACGAACTCGCGCTCGGCGATGCCCGGATGCGGCACCGTCAGCTGCGCATCATCGTAACGATCCTCGCCGTACAGCAGCAGATCGAGATCGAGCGTGCGCGACGACCAGCGCCCGGCGCTGCGATCCCGCCCGTGCGCGGTTTCGATAACCTGCAAAGCGCCGAGCAGCGCGTGCGCGTCGAGCCGGGTATCGACGACCGCGACGGCATTGATGTAGTCCGGCTGCGCCGCGGCGCCGAGCGGACGGCTGCGATACAGGGACGAGCCCCGCACCCAGACCGTGTGCGGCAGCTCGCGCAGCGCCGCCAGGGCGCGCCGCACCTGCCGGACAGGATCGTCCAGGTTACTGCCCAGACCGATATAAGCGCGCACCGGAAGCGGAACGGCAACGGCGGCGGTGAACGGAATACATTCAGACATACGCACGATCAGGATACAGGCGGTATGGAGCCGGTAAGCCAGTATAACGCAGCGCCCGCCGGCCGACGCTCAGGCCGATGCCGCCGTGGTCCGGCGCTTCTTGCGCCGCCGCCGGCGCGGGCGCCGGGCGGGCGCCTCCGCATCCGGGTCCGCAATCGAATCGGAGTCCGCATCCGCATGCGAATCCGGGGACGAATCGGCTGCTGCAGCGGACGGCTCCGCGCCGCTCGCATTGGCTTCCTGGTATTGCGTCCACCAGTCGGCCGGTTCCTGCACCGGCTCACCCGCCTCGGCGCGCAACAGCAGAAAATCATAGGCCGCGCGGAAACGCGGATGTTCGCGCAAGCGCGCCGCGCGCTTGCCGCCGGTATTGCGCTGCAGCCGCGGCTGCAGCACCCAGATCTCGCGCATCTGGGTGGAGAAGCGGCGCGGCAGGATGGCGTGGCGACTCTGGTCCTCGAACACTTCCCGGCTCGCCTGCTGCAATGCGGGCATCTCCGGCAGACCCTCGGCACGCAACTGCGCCGAGCGCATGCACAGCGGCCCCCACAGCAGCGCGGCGTAGAGAAAGGCCGGCGTGACCGGCTTGCCTTCGGCGATGCGCGCATCGGTATTGCGCAGCGCGCGCTTGAGCACCTGCAGCTCGACGCCTTCGCGCTGTTCATTGAGACACTGCTCGGTGCCCGGAAAGAGCGCGTCGAACAGACGGTAATGACGCAGCAGCTCCAGCGTCTGCTCGCCGCTGCCGCCGAGAAAGAGCTTGAGCACTTCCTCGTACAGGCGCGCCGGTGAAATGCCGTTGAGCAGTGGCGCCAGCTCGAACAGCGGCGCCTCGGTATCGGGATGGATGCGAAAGCCGAGCTTGGCGGCGAAACGCACTACGCGCAGCATGCGCACCGGATCTTCCTGGTAGCGCGTGGCGGCATCGCCGATGACGCGCAGCATGCCGGCCTGGAGATCCTCCATGCCGCCGACGTAATCGACGACGCTGAAGCCGTCGATGTTGTAATAGAGCGCATTGATGGTGAAATCACGCCGCCAAGCATCGTCTTCGATATTGCCGTAGACGTTGTCGCGGATGATGCGGCCGTTCTCGATCAGGCGATCCTCGCCACCCTCCTCGTCTTCGCCCTGCAGGGCGCGGAAAGTCGCCACCTCGATGATCTCGCGCCCGAAATGCACATGGGCGAGGCGGAAACGACGACCGATCAGACGGCAGTTACGGAAGAGCTGACGGACTTCCTCGGGCTTGGCATCGGTGGAAACGTCGAAATCCTTGGGTTCGCGGCCGAGCAACAGGTCGCGCACGCAACCGCCGACGAGATACGCTCCGTAACCCGCTTCCTTGAGGCGATAGAGGACCTTGAGCGCATTCTCACTGATGTCCGCCCGGGAAATGGTATGCCCGGCACGGGGAATCACAACTGGGTTGCTGATGGTGGGGATCCTTAAAAGCTTGTTCTTAAATTATTTTCAACAGCTTGTACATTGACGGGAGAGCCGTATAATAGCCGAAATTCGGCGCACGGCCTACTCCACCCCCGCGCCGGAAGTCTCATGCTCCCTTCGTCTAGCGGCCTAGGACACCGCCCTCTCACGGCGGGAACAGGGGTTCGATTCCCCTAGGGAGCGCCAAAGAATAATCCCTATTGAAATCAAATAATTGAGCGTGCTGAGCATTCTGGATTGAGCATGTCTGGCACGCTCAGGCGGGTAAGCGGCGGATGCGGGCAACCGGTCCCGCACCCGCCGCCGTCATACTCCGAACAGCCTACTTCAGTCCGCCAGTCGCGCTGAGATCGATCTCGCGGTAGTTCTCGCTGTGGAATTTGCCGGCCTGCTCCTTGATCCGCTCGCGCGTCGCGCCGGTGATCAGTTCCAGATCCTCACCCGAGCGCTGCAACTGGCGCAGCGGTATCGCCACCTCGGTATCGCCGATGCCGAGGAAACCGCCGACCGACACCACCGCGTACGGCAGGCGATCCTGCACCCCCTCGACCACCCGCAAGATATCGCCGATTTCCTGTCCCTGGGTATCGGTGATGGTCATGCCTTCGAGTTCGGTCAGCCGCTCGCGCGGTTCCTGATCCAGTGTCTTGCCGACGACGGCGGCGGGCGGCGCCGGCTTCTCCAGCGGGCTCACCGTTTCGGGGGAAAACTGGGCGAACACCGGAGCCCCCACCAGACCGAGACTGGCTGCAACGATAGCGGACGTGATGATTTTGTTTTTCATGTTCTCTCCTTGCACTTCCATACGTGCGGTGATTCCATCCTGACTCTGCATCGATATCATGAATCGATATCATGAAGTGATGGTCACGCCATTACCGCGCACCCACATTGCGAATTATCAATCGCAATGCACGGCGTGCGTCGCCTGCAGGCAACAGAAGATGTGCGTCAGGAGCGACGCCGCATGAACAGCAGGTATCGATAAGCAGCCGGGCCGTCGGCACTATGCCGACGAACGCGGTGGCCATGCGCAGACCAGGTCGACGGGAAGAATGAGCCCCGCCACAACCGGCGGGCGGCGGGTACGGTCAGAACCCGCACCCACCGCCGGACACTGAGCCCGCGTCTAGTTCCGTCCGTCGTCGGCGCTGGAATCGATATCGCGATAGTTTTCGCTGTGGAACGTGCCGGCCTGCTGCTCGAGCTGCTCGCGCGTCGCGCCGCTGGTCAGCTCCAGTTCCTCGCCCGAGCGGCGCAGATTGCGCAGCGGCACCGCCACCTCGGTATCGCCCATGCCGAGGAAACCGCCGATCGACACTACCGCATAGGGCAACTGATCCTGTATGCCCTCGACCACACGCGACACATCGCCGATTTCCTGTCCCCGGATATCGGTGACGGTCATGCCCTCGAGCTCGGACAAGCGCTCGCGCGGTTCCTGATCCAGCGCCGCGCCGGCGGCGCCGGACATCGGCGTGGTATCCAGCGGCTGTTGTACCGCGCCGGGAGAAGTCTGGGTGGAAGTCTGGGCGAGCGCTGACGCTCCCGCCAGGCCCAGGCTCGCTGCCACGATAACGGACGTAATGGTCTTGTGTTTCATGATCGTCTCCTTACGCTTCATGCGCGTTGCGGTTCCATTCGGGGTGCATCGAAAACGATGCTCGCGCGGTTGCCTCGCGTCCACATTGTGAACCGTCAATCGCAGCGCAGGGCGTGCGTCGCCTGCAGGCAACGGAAGAAGCGTGTCAGGAGAGACGCCGCATGAACAGCAGGGTACCGATGAACAGCAGCACCGTGGGCAATATGCCGACGAGCGCCGCATTGACGCCATAGACCAGGCCGGCATAGGCGGCCGCCTGGTTGATGAGATAAAAACCGAGTCCGACCAGGATGCCGACCAGCATGCGCTGGCCCACACCGACCGAACGCAGCGGACCGAAAACGAAGGGCAGCGCCGCGAACACCATGACGCCGGTGGCGAAAGGCAGCATCAGCTTGGTCCAGAACTCCACCTCGTAGCGCGCCGTGTCGAGCGCGTTGTCGCGCAGATAGCTGATATAGCGATACAGCCCGCTGATGGAAAGCCCGGACGGCTTGACCGCGATCACATCGAGCAGCGCCGGATCGAGACGCGAGTCCCAGCGCTCCTGCTCGATCCGCTGCGTGGTGACGCTGTCGCTGTCGAGCACGCTGTGGACCACATCGCGCAGCAGCCACTGGCCATGGTCGTATACCGCGCTGCGCGCATGCGACACGCGCTGCAGCGCGCCGCCGCGATCGAATTCGTAGATCTCGATGCCGGCCAGTTCGCGTTCGGGCAGCACGGTCGTCACGCGCACAAAGCTGGCGCCGTCGCGCGTCCAGAAACCGTCCTGCGTGCGCAGCGCGCTCGCCCCGGACAGGGCCGTCGAGCGCATGTCAGTGGCATACTGCTCCGCCTCCGCCACCACCCACTCGCCCAGCCAGACCGATATCACCACCAGCAGCAGGCCCGCTTTCACCGCCGCCCAGCCGATGCGCGCGAGCGAAACGCCGCAGGCGCGCATGATCACCAGCTCGTTGTTGCTGGCGAGCAGGCCGAGGCCGATCAGGCTGCCGAGCAGCGCCGCCAGCGGCATCAGCTCGTAGGCGAGCCGCGGCACGCTCAGCATGACGAACTGCAGCGCGGTCCAGGCGGTGTAGCTGCCCTGGCCGATGCGATCGAGCTCGGAAATGAACTCGATGAACACGAACAGCGACAGCAGCACGCACATCACCAGCAGCGCGCCGCCGATCACCGTCCTGCCGACATAGAGATCGAGGATCTTCATCGCCCGCCGCCCATTCCGCCGCTCATTCCGGCGCCCGGATCGGCACCCGGATCGGCATGGGCACCGGCCCTGGCCACCCGCATGCGCGACAGCGTCCACGACAGCCCGTACTGCTGCGCCAGCAGTGCCCACACGCCGGCCAGCATCAGCAGATGGACCCACCAGATGCCCACTACGGGCGGCAGCACTCCGCGCCCGGTCCAGGTGTTGGCCATGCCCATCAGATTGTTGTAGAGCAGATAGACGAGCACGGCGACGAACAGCTTGGCGTACTTGCCCTGGCGCGGATTGGTGCGGCTGAGCGGCACGGCGAGCAGCGCCAATACCAGCACCGACAGCGGCATGGAGAGCCGCCATTGCAGCTCGGCGACGTGGATGACCTTGTCCGAGGCCAGCAGCGTCGCCGTCGGCAGCGCGCGCTGCTTGCGCGAGCTGGCCCGCACCTCACGCTGCTCGAGCCGCACCGTATGCTCGCGGAATTCGATGAGGCGGAAATCGGCGCTGCCGGGCTCGCCTTCGTAGCGGTGGCCGTCCTCGAACACCAGGTACTGCTGACCGTCCTCGCCGGCGCGGGCATAGCCACGGTCGGCGACGAGCACGATATCGCCGTCATCGCGCTGCTGGCGCGCGAAGACACCGCTCATGGTTTCGCCATCGGCGGCGAAACGCTGGAAATAAAACACACCCTTGCCGCCGCTGAACTGGGCGAAGCGTCCCGGCGCGGCGCCGGACAGCGCCGTGCGCGCCTGCTGCGCGTCGCGGATCTGGTAGCCGCGCTCCTCCGCCCACGGCGCGGCATAGAAAGCGATCACCGCCACCACGGCCGCGATCACCGCCGACAGCAGCAGCACGGGGCGATAGATGCGCGCCATGGTGACGCCGCAGGCGTTGAGCGCGGTCATCTCGCTGTCCTTGTAGAGCCGGCTGAAGGCGAGCAGCACCGCCATGAACAGGCCGAGCGGCAGGATGATCACCAGCGCGCTCAAGGTCTTCAGCCCGACGATGGCGAACAGCACGCTGGCGTCGATGGCGCCGCCGCTGACCTCCGCCAGATAGCGGATGAAGCGGTTGCTGACGAAAATGATCAGCAGCACCGCGAGCACCGCCAGCAGCGTATAGATGATCTCGCGGATGATGTAGCGGTCGATGATCAAGGCGGGATCAGGCCCGAAGTCGGAATCGGCATCGAAGCAGAAGCTGCCGATATCAGCGGCAGGTGGCAAGGCGCAGGCTTTGCGGTAAACTTTGCGGGCGAAACCGCCCTGCCGCCCTCGCGGCGCAGCGACGACTTCCCCGATCCCCCATTACCGTGCGGAGCCAATATGGAATTCACCGTCAAGAACATTCCGGTCGCCAGGCAGCGTTCCGCCTGCATCGTGGTCGGCGTTTTCGAATCGCGCCGGCTGAGTGATTCCGCCGCCGCGCTCGACCAGGTATCGCGCGGCCATATTGTAAACGTTTTGAAGCGCGGCGACATGAAAGCGACGCCGGGCCAGGCGCTGTGGCTGTACGACGTACCGAACACGGCCTGCCAGCGGGTACTGCTGATCGGCTGCGGCAAGAAAGGGGAAACCGACGCGGCGGCCTTCCGCAAGATCGCGCGCGGCATGGCCGGCGCGCTGCGCGAAGCGAATCTGAAGGAAGCGGTGTGCTGCCTCGCCGACGTCGCGGTCAAGGAGCGCGATGCGGCATGGCAGGTGCGCGAGATCGTCGAGGCCGTCGAGGACGTGCACTACCGCTTCGAGCACAACCGGAGCGAGCCGGACGACGGCCGCGCCCGTCTCGCCCGTTTGCAGATCCACGTCGCCGAAGCAGCGGCGCTCGCCGCTGCCCGTGACGCGGTCAAGACCGGCCAGGCCGTGGCCGGCGGCGTACGCCTCGCCAAGGATCTCGGCAACCTGCCGAGCAACGTCTGCACGCCGTCCTACCTCGCCGACGAGGCGCGCCGCATCGCCCGCGGCAACAGCCGTCTGCAGGTCACGGTGCTCGAAGAAAAGGACATGGCGAAGCTGAAAATGGGCGCCCTGCTCGCCGTCGCGCGCGGCAGCCGCCAGCCGCCGCGCCTGATCGTGCTGAGCTACAACGGCGGCGCGCGCAAGGGCAAGCCGGTGGCGCTGGTCGGCAAGGGCATCACCTTCGATACCGGCGGCATCTCGATCAAGCCCGCCGCCGCCATGGACGAGATGAAATACGATATGTGCGGCGCCGCCTCCGTGCTCGGCGCGCTGCAGGCGGCGGCCGAGCTGGCGCTGCCGATCAACATCGTCGGCGTCATCCCCACCTGCGAGAACATGCCCGACGGCGACGCCACCCGGCCCGGCGACGTGGTGACGACGATGTCGGGCCAGACCGTCGAGATCCTCAACACCGACGCCGAAGGCCGCCTCATCCTCTGCGACGCGCTCACCTACACCGAGCGCCTGCAGCCGAGCGCGGTGGTGGACATCGCCACGCTCACCGGCGCCTGCGTCATCGCCCTCGGCAAGCACGCCAGCGGCCTGCTCGGCAACGACGCCGCGCTGGTCGAAGAGCTGCGCGGCGCGGGCCAGACGACCGGCGACCGCGCCTGGGAACTGCCGCTGTGGGATGAGTACCAGGAACAGCTCAAGAGCAATTTCGCCGACATGGCCAACATCGGCGGCCGCGAGGCCGGCACCATCACCGCGGCCTGCTTCCTGTCGCGCTTCGCCAAAGCGTATCCCTGGGCGCATCTCGACATCGCCGGCGTCGCCTGGCGCTCGGGCGGCGACAAGGGCGCCACCGGCAGACCGGTGCCGCTGCTGGTCGAGTTCCTGCTCAAGCGCGCGCAGGCCGACGGCGCCGCGGCATAAAGCCATGACGACGGCAGCGGCGCCGACACCTTCGCGTGCGGCGCCGCTGCCGTCGTCCATACTGAGTCTCGCCCGTGCCACGCATCGATTTCTACATCCTCGCCGACGCCGGCGCCGCCGCACGCGAGCACCTCGCCTGCCGCATCGCCGAGAAAGCCTACAAGGCGGGACACCGCATCTACCTGCTGGCGGAATCGGGTGCGCACGCCGCACGCCTCGACGATCTGCTGTGGACCTTCCGCGACGGCAGCTTCGTGCCGCATGGGCTCGACACACCGCAGACCGACCCGGCGACGCCGATCCTCATCGGCGAGGCCGGCACGCAGACCGCAGCCGCCGCCGACGTCATGATCAATCTCTCCTCCGCCGTGCCGGGCTTCTTCGGCCAGTTCGAGCGCGTCGCCGAGATCGTCGACGCCAGCCCCGAGGGACGTCAGGCCGGCCGCGAGCGCTTCCGCTTCTACCGCGAGCAGGGCCTGGAGCCGAACTCCCACAACATCGACTGAACGGCCCGATCCGCCGGCGCAAACCGATTGCCGGATGCGATCTCCGATCAGGCATCGGCCGGGCACCGGCCAAGCACGCCGGGACACGGCCATGCGCTACAATATCCACCCCGCACCGGGCCCGGAACAGGGTCCGAACTGGCATACCGAATCAGAAATTCAGGCGACGACATGGACAAGAGCTACGAGCCGCACAATATAGAACAGCGCTGGTACGGCACCTGGGAAGAGCGCGGCTACTTCCGTCCGAACGGCGAAGGCGCACCCTACGCCATCATGCTGCCGCCGCCCAACGTCACCGGCACGCTGCACATGGGCCATGCCTTCCAGGACACGCTGATGGACGCGCTCATCCGCTACC
>CAYLYS010000030.1:0-30527 GCA_964388175.1 uncultured Chromatiales bacterium | reverse complement strand
CCGTCGACGAGGCGCTGCGCCAGACCCTCGACGATGGCGGTCTTGCCGACGCCCGGCTCGCCGATCAGCACCGGGTTGTTCTTGGTGCGGCGCTGCAGCACCTGCACGGTGCGGCGGATCTCGTCGTCGCGGCCGATCACCGGATCGATCTTGCCCTGCTCGGCGCGCGCGGTGATGTCGATGGTGTATTTCTCCAGCGCCTGGCGCTGTTCCTCAGCATTGGGATCGTCGATGTGCTGGCCGCCGCGCATGCGCTCTATCGCCTGTTCGATCAGCCCCTTGCTGGCGCCGCTGCCGCGCAGCAGATCGCCCAGCGTGCCGCGGTCCTCGAGCGCGGCGAGGGCGAACCATTCCGAAGAGATGTACTGGTCCTTGTGCTGCTGCGCCAGCTTGTCGGTGACGTTGAGCAGCCGGCCGAGGTCATTGGATACGTGCACCGCCCCCGCCGTGCCTTCCACGCGCGACAGGCGGTCCAGCGCCTCGCCGAGCTGCGAACGCAGGCGGTTGACGTTGACCTCGGCCTGCGCCAGCAGCGGCCGCACCGAACCGCCGTCCTGGTCGAGCAGGGCGATCATGAGATGGACCGGCTCGATGAACTGATGATCCCGGCCCACCGCCAGCGACTGGGCGTCGGCCAGGGCCATCTGGAATTTACTCGTCAGTCTGTCCATGCGCATTTTGGATTCCCTTTTCCGCTAAGAAGGTCGAATTAGTCCTACAGAAGATAGGGTCGCAAACCGCGCTTTCAACCGGGCGGCGCCGGCGCGCGTTTCGGCGCTCGCCTCGGTGTCCGTCATGGGGGGTATAATCCGGGCTTCGGCCCTCTGCACAATGGAGCGATTCTTGAACGCACTCCCTCCCTCCGAAGCCGAAGTGCGCGAAAACGTCGTCGGCGCGCTGGCGGAAGACCTCGGCGAAGGCGATCCCACCGCCGCCCTGCTTCCCGCCGAGCTGCACACCCGGGCGACGGTCATCGCGCGCGAGACCGCCGTGGTCTGCGGTACGCTCTGGTTCGACATGACCTTCCACGCCTTCGACCCGGCGATCAGCATCGAGTGGCACAAACGGGACGGAGAAACGGTGGCGGCCGGAGAGACGCTGTGCACCGTCGGCGGCGCGGCGCGCGCCCTGCTCAGCGGCGAACGCACGGCGCTGAATTTCCTGCAGACCCTGTCCGGCACGGCGACCATCGCGCAGCGCTACCGGGAACGCTGCGCCGATCTGCCCGTCGTCCTGCTCGACACCCGCAAGACGGTGCCGGGCCTGCGCGCGGCGCAGAAGTACGCGGTCCGCTGCGGCGGCTGCAGCAATCATCGCATGGGCCTTTACGACGCCATTCTGATCAAGGAAAACCACCTCGCCGCCTGCGGCTCGATCAGCGCGGCGATCGCCGCGGCGCGCGCGCAGTTCCCGACGCTGCCGGTGGAAATCGAGGTCGAGCGTCTTGATCAGCTGCGCGAAGCGCTGAGCGCGGCGCCCGATATCATCCTGCTCGACAATTTCACCGTGGACGACATCCGCTCCGCCGTCGCGCTCGCCCATGCTCTCGCAGGCAGCCAGGTCAAGCTGGAAGCCTCCGGCGGCATCACCCTCGACAACGTCCGCGCCATCGCCGAAACCGGCGTCGACCGCATCGCCATCGGCGCCTTGACCAAGGACGTCAGGGCGATCGATCTGTCGATGCGTATGGCGGCGTTTCAGGCAGCTTGCGCAGAATGATCCAGGCGATCAGCATCTGCAGCACCAGTACCAGGATGCCCACGCTCTGCCCCAGACGCGGCTCCATGCCGAGCACGTGCACGGTGAACCAGAAGATCAGCGCCCAGCTCGCCGGACCGGTGATGGCGGAAAACCGTCCGACCATGCCGTAGAGGCCATAGAATTCGCCGATCCGGTCCGGCGGCGTCAGCCTGAGCATATAGGGCCGATCCGAGGCCCACACGCCGCCGATGGCGAAACCGGCGAACGCCGCGACCAGATACAGACAGAACAAGGGCAAGGCGGCGATACCCACCACGACGGCGAAAGCGAAGGTCACCATCCACCACAGCAGCACCTGCTGCAGCGTCCGCTTCGGACCGATGCGGTCACACACCCAGCCCCAGACGAAGCCGCCGAGCACGGCGAAGCCGATGGCGAAGACCAGTACGAACTGGGCGGCGCGCTCCCCGGCCGCGGTGTCGAGGCCGGTGGCCGCCGCCACGTTCACCGTGAACAGCGCCATCACCATGATCACCGTATTGATGGCGTCGGTATAGAAGATACGGCCGACGAGGAAGCGCAGCAGACCCGGATGCTCATCGACCCGGCGCAGCGTACGCAGCGTCTCGGCAGTGGAAGCGCGCATCGCCGACCAACTCCACACCGGCTCCCGCCGCGGCCGCGGCCGCTCTCTCACCAGCGCGAAGCTCGGCAGGGCGAAAAGCAGAAAGAGCAGCCCGATCCACAGGAACAGCGCCGGCTTGTCCTCGGTGCCGAGCAGGAAACCGAGCCCGACCGCGATGAACGAGCCGAAATATCCCACCGCCACACCGATGCCGCCGATGCGGCCACGGTTGCCTGCACTGCTGACTTCCACCAGCAAGGCGTCGTAGAACTGCAGCCCGGCCTGGTAGGCGATGTTGGCGATGATAAAGAACACGATGGTGGACGCCAGCCCGAAACGGGCAAGCAGCACGGTGAAGAAGACGCAGATCAGTGTACTGACGACCAGGAAGGGCATACGCCGCCCGACGCGGTCGGTCATCGCACCCAATTGGGGCGAGACGAGGAAGATGATCGCGTAGGAAACCGATGCGATGAGCCCGAAGGCGACGTCGACCTGCTCCGCCCCCATGACCTCGCGCAGCCACATGGGCAGGAACAGCGAAATCACGCCCATCGAGAAAATGGTATTGGCGAGATCGTAGGAAACCCAGGCCGCGATGGCGCGGCGGCGTACCGGATCGCGGGGTGCCGCGTCTTCAATCATGGTGTGTCGCTCCGGCAACCCGGGACGTTCAGAGACGTCCGCAGACAATTACCACTCAATTCAGCCGCGTTTCGACCGATAAGGTGTACAGCCATCATGACATCACGGTAACTCACAGCATACAGGTGCGCCATGTCGCCATCCTCAGCCCGACAGTTCAGACCAGGCACCATCGTTCCCATTCTGCCGCCGCCGGCGGCCGAACCGCAGGCGGAAGATGCCGTGATGGCCGGGGAACTGATCGTGATTTACCTGCACGACGGCACCCGCTTCGATGGCACGCTGCAGAAATTCCTGCGCAACGAGCAGCGCCTGCAGTTCTCCACCGACAACGGCGCGCTGCAGACCGTACCGTTCGCCAGCGTCAGGCTGTTCGAACTGCCGACGCGGCGCAACTGGGTGCCGGCGAAGGTCGGCGATGCTCCGGCCGACCCCACCGCATCGACGGTGACTTACCGCGTCACCATGAAAGACGGCACCACGCTGGCGGGGCGGTCGCTCGGCTACCGCCGCGACCCCGGTGGACTCTACCTCTACCCGGTGCATCAGGACAACACTTTCAGCCACATCTTCATCCCGCGCACCTCGATCGAGGATCAGCGGCTCGAAGCCTGCATGCTGTCCGCCGACACGTCCATGGGCACAGCCACCGAAGCCGCCGCCGCGCCGCTCCCGCAGCAGGAACCCCGGCACGTGGATCCGCCCTCCGCGCCGGCGCCGCTGCAAACGGTGGAGTCACCGGAAGAACTGGAAGCACTGTTCAAGCATCACAAGCATACCCCCAAGCTCAAGCTCGGCGAGATCCTGGTCAAGGAACGGCTGATCACCCAGCAGCAGCTCGACGAAGCGCTGGCGCAGCAGCGCGTTTTCCGCGAGCAGGGCAAGAGCATGCAGATCGGCCAGGTGCTGATGGAGCTCGGCATCCTCGACCTCGCCGACATGCTGCATGCGCTGTCGGAGCGGCTCGGCATCCCGTTCATCGAACTCGATCGCTTCAAGAGCAATCCGGACTCCATGCATTACATCCCGGAGGATCTGGTCAGGAAATACCGCATCCTGCCCATCCACCATTTCGGCAACAAGCTGATCGTGGCGATGGAAAACCCCATGGACTGGGAAGCGCTCGACGCGGTGCGCTTCCATTCCAAGCGCCACGTCGAGCAGGTGATGGCCTCGCGCGAGGGCATCGATCGCGTGATCGGCTCACTCTACGCCGAACCCGATCTGCACGAATCGATGCAGGATTATCTCGTCGACCATGACGACGAAGAAGACCACGGAGAGGAATACGACGAATCCGCCGTACAGGACAACGTCATCGTCAAGATGGTCAACAAGATCATCATCGATGCCTACCAGCAGCGCGCCTCGGACATCCACATCGAACCCTACCCCGGCAAGAACAAGACCGTGGTGCGCATCCGCAAGGACGGCGCGCTGAAGAACTATTACGAGGTGCCCGGCAAGATGCGCAACGCGCTCATCGCGCGCATCAAGATCATGGCCGATCTCGACATCTCGGAGAAACGCAAACCGCAGGACGGCAAGATCGATTTCCGCAAGTTCGGTCCGCTCAAGATCGAACTGCGCGTGGCCACCATTCCGACCACGGCGGACCAGGAAGACGTCGTCATGCGTATCCTCGCCAGCGGCGAACCGGTTCCGCTCGACAAGCTGGGTCTCTCGGTGCGCAATGCGGATACGCTGCGCAACCTGGTGACGAAGCCCTACGGGCTATTCCTGGTATGCGGACCGACGGGCTCGGGAAAAACCACCACGCTGCATTCGGTGCTCGGCCATCTCAACACCAGCGACCGCAAGATCTGGACCGCGGAAGACCCGGTCGAAATCACCCAGCGCGGCCTGCGCCAGGTGGTGGTCAAACCGAAGATCGGCCTGACCTTCGCCGCCGCCATGCGCGCTTTCCTGCGCGCCGACCCCGACATCATCATGGTCGGCGAGATGCGCGACAAGGAAACCACCAGCATGGGCATCGAAGCCTCGCTCACCGGGCACCTGGTGCTTTCGACACTGCACACCAACAGCGCGCCGGAAACCATCACCCGCCTGCTCGACATGGGCATGGACCCGTTCAACTTCGCCGATGCGCTCATCGGCATCGTCGCCCAGCGTCTGACCAAGCGCCTGTGCACCGAATGCAAGGAAGCCTACGAGCCGGACCAGGAGGAAATCGACCACCTGATCGCCGAGTACTGCTTCGAGTTGCTGCCGCGGCAGGCGACGCCCGAACAGAAACGCGCCGTCCACGACCAGGTGCTGAAGGAGTGGCGCGAGCATTTCACCGGCGAAGACGGCCGTTTCACGCTCTACCGGGCAAAGGGCTGCAGCGCCTGCGACGACAGCGGCTACAAGGGACGTCTCGGCATCCACGAGCTGCTGACCGCCAGCGATCTGATCAAGAAAAAGATTCTGGAGCAGACCACGGTGGCCGATCTGTTCGAGACAGCGATCACCGAAGGCATGCGTACACTCAAGCAGGACGGCATAGAAAAAGTGCTGCAGGGCCTGACCGACATCCACACCGTGCGCAAGGCCTGCATCCGCTGACGACGCGCGATCCGCGCTAGCGCACCTCGAAGCCGCCGCAGAGAGCGGAGACGTCCGCTGCGGCAACGTCTCTGCACACCACCACCGCGACACGCGCCCGCGGCGGCCCGATCCACAGCCATTCGCGCAGCGCGGCGAGCGCTTCGGGTTCGCCGTACGCATACAATTCCACCGAACCGTCGGCGAGATTTCTCACCCATCCCGTCAGGCCCAGCCGCCGCGCCTTGCGCTGTGTCGCGGCGCGATAGGACACACCCTGGACCCGCCCGGTCACGATACAGCGCATGCCTTCCGCCATGTCCCGCCTCTTCACTGAGCCCGCGCAGCCGTCTGCTATAGTATGCGACATTCACGATCCTCGCAGGGAAACGACACAGTGAGCAACGCGACGAAAGACTTCCGCATCGAGAAAGACAGCCTCGGCGAACTCGCCGTTCCGGGCGATGCCCTGTACGGCATCCAGACCGAACGCGCCGTGCGCAACTTCCCCATCAGCGGACGCCGGCCCGACCGCGATTTCGTGCTTGCCCATGTGCGCATCAAGCGCGCGGCCGCGGTCGCCAACCGCAGCGCCGGCGCGCTGGCGGACACGCTGGCCACCGCTATCATCGCCGCCGCCGACCGCATCCTCGCCGGCGAGCATCTCGACCAGTTCGTCGTCGACCGTTTCCAGGCCGGCGCCGGCACCAGCCACAATATGAACACCAACGAGGTGATCGCCAATCTCGCCAACGAAACCCTCGGCGGCCGGCGTGGCGCCTACCAGCCGGTGCATCCCAACGACCACGTCAACATGGGGCAGAGCACCAACGACACCATCCCCAGCGCCATCCGCCTCGCCGCGCTGGCGAAGCTGCCGCGCCTGCTCGCCGCGGTCCACAGCATGGCCGACGCCTACGACGAGATCGGCATGCGCGAAGCCGATACGGTGAAGAGCGGCCGCACGCATCTGCAGGATGCCGTGCCGACGACGCTCGGCCGCGAATTCCGCGCCTATGCCTGGACGCTGCGCCGCGCCGCCGCGCAACTGGAAACCGCGCGCGCGCCGCTCGGCGAACTCGGCCTCGGCGGCAGCGCCGCGGGCACCGGCCTCAATACCGCGCCCGGCTATGCCGCGGCCGCGGCCGCCGAACTGGCGCGGCTCACCGGCGAGCCGATCCGCGCCGCGGACGATCTGACGGCGCAGATGCAGTCGATGCTCGACATCCAGCGCCTGTCGTCGGCCATCCGCGATCTCGCGCTCGAACTGACGCGCATCGCCAACGACATGCGCCTGCTCGCCTCGGGGCCGCGCACCGGCATCGGCGAAATCGTGCTGCCGGCGGTGCAGCCCGGTTCGAGCATCATGCCCGGCAAGGTCAATCCGGTGATGTTCGAGATGCTGAACCAGGTCTGCTATCAGGTGATCGGGCAGGACGCGGCGATTGCCGCCATGACGCAGGCGGGGCAACTGGAACTGAACGTGATGATGCCCGCGATCGGCTCGGCGCTGTTCGACGCCATGGACTGGCTCACCCACGCCGTCACCGCCGCCACCGAACGCAATCTGCGCGGACTGACCGTCGATCGCGCGCGCTGCCAGGAATTCCTGCATGCCAGCGTCGGCCTGGCAACCCTGCTGAATACGCGCATCGGCTACGCACGCGCGGCGGAGATCGCCAAGGAATCGGAGCATTCGCGCCGCCCGGTGCGCGACATCGTCGCGGAACGCGGGCTGTTGTCGGCGACGGAATTCGATGAACTGGTGCTGCGCGCCGCTCGCGACGGGCGCATAGACTAGCCGGCGACGCCATCCCTGCCGTCAGACTCATCCGCATCCGGTGCGCGGTAGAGCTGTTTGAGCGGCACTTTCATGGAAATATCGACGGTGTGGCGCGCCTCCATCAGACGCTCATGCAGGGCATGGCTCCAGCCGTCCGTCTTCGCCCATCCGCCGTCGAGATCCTCCACCGTCAGCGGGCCGGGAAACAGACGGTAGAGATCGAGCAAGCTGAACTCGCCGAGATCGCGCGCCACGCCCCAGCCGTCCGTCGACTCGACGTGGTAGACCAGCTGATGACGTTCGAGACGCCGCAGGATTTCGTTGAGCGTATCGAGATCCAGCGACGGCTCCCGCCTGATCAGCTCAGACGCGGTGACCGTCCGACCGCGCAGCTGCGCCTCCCACAGATGCCCCAGCATACGATAGGCGAAGATCAGGCTGGCCACGGTCTTGTCCTTCACCGGCCGGAAGCGTTCGGCGCGGAACACGGTCAGACAGTAGTTGAATTCGGCGCCGAGCAGCACGATCGCCCAGGAAACGTAGATCCAGACCAGAAACAGCGGGATGGTGGCGAGCGCGCCGTAGATGGTCGTATAGACCGGTCCGGCGGCGACGTAATAGGCGAATCCCGCCTTGGCGATCTCGAACAGCGCCGTCGCCACCAGCGCACTGATCAATCCGTAGCGAAACGGCACCCGGCAGTTCGGCACCAGCACGTAAAGCAGGGTCAGCGCCAGACAGGTGGAAAGAAACGGCATGAACCTGATCAGCATGGTGGTCGCACCGCCCACCGCCGCGCCGGCCAGGCCCTCCATCTGGGACAGCGTCACGACATAGGACGTGGCGAGGATGCTGATCGCCAGCAGCATCGGCCCCAGCGTCAGCGCCGCCCAGTAGGTCGCCAACTTCGATACCAGCGGCCGTGACCGGCGTACCCGCCAGATGGTATTGAGCGCACTGTCGATGGTATTCATCAGCATCAGTGCGGTGATCACCAGGAAACCGATGCCGACGCCGGTCAGCGTACCGGCCCTGGTCATGAAACGCTCCAGATGAGCCTGGACGGTTTCGCCGGCAGCGGGCAGGAAGTTGCGGAAGATGTAGTCCTGCATGGTACCGGTGACCGTCTCGAACACGGGAAATGCTGAAACGATGGAGAAGACCACCACCAGCAGCGGCACCAGGGACAGCAGCGTGGTATAGCTCATCGCCGTCGCCCTCATCAGGCAGCGATCGCCGGTGAAACGGTGATAAAGAAACACGCCGAAAAGACGAACGTCCTCGCACAATCGCTGCAGCCGCTGGAAAATAACGGGGGATGCGCTCAATCGGCGTCCATCGATCGCATGCCGGCGGCGCGCTCGGCCTGCCCGGCGAGCTGAACGGCACGCCGGTCCCGACCCTGACGCGCCGCCTCCATGGCATCCTGCAGCAGCAGCCTCGCCTCGGCCAGCGCCGCCTCGTCCGCAGTGGACGAAACGATCGCCGCCTGCGCCTGGCGCAGCGCGACGGCAACGCTGTGCGCCTTGATCGCCTCGCTCTTGGCGACGATGGCGTCATGGCGGGCGCGGGCGAAATAGCGCAGCTCGAGTTCGCGCTCGGCGCGGGCGAGATATTCGCGGGCAACGTCGAGGTTCTGCGTTTCGTACTCGGCCGCACCGGCTTCGTGCGCGACCTGCACCGACTGCCGCGCATTGCTCATTTCCTGAATCGGCGCAGACGCGCATCCGGACAACAGCAGCATGACGCCGAGGAAGGCCACTCCGAAAGATTTTGCGATCACGCCAATCGATCCCATGAAATGTGCAGACACTTTAAGACTGGGCGGAACGGAGGTTTGGTGGAACTTATCACCGCCCCTATAGGCTGTCAAGGAAGCACGGGGTAGAATGAAGGGCATGGAAAAACCCTGCGGAAACACCATGAAAATAACCATCTACCACAATCCGCGCTGCTCGAAATCGCGCGCCGCGCTGCAGCTTCTGCACGACCACGGCTGCGAACCGGACGTCGTGGAATACCTGAAGTCGCCGCCCGATGCCGCGACGCTCGCCGATATACTCGCGCGCCTGCGCATGACGCCGCGCGAGTTGATGCGAAAACAGGAAGCGCCCTACCGCGAGCTGGGTCTCGACGACCCGGAGCTCAGCGATGACGATCTCATCGCCGCGATGGTGCAGCATCCCATTCTCATCGAGCGTCCCATCGTCGTCGCCGGCCGCAAGGCGATCGTCGGGCGACCGCCCGAACGCGTCGAGGAGATCCTGCCGCGTGGCTGAGCTTCCGACCGGGGCCCCCGGCAAAATTTCCGGTGAAACCGCCATCGACATTCCCATTGAAATCCTGGTGCTCTACTACAGTCGGCACGGCGCCGTCGCGCGCATGGCCGACTTCGTCGCGCGCGGCGTGGAAGAAATAGCCGGATGCCGGGCGCGCGTGCGCACGGTGCCCGCCGTATCCACCGTCTGCGAGGCAAGCGAGGACAGCATTCCCGCCCACGGTCCACCCTACGCCAGCCGTGAAGATCTGCTCGCCTGCGACGGCCTCGTGCTCGGCAGCCCGACCCGCTTCGGCAATATGGCCGCCGGGCTCAAGCATTTTCTCGACAACACCGGCGAGCTGTGGCTTGCCGGTACGCTCATCGGCAAGCCGGCCGGAGTCTTCACCTCCACTGCCAGCCTCCACGGCGGCCAGGAGAGCACCCTGCTGTCGATGATGCTGCCGCTGCTGCACCACGGCATGCTGCTGACCGGTCTGCCCTACAGCGAACCCGACCTGCACACCACGCGCAGCGGCGGCACGCCCTATGGCGCCAGCCATTTCGCCGGCACCGAGGGCGAACTGGCGCTGTCCGAGGAGGAGAAGCGCCTCTGCCGCGCGCTGGGCCGGCGCGTGGCGCAGACCGCGGCACGGCTGGCCGTGCGCCATCCCGGCTGACAGATGAAAATCAGGGGATTTTGACCCAAATCGTCCGGGTCAAAATCCCCATGCCTCGCATCACCCAATCCCAAGCCTTTGTTGTTACGCCATAAAAATAACTGGCCCTGTTTCTGCACGACTCTGATCTGAACGCGCGGCGGGCGGTCGCCGCGCGCGCGGCCTGCCACTCGGGCACAACCGCACTCCGGGCTGAGCACGATGCGTTATGATGAAACGCTCGCCCGGAACGGTACCCCTGCAGGATCGTGTGCAATCACCAGCCAGGCGGGAATCCGTATGCGACTCGTCGGTCACTTCGGCGATTTGGTTCTGCTCGTGACACAGGACAAATACGCGATGCAGGCGAAGGCGGGACTGCTGCACCGACCGGTATGGCTATTGACCGGCGGTATCACGCTGCTGCTGTTGCTGGCCTTCGGCCTGCTGCTCTACAGCTCGTGGCGCCATGACCGCGAGCTCGCCCCCCTGCAACAGCACCTCGATCACATCGCCGCGGTCGAAGCCGCCGACCAGCTTCTGCGCGGCATCGCCGACAAGGCGACGCGCGGCGCGCCCGATGCTTCGTCGCTGACTTATACCGACCTGTGGCTGCGCCGGCTGCAGGAGTCCGACCCCGGCCTCAACCCGCACGCGCAGCCGCTGATTACCGAGGCACGGGATCGCTTTGCTGCATTCGAACAGGCCCCTCATCCCTCCTCCGCCGCGCTGCGCGATGCACGCCTGCTGATCCGCAAAGTACTCGTCGGCGAGCTCATCGCGCAGGAAACGCTGCTGCTGGAAAAGCGCGCCAGCGCACGCCGCGAACAGCACATCGCGCTCGGCCTGCTCGCCGGACTGCTCATGGTGCTGATTCCGCTCGGCAGGCGCATCCGCCACAACATCATCGGCCCGCTCGACACCCTGGGCCATCTCATGGCGCTGATGTCGCGACAGGACTATACCTCGGCGTCGACCGACCAGGTCGATCCCATGCTGCTGCCCTTGTTCGAGAACTACAATCGCATGGTCAACCGTCTGGTGACGCTGGAACAGGCGCATCAGCAGCGCGAGGAATCCCTTGCCACAGCGGTGAGGCGCGCCACGCGCATCCTGCTGACGCAGCAACATCGCGTCGCGCAGGCCGAGCGCCTGGGCGCCATCGGCGAAATCGCCGCCAGCGTGGCGCACGAGCTGCGCAATCCCCTGACGGCAACCCATATGGCGCTGCAGAACCTGCGCCGCGACCTTGAAGAACCCGACCTCGTTGCCCGCGTCGATATGATCATCGTCGAGATCAAGCGCATCAACCAGCGGCTCAATCTGCTGCTCGAAGGCGCCCGGCAGACACCGGAACCGCTGGCCACCGTAGATGTCGTCGCCATCCTGGGGGAGCTGCGCACCCTGGTGCGCTATCAGATCAACGAGAAAATCGGTCTGCGCCTGGAAACGCCCGAGATGCTGGTCTGCCGGCTGTCCGAAGAGCAGTTCCGGCAGTGCGTCCTCAACCTCATCCTCAATGCCGCACAGGCACTCGGCGAAGGCCCCGGACTGATCCGCCTGCACATCGGCATGCAAGGACAGAAGCTGCGGCTGCTGGTCGAAGACGACGGCCCGGGATTCCCCGCGCAGATGCTGGAGTCCGGCGTGCGCGCCTTCAGCTCCTGGCGCAACGGCGGCACCGGACTCGGCCTGCTCATGGTGCGGCGATTCGCCCACGATATGAGCGGCAGCCTGCACCTGGAAAACAGGGTGCCGCACGGCGCCCGCCTGATCCTCGAGCTACCCTGCGGAACAATCGGACATGTCGCGGACACTGCTGATCATTGAAGACGAAACCCTGCTCGCCCAGGAGCTGGCGCGCCATTACCGGCGCGACAAATGGCGCGTGATTTCCGCCGCGACCCTCGGCGATGCGCGGCGCATCATGCTCGAACAAGGGATGGCGCCCCTCGTCGTCATCAGCGACATGACGCTGCCGGACGGCAATGCGCTCGACCTGCTCGAAGAAATCGGCACCGGCGACGGCGAGTGGATCTTCCTCACCGGCTACGGCACGGTGGCGGATTCGGTGCGCGCGCTGCGCCTGGGTGCCTTCGATTTTCTCGAAAAGCCGGTCGACTTCAGCCGGCTCGACATCGTCGTCGCCGGCGCAGCGCGCAGCGCGCGCGCCAACCGTCGCCTGCGCGACGAAACCAGCCAGGCCAGCCGCAAATACAGCCCCGCCTCGTTCGTCGGCCACAGTGCGGTAGCGCGTGACGTGCGGGATTTCCTCACCCGTCTCAGCACCGCTCCGTTCCGTACCCTGATCATCAGCGGCGAAACCGGCACCGGCAAGGGCGTCGCGGCGCGCATCCTGCATCACAGCGGAACGCGCAAGCAGGGGCCGCTGATCGAGGTCAACTGCTCGGCGCTGCCCAAGGACCTGATGGAGTCCGAGCTCTTCGGCCATGAGGCCGGATCGTTTACCAGCGCCAAGGGAAAACGGCGCGGCCTGATGGAACAGGCCGACGGCGGCACCCTCTTCCTCGATGAAATCGGTGACATGCCGCTCGACCTGCAGACCAAGATACTCAAGGCGATCGAAGAACAGAGCTTTCGCCGCGTCGGCGGCGAGAACGAAGTCATGGTCGACGTACAGGTCATCGCCGCCAGCAACCGCGATCTCGTCGGCTGCATGCGGGAAGGATCGTTCCGCGAAGACCTCTATCATCGCCTGAGCGTATTCCACCTGCATCTACCGCCGCTGCGCGAGCGACGGGAAGATCTCGACGACCTCGTTCCCCTTTTCATCGCGGAGTTCAATGCCAAGGCCGGACGTAACGTCAGAACCGTTCCGGTCGCGGTTTGGGAACGCCTGCGCGCCCACCCCTGGAGCGGTAACGTGCGCGAGCTGCGCAACACCATCGAGCGTTGCGTCATGTTCGCCCAGGGCGATGAGTTCCCCTCGCAGTGGCTGCAACTGCACGGCATCGACGCGCCGAAAGACAGGACCGATGCTCCCGGCGACATCATCACGCAGCCGATGAAGCAAGATCATGGGCACGATCATGGACGCTGGCTCAAACTGCCTCTCGACGGCAGCCTGAGTCTGGAGGCGATGGATCGCGTCATCATCATCGCCATGCTACGCCTGCATCATCACAACGTTGCCGCCACCGCGCGTGCACTCGACACCACGCGCGATACGCTGCGCTACCGCATCCGCAAATACGGCATCGATACCGCCGACCCCGGTGCCAACCTCGGCGCCGACGGGGCAAAAACACCCGACGGTGGGTGACAACGCCAACGAATCGTCAAACGACTCGGCAGCGACGCAGCAAGCCTCTGTCGGGAAAAGGAATAAATCTTGGCATCCAAGCTGCAACGGACAAGGAGCACAGCCGCAGCATGCGGACTGCGACACACGATCGCGACAGGGCCGCAACGGGCGCATGGTTCAAAAGGAGAGCCATCATGGCTAGAAACAGCAGAAGCAGCAAACAAAGCAACAGTAATGGCCACATCACGCAGCGGGCAGCCGGCTACCTGCACGGCGGCGTCGACCGCATGGCGGAACAGGGTGAGCGACTGGAGCGACGACTGCACGACGGTTACGAACTGCTCGATTCCGAAGCGCATCGGGTCGGCGCCGGCATGCGCAGCGCCATCGACTCTCACCCCTGGATGGCGGTCGGCGGGTCGGCGGCATTCGGCTTCCTGATCGGCCTGCTGAGCGGTCGCAAAACATAGCGGCGATACGGCAGGCCGGCAACCGAAAAAATTTTACCCGGCGGAGATTTCCCGCATGAATCCCATGGCATGAATTTCATCAGGAGACGATGCGATGCTGAAGCAAACCTTGTGCATGCTCACTGTCTGCATTCTCGGCGCGGCACCGCTGGCCGCACAGTCGGCCGGACCACACACCGGGCAGAAAGAGAAGTCGTCGTGGCTGTATCTGGGCGCCAACTACGGCTATTACAAAGCACGCGGCGGCTCCTTCGACGAAGACAACGACATGATCGAAGGCATGATCGGGTTTCACTTCAATCCCCATATCGGTATCGAAGCGAGCGTGCTGGATTTCGGTGACTTCGGCGATCGGCTGACCAACGCCGAAGCCGATGGCTGGACCACCGCCGCCATCCTGCGCTTTCCGCTGACGGATACCACCGGCGTCTACGCCAAGGGCGGACTGCTGTTCTGGGATGCATCGATTCGACGCGCCGACGATGTCGACGAAGCCTTCGACGAGAGCGATTTCTTCTACGGCGTCGGGCTGGACTTCCGCATCAGCAGGATGATCGGGATCAACGCCGAATACGTACGCTATGAACTCGACTTCGGTGATAGCGGCGGTGCGGCGCTGGTAAGGGGAAGTACCGACATCGATGCGTTCAAACTCGGCGTACGCATCAATTTCTGAATATCGGTGAAACACGCAACGAAGCGGGCTATAATGAGGCTGCCGGAATGGCCGTCAGCGCGCACGAGCGCGGACTCTCCTGTAGCGCCTCATCTCCGATGGGAGACCGAATTGACTGGAAAGCGCGTTCTGGTGGTGGAAGACGAAACATTCCTGGCGCTGGAAATCAGTGCGATGCTGCGCGAATTCGGGATGACGCCGATAGGCCCGACCGCGAGCTGCGACGAAGCGCTGAGCATGGTCGCAGACCTGTCCATCGATTGCGCGCTGCTCGACGTCAATCTGCACGGCGAATCCACCGAAATCATCGCTGCCGCACTCGCGGCCCGCTCCATCCCCTTCGCATTTGTCACCGGTTACGGGCGCGACAATCTGCCGCGCAGGTTCCATGACGCGCCGCTCATCATCAAACCGTTCGCGGAACAGAAACTGATGGCGACCGTGCTCAAGCTGTAACATCCGCTCACGACTGCAGTTGCAGCGACGCCGCCAGCCCCGCATCGAACATCCTGCGCACCGACTCCTGGCTCAGCGGCTTGGTCAGCACCAGGCAGTCGCGATAACGCGGCGGCAACCTGAGCAGCCTGTACGCCGTGACGAAAGCGATGGGAACATTGCGCATCGTCAGGATATCCAGTACCGGAAACACATTCTGCTCGCCGAAATTGATATCGATGATGGCGGCCTCGAATTCCATCGCATCCGCCAGCCGCACCGCCTCTTCCATGGTAGAGGCGGGACCCAGCACCTGATAACCGAAAGACTCCAGTCTTCTGCGCGTCTCGAGCCCGCTCGCGGCGGGATATTCGACCAGCAGTATTCGCGAACCAGCAACGACGGATTCACCCGCGCCTTCGCTGCGCCGCGCCTCCGGCGGACGCGCGGCGGAATCGGTGCGCGATACGATTTCCGCCGCGGGAATGTTCATGATGCAAACCAGTCCGCTGCGCAGGTAGCGCACCTCGGCACAGCCGCTGATCTCCGTTCTCATGCTGCCCTCGATGAGCAGGGATCCGAAACCGCGGCGGCGTGGCGGCGCCACTTCCGGCCCGCCCGACTCGCGCCACTCCAGCACCAAGGCATCGTCCTCATCGCGATGGAACTGCAGCTGGATGCGCCCCTCGGCGGTGGACAGGGCGCCGTACTTGGCGGCATTCGTCACCAGCTCATGCAGCGCCATCGCCACCGCCATGGTCGCCCCCGGCGTCAGGATCTCATCCTTGCCGACGATGGATGCAATCCCGGGCCGATCGGCGGTGTAGGGCTCGAGCTCGCACGCGACGATGTCGCGCAGGCTGGTGCCCGTCCATCTCGATCCGGCGATGAGCTCATGCGCACGCGCCATGGAGCGGATCCGGCTCTGTACGGCAATGACGAAATCTCCGATCTGCGTCTGCGTACGCGCGGTCAGAGATATCATCGCCTGTATCGCGGCAAGCATATTCCGCGAGCGATGATCGAATTCACGCATGAGCAGCTGCTGCAGTTCTTCTATCCGCTTGCGCGCCGTCACATCCCGCATCAGACCGCAGACGCGAACCAGCCGGTCATCGTCACGGTATTCGCCGACACAGCTGTCCTCCAGCCACATCACGCCGCCGTCGGGCCGCACATAGCGATACGAGACCACCAGGCGACCGCAACCGCTCTTCAGTCTTTTCACCGCCTCGCGGAAACGCGGCTGATCCTCGGGATGAATCCGCGCCTCCCACGCACGGTAACTCGATGAAATCCAGCTCATGTCCAGGCCGAGAATGGAGTCGCAGTTGCTGCTGCAGATCACCACATCGCTGCAGCAATCCCATTCATAGGAAACGACTTCGCCCGCCTGCAGCACGCGCTGCAAACGAGTCTCGCTGTCATGCACCGCCTGCTCCAGGCGCCCGCGCGCGGCCGATTCCGCGCACAGCAGATCGAGCATCATGGCATCACAACTCGCAGCTCCATGCCGGACAGCGGCATCTTCCTGTCCGCTCCAAGGCACTTCGAGCATATCCGCGGCCTGCTGCGCCACTCTGTCCATGAGCGACAGCGCGTGCCAGGAAGGCTGATGGGCGTTTCGCCAACCTGTCGATATCATGCCAATGATCGCGCCATTGCGTGACATGATCGGCGTCGACTGTATCGCCATCACGCCAGAGGAGCGCAGCAGGGAAAGCGAAGTCTCGTCGCAGATATTGCTGGAGTAAATATCGGTAACGACGATGCGCCTGCCTTGTGCCAGCGCGCGTCCGCACGGAGTGGGCGAAGCGGGGGATATATCACCGAAGGAAGATATGACATCGATATCGAAGCCGCGGACGGCGCAGGTCTTCAGCGTACCGGTGGCGCCATCGAAGCGCTGCATGCTGCCCATGTCCGCGCCCATGATCATGACGGCGATGGCGACGATTTTTTCACATGCGGCATGAAGTCCGGCATCGACCAACATGCCAGCATCAGACTGGTATCGCAGAAAATCGTCTGTATCGGGGCCGCCCGTTTCCATAGCGCTTATAGTATTTGCACTGAGGACCAGAGATGCAGCGACGATTCTATATCGTGATCACGCGCTTATTAAGTCGAATCGCTGAACCGATCAATAGACAGAAGTTTACTCTTCGCGCGTCACGCATGCCAACCATCGTGATATTGCGCCACGCCGGATTATTGACTCACGATGAAGCATCCAACGTTACCCGGCACGCGAAGCGCATCAAGGTACGTTGATGCGATAAATGACGCCGGCATCATAATCGGCAAGATACAGCTCACCGCGCTCGTCCTCACCAAAGGCCGAAATACGCAGATCACTCTCCATCAATAAACCGGCACTCCAATCTGCATCGTCTCGATACAGGCCGCGGATGCGTCCGCTGCAGAAATCGCCATAGACATAAATACCGAACAGCGACGGATATCCGTCACCACGGTAGACGAAACCGCCGGTCACGGAACAATCGCCACCCGCATGCGCGTACTCGGTCACCGGCAGCACGAAAGCATCGCTGTCGCAGGCGGTCGATCCGAAGCAGTGCGCTCCCTCCATGACGCTCCAGCCGTAGTTCTCTCCGCCCGCGCTGTCCATCGCCTGGAAATTGATCTCCTCATAAGCAGACTGCCCCACATCGGCGATATACAGATCGCCGGTGAGACGGTCGAAGGAGAAACGCCAGGGATTGCGCAAACCATAGGCCCAGATCTCCGCACGCGCGCCGGCGACGCCGCGCAGCGGATTATCGTCCGGCACGGCATAGCGCTCGCCTACTTCAACGTCACCTTCGACATCGATGCGCAGCAGCGTACCAAGCAGCGTAGCCACATTCTGACCGTTGCCGAGCGGATCGCCGGCGCTACCGCCATCGCCGACCGACAGGTAAAGCATGCCGTCCGGTCCGAAAACGGCGTTGCCGCCGTTGTGATTGGCGAAAGGTTGCGGCACCGTCAACAGCACCTCGAGACCACTGCCGTCCGGCACATCGGAATCCGGCAGCAAGGGCACGCGCGCAAGTATCAGCGCTGCATCCTGAGCGGTATAAACGACATAGAAATGGCGGCGTGCGGAAAAATCCGGCGGGAACGCGATACTCAGCAAACCCTGTTCACCACCGGCGGAAAGAACGATCGGTCGCAGATCGAGATAAGGCGCCGCCGCCGGTTCGCCATCGAGGATCATCCGCACGACGCCGCGCCGCTCGATGACGAACAGCCGATCACTGTCATCGCCGGCATGGGTGATCTGTACCGGCTGAACGAAACCGTCGGCGTGCGCGGTCAATGCCAGATGCGGCAATGCCGGTGGCAGCTCGATAGCGGCGGAGTCATCACTATCCCCGCACGCCGTCAATCCGGCCGCCATGACGATCGCCGTGCACGCGGCGATCCAGGGAAACAGCATTTTCACGGGCGCTGTCATGAGCACTCAAGCATAAGCCGAAACCGGCGGCCAACCCACTGATCGTTATCAACGACCACGCCCATGCACAGTTCGCGCGGCCCAAACGGGCACGGCATCGTGGAAGCGGGGATGGAGGGAAATCAGAGCAAGAGGGTATGGTGGCTATGGCTGGACTCGAACCAGCGACACCGGCATTATGAATGCCGTGCTCTAACCAACTGAGCTACATAGCCAGGAAAACTATCGGGATGCACGCGAGCGGGGAGTAATGATAGCGGTTCAACCCTTCCTAAACAAGCACCCACCATGGGTCATGCCCATACTTTCGGCCCGGTAGCAGCGGCAAAAACCCCAGGCATGTGCGCGACCTAATTCCTGCTGCTACCTCATCAGACGTTGAACCGGAAATGAATCACGTCCCCATCCTGGACGATGTATTCCTTGCCTTCCAGTCGCCACTTGCCCGCATCCTTGGCGCCCGCTTCGCCGCCGTGGGCGGTGAAATCCGCGTAGGCAATGACCTCGGCGCGGATGAAGCCTTTCTGGAAATCCGTGTGGATGACGCCGGCGGCTTCGGGTGCGGTAGCGCCGTGGGGAATGGTCCAGGCGCGCACCTCCTTCACCCCGGCGGTGAAATAGGTCTGCAGATCGAGCAGGTGATAGCCGGCGCGGATGAGTCGATTGAGGCCCGGCTCATCCAGGCCGAGGTCGGCGAGGAATTCGTCGCGCTCGCTTTCGTCGAGTTCGGCGATCTCCGACTCGATCGCGGCGCACACCGGCACCACTTCGGCGCCTTCGGACTCGGCCAGCTTGCGCACCGCGTCCAGATGCGGATTGTCGCGGAAGCCGTTCTCGGCGACGTTGGCGATGTACATCGTCGGCTTGGTCGTCAACAAATGCAGATCGCTCAGGCGCGCGAACTCCTCCCGCGTCAGCCCGGCGGTGCGGGCGGGACGGCCGGCATCGAGCGCGGCATGCAGGCGTTCGAGCAGCGCGCGCCGTGCCAGCGCTTCCTTGTCGCCGCTCTTTGCCGCTTTCGCGGCGCGATCGAGATGACGGCCGACCGCATCGAGGTCGGCGAGCGCGAGCTCGGTATTGATCACTTCGATGTCGTCCAGCGGATTGATGCGGCCGGCGACATGCACGACGTCGTCGTTCTCGAAGCAGCGGACGACATGCGCGATGGCCTGGGTTTCGCGGATATGGCCGAGGAACTGATTGCCCAGCCCTTCACCCTTGGAAGCACCTGCCACCAGGCCAGCGATATCGACGAATTCCATCACCGCCGGCAACACCCGCTGCGGCTGCACGATCGCGGCCAGCTTCGCCAGGCGCGGATCGGGCACCGGCACCATGCCGACGTTCGGCTCGATGGTGCAGAACGGATAGTTGGCCGCTTCGATGCCGGCGCGGGTGAGCGCATTGAACAAGGTCGATTTGCCGACGTTGGGCAGACCGACGATACCGCATTTGAATCCCATGGGATGCTCGTTTCCTCAGACTGATTCGCCCGTCTTCGACGGTCCGTTCACCGTATGCAATTGCTGCATCGCCCGCTCCGCCTCGCCCGCCGCGATCAGCGGCATCACCGCCAGCGCGCGCGCGATGGCCTCATCGATCAGCGCGCGCTCCGCCGCCGGTGGCGTTTTCAACACATAATCGACCACGCCATCGGCGCCCGGCCCGGGCCGGCCCACGCCGATGCGCAGACGCAGAAAATCCTGCTCTCCGCCGAAAGCGGCGATGATGTCACGCAGACCATTGTGACCGCCCGCACCGCCGCCGCGCTTGAGGCGCACGGTGCCCGGCGGCAGATCGATCTCGTCGTGCACGATCAATACCCGCTCGGGCGGCACCTGGTAGTAGCGCGCGCAGGTTCCGACCGCCTGACCGCTGCGGTTCATGAAAGTCGTCGGTTTGAGCAGATGCAGGGAATGTCCGGCCAGATTCGCCGTAGCGATGTCGGCGCTGAAACGACGCTCGGTGCGCAGCTGCGCACCGAGCATACGGCTCAACTCATCGACCAGCCAGAAACCCGCGTTGTGGCGAGTGCGTTCGTACTTCTCGCCCGGATTACCGAGACCGGCGAGCAGCGCGACCGGCGTCAAAGCCTACTTCCCGCAAGCGGCTCCTCAGCCGCCCGCACCCTCGGGCTTGGCGGCCGGCGCTGCCGCAGCCTCATTCGGCTCGGCCGCGACGCGCGGCAGATGGATGGAGACCACCGGCAGATTGTGCTCCGAACCGTGCGTGAGCGCGATCAGCTCGACGCCGGCCGGCAGCTTGAGGTCGGAGAGATGCAGCGTCTCATTGAGACCGAGCGTGCTGACATCGATCTCGATGTACTCCGGCAGATCCTTGGGCAGGCAGGAAACCTCGACTTCGCTGATCAGATGCGAAACCACGCCGCCGCTCTGCTTGACGCTCGGCGCATTCTCTTCGCCGAGGAAGTGCAGCGGAACGGTCATGCGCAGTTTTTCGCGCTCACTGACGCGCTGCAGATCGAGGTGCAGGATCACCGGCTTGTAGGGATGACGCTGCAGATCCTTGAGCACCGCGCGCACCGCCTTGCCGCCGAAATTGACGTTGAGAATGTGCGAATAGAACGCTTCATTCTCCAGGCTGTGCATCACCGGATTATGATTCAGCGCCAGCATGAGCGGCGCCTCACCTGCCCCGTACAGGATGGCAGGCACTTTGCCTTCACGACGCAGGCGGCGGCTCGCTCCTTTCCCCGCATCGTGTCGGACTTCTGCCTGTAATTCGAAACTGATGGCCATGTTGCTTTCTCCTCGTTTTGATACATACACGGCATCGGCGCCCGCGACCAGGCAGCGATGCCGCTTCCACGACCCGCTTGCGGCGGATCAATCCATATAAATCGAGCTGACCGACTCCTCGGCGTTGATGCGCCGCATGGTCTCGGCCAGCAGATCGACAATGCTGAGCTGACGAATCTTGGCGCAGCCTTGCGCCTCGCTGCGCAGCGGCACGGTATCGGTGACGACCAATTCGTCGAGCACCGACTCGGTGACGCGCTGCACCGCCGGCCCCGACAGCACGGCGTGGGTACAGTAGGCGGAAACGCGCGCGGCCCCTTCTTCCTTCAATACCCGCGCCGCTTCGCACAGTGTGCCGGCAGTATCGACCATGTCGTCGAGCAGCACGCAGCTGCGCCCTTTCACATCGCCGATGATGTTCATCACCTTGGCGATATTGGGGCTGGGCCGGCGCTTGTCGACGATGGCGAGATCGGCGCCGCCGAGCTGCTTGGCCATGGCGCGCGCCCTGACCACACCGCCGACATCGGGCGAGACGACGATCACACGCGGATACTTGCTGCGCCAGATGTCGGTCAGCAGCACCGGCGAGGCATAGACGTTGTCCACCGGGATGTCGAAAAAGCCCTGGATCTGATCGGAATGCAGATCCACCGTCAGCACGCGGTGCGTACCGACGCCGGTGATCATATCGGCGACCACTCGCGCACTGATCGGCACGCGCGCCGAACGCGGGCGCCGGTCCTGGCGCGAATAACCGAAATACGGAATCACCGCCGTGATGCGATAGGCCGACGCGCGCCGGATCGCATCCACCATCAGCAGCAGTTCCATCAGATTGTTGTCCGTGGGATTGCCGGTGGGCTGAACGATGAATACGTCCTTGCCGCGCACATTCTCGGCGATCTCCACCTGCACTTCGCCATCGCTGAAGCGGCCGACGTTCGCTTTGCCGAGCGGCAGGTTCAGCCGCGCCGCGATGCGGCGTGCAAGCTCGGGATGCGCCGTGCCACTGAAGACGACCATCCGGTTATCCGGCCCGCGAAATCTGTCGTCTCCCGAAAATTTCACCTCATCCCCCTGACGCACGCGCCCGCGCGCCGTTCAAATGCTTTGAAAAACCGAAGTTGCGATGATCTATTGCCAGTACATTGACTGGGGTGCCAGGATTCGAACCTGGGAATGCGGGAATCAAAATCCCGTGCCTTACCGCTTGGCGACACCCCATCTGAACCGTTTCATGAACCCGCCGCGCTTCATTGTCCGGCATCGCGGCCAGCATCATGAACAGCGCCGTTTCCTTCCCGCACAGTGTAAGCCACCCTGTCGAGCAAAGGAGAGCGATTGAGTCCATGACAGACGAAGCCGCGCCATCCGGCAGGCAGGCGAACGAGGAGCGCCGCCGCTTCGTCTCGTGAATCGAAAGGAGCGAACACCGTGCTTCCGGTTCCGCTCATCCGCGCCGCTGCGTGCGCGCCGAGCCAGTCGAGCGCCGCCGCCACTTCGCGGGAACGCTGCCGCGCCACCGGCTCGCAGACATTAACCACCTGATCGCCCGAAAGAAAGGCGTTTATTGTGAGGGCTGCACAATCACGTGTCAATGCAGGATCGGCGAACACCGCTGCCGTCGGCATCGACACCGGCGGCACGATCAGCAGGAACCAGGGCGTCGGCAGATCGAGCGGCGTCAGCCGCTCTCCCACGCCTTCGGCCCAGGCCGCCCGCCCGCGCACGAACACCGGCACGTCAGCTCCCAGCGCCAGTCCCAGCCCGGCCAAGGCATCGACATCCAGTCCCAGTCCCCACAGGCAGTTGAGCGCCCACAGCGTGGTGGCGGCATCGGAACTGCCGCCACCGAGGCCACCGCCGAGCGGAATGCGTTTCTCGATGACGATATCCACGCCATATTCCGTGCCGGTATGCGCCTGCAGCAGCCGCGCCGCCCGCACGGCAAGATCCTGCTCGGGCGGCACGCCGGGCAGCGCCCCGACGCGGCGGACCGCGCCGTCGGATCGCGGGGTAAAGTACAGGGTGTCGCACAGATCGATGAACTGGAAAACGGTCTGCAGCAGATGGTAGCCGTCGGCACGGCGGCCGCAGATGTGCAGGAACAGATTGATCTTGGCCGGCGCCGGCCAGCCGCGGTCAGCGCCCGGCATGGGCGAGATCCCATTCGTCGATGAGCAGGCGGATGCGCAGTTGCGGATGGGTCAGGGTCAGGCGCCGCGGCAGATCCAGCCCGCCCACGGCGGCGTAGCGATCGAACACGACCTGCCAGCCTTCCTGTTCCAGCCGGGCCAGGCGGCCCAGCGGGTCCAGTTGCACGGGCGCGGATGCATCCGGCATCGGCAGGCCCAGCACCCAGTAGCGCAGGCTGCGCACCGGCGCCGCCCAGCCGAGCGTCGCCGCCAGCAGCGCCTCCGGCGTCGCGGCGAAACGCGGCTCCTCCCCCGGCAGGCGCAGGCTGGCGCCGGCGTCGCCGCCCGAGAGCTCGGCGAGGCGCTGCCCCAGCACCGACAGGAAAGCCAGCTCGTAGCGGTCGCCGTCCATCGACCAGTGGGCGCGCACCGATCGCGAGTCGATGCCCTCGCCGCTGACCGCGGCACGGCCGTTGAAAGACCAGGTATCCAGCGCCTGCAGTTGTGCCGTGCGCTGCTGCCACAGCAACTCCGTCGGCACGTCCGGCGGCATCTGGCGCGGCGCCGTCGCGCACGCGCTCAACACCAGCGCCAGCGCGAACAGAAAGCCGCGACGGACGCTCACCGCGTCAAGCGCTGCATGGTTTCGCGTAAGGTCGCATCGTCGGGGAACATCTCCAGAGCACGCTCCCATACCGCCATCGCGCCGTCCCGGTCGCCCGAAACCCACAGCACCTCGCCGAGATGAGCCGCCACCTCGTGGTCCTGCTTGAGCGCCAGGGATCGCTGCAGATATTCGATCGCCTCGTCGTAATTGCCGAGGCGGTAGAGCACCCAGCCCATGCTGTCGAGGATGGCGTTGTTGTTCGGGCTGAGCGCGAGCGCGCGCTGGATGTAATCGTACGCTTCGCCGTAGCGGTCGGTGCGGTCCGCCAGCGTGTAGCCGAGGGCGTTCAGCGCATCCAGGTGAGAAGGCTCATGCTCCAGAATCAGACGCAGATCGCTCTCGAGCACGTCCAGCCGGTCAACCGTCTCGGCGAGCAGCGCGCGCGAATACAGCAGATCGAAATCGACCGGGAAAGCTTCCAGCGCCGCACTGAGCACGTCCATGCCCGCCTCGTACTGACCGGCCTGGCGCAACAGCTCTCCCTCGATCAGATACAGGCGCTTCTGCTGGGCAGGCTCATCGATGCGCAGCATCTGCAGCTGCCGGCGCGCGCTCAGTATGTCGCCCTCTTCGGCCGTCAGTATCGCGATGCGGAGCCGCGCCTCGAAGTAGTTTTCGGCATCGGGCTGCAGCGCGGCGTAGTAGGCAATGGCCTGCGGCGCATCGCCGCGCTTTTCGGCGATCCAGCCGAGATAGAACGACAGCTCGGCGCCCTCGACGCCGCTGTTGCGCGCCCGCAGCAGGACCGTTTCGGCTTCGCCGATGCGGTCCTGCTGGAGATAGAGCATACCCATCGCCAGCAGCACTTCGCCGTTCGGCGAAACCCGGTCGGCAAGCAGCGCATACTGATCGAGCGCATCCTGGAAGCGGTGGACATCCGCCAGCGTGCGCGCATAGGCCATGCGCAGCTCGTTGTTCCCGGGATTATCCCGCACCGCATCGGCGAGATAGGACATGGCGGCGTCGGGGCCGTCCGCCAGCAGCAGGATGCGCACGCGCAGCGCCACCGCATTGTGCCAGCCCGGCCGCAGCGCCAGCACCTCGTCGACGGCCTGGCGCGCCTTCTCCATCTCGCCGGCGCGCATCGCGAGGTGGGCATAGGCATAAAGCGCCGAGGGATTGTCGCGCCGCGTGGCGACGAAACGCTCCATCAGGCGGAAAGATTCGTGCACATCGTGCTCGCGGCTGAGCAGCCCGGCCAACAGTTCGAAACGCTCTTCCGGCAGCCCGTCCGCACTCGACAGCAGCACTTCCATGTGATCGAGCGCTTCTTCCAGCAGGCCGTTGCGGATGGCGGCGACGACCATCACCTGATGGGGCTCGCTGCGCCCTGGCTGAACCTCGGTCCAAAGCCGGGCCGCGCGCAGCGCCTTGTCGTCATCATGGGCGAACAGCGCCGCCTGGGCCGCGCGCTCGGCCAGGCGGGGATCGCGGGTAAGCTCAGCGAGCTGCAGATAACGGCCGATACCGTCTTCATAGTACCGGCGCTGCAACGCCATCTCGGCGGTAAGGATCTGATATAATAGCTCGCCGCTGAGTTCGACGGGCGGCAGTGCCTGCTCATCTTCATCTGCCGCCGGATCGGGCGCAGCCGCGGAAGCCCCCTGCTCAGCCGGAGCCGACGTCACCGCAGCGGCGGGAGGGGAAACGGGCATTTCGGGCTGGCGCTGCGGACCCGCGCAGGCGGCAAGCTGCGCCAGGAGAAGCAGGAAGAAGAAAATCAGCGGTGGATTGTGCATCGAATCTGACCTGGATTGCTCCCCACGAGACGGGCATCCGCCTCCTGGTTCTCGAAAGATAATATCCTCTTTTCTCGGCAAAATCAGTTAAAATTGTAGGGCTTGCGTATAACCAGCCGCAGGATGCGCCGGGAATGTCTCACAGCGATGCGTAGGCAATGACTCCATGGCCTTATTAGCCGTCGGCCTGAATCACAAAACCGCCCCCCTGCCCGTCAGGGAACGGGTTGCTTTTGCCCGTGACGAGCTGCCGTCCGTCCTGCGCGACCTGACCTCCAACGCCCACGTCAGCGAAGCGGCGATCCTCTCCACCTGCAATCGCACCGAAATGGTGTGCTGCGTCGATGAGGCGGGCGGCGACATCGTCGCGCGCTGGTTCCGCGAATACCATCGCCTCAACGCCGAGGACATCGAACCGTATCTCTACCGCCACCCCGACCAGGGTGCGGTCAGGCATCTGCTGCGGGTGGCGAGCGGCCTCGACTCCATGATCCTCGGTGAACCGCAGATCCTGGGCCAGATCAAGGATGCCTATTTTACCGCATGCGAAGCCGGCACCGTCGGCAAGCATCTCAACAAGCTGTTCGAATACACGTTCTCGGTCGCCAAGCAGATCCGCACCGACACCGCGATCGGCGCCAGCCCGGTTTCGGTCGCCTTCGCCGCCGTCAGCCTGGCGAAACAGATCTTCAGCGCGCTCAGCGAACGCACCGCGCTGCTGATCGGCGCCGGCGCGACCATCGAACTCGCCGCCCGCCATCTGCGCGAGAACGGCATCGGACAGTTGATCATCGCCAACCGTACACTCGCGCGCGCGGAAATGCTGGTCAACGAAGTGCAGGGCAAGGCAATCACGCTGGAGGAAATCCCCAGCCACCTGGCTCAGGCCGACATCGTCGTCTCTTCCACCGCCAGCCCCCTGCCCATCCTCGGCAAGGGCGCGGTCGAAAGCGCGATCAAGGCGCGCAAACACCGCCCCATGCTGATGATCGACATCGCCGTGCCGCGCGATATCGAACCCCAGGTCGATACGCTCAACGACGTCTACCTCTATACCGTCGACGATCTCAAGGAAATCATCGACGAAGGCCTCAAGTCGCGCCAGCAGGCGGCGCTGCAGGCCGAGGACATGATCGATACGGAAAGCGCCCGCTTCATGGGCTGGCTGCGCTCGCTCAACGCCGTGACCACCATCCGCTCCTACCGCGACACCATCGAAGCGATGCGCGAGGAAGAACTGCAGAAGGCGCTGCGGCAGCTGCGGCGCGGGCAGAATCCGGAAGAAGTGCTGGCGATCGTCACGCGCGCGCTCGCCAACAAGCTCGCCCATGCGCCGACGGTGCAACTGCGGCGCGCCGGCTTCGAGGGACGCGAGGAACTGCTGCGCGCGGCGCGCGAGCTGCTCGACATCAAGGATTCCGAGTAAGGCATGCAGCCCTCGATCCACCGCAAGCTCGAGGCGCTCAGCGAACGCCTCGAGGAGCTGGAAGCGCTGCTCGCCGACAGCGAAACCGCGGGCAACCCCGCCCGCTTCCGCGATCTGTCGCGCGAATACGCCCAGGTCAACCCCGTGGTCACCGCCTTTCGCGCCTGGCGCGCCAGCCTCGGCGACATCTCCGCTGCCGAGGAAATGCTGGCGGACAACGATCCGAGCCTGCGCGCCCTCGCCCAGGATGAGCTGGAACAGGCGCGCAGCAACAGCGACGCGCTGGAAACCGAAGTGCGCCGTCTGCTGTTGCCGCAGGATCCGCGCGATGCCGGCAATGTGTTCCTGGAAATCCGTGCCGGCGCGGGCGGCGACGAAGCGGCGCTGTTCGCCGGCGATCTGTTCCGCATGTATTCGCTCTACGCGGAGCAGCGGCGCTGGGAAGTGGAGATCATCGGCACCAGCCACGGCGAGCACGGCGGCTACAAGGAAATCATCGCGCGCCTGATCGGCCGCGGCGTCTATTCCCGCCTGAAGTTCGAATCCGGCGCGCATCGCGTGCAGCGCGTGCCGGCGACGGAGTCGCAGGGCCGCATCCATACCTCGACCTGCACGGTGGCGGTGCTGCCCGAGACCGAGGAAATCGAGGACATCGAGATCAATCCCGCCGATCTGAAGATCGACACTTTCCGCGCCTCGGGCGCCGGCGGTCAGCACGTCAACAAGACCGACTCGGCCATCCGCATCACCCACCTGCCGAGCGGCATGGTGGTCGAATGCCAGGCGGAACGTTCGCAGCACAAGAATCGCGCCCAGGCCATGTCCCTGCTGCGCGCCCGCCTGACTGCGCAGGCACGCGACCGGCAACAGGCCGAGCAGGCACAGACCCGCAAGCTGCTGGTCGGCACCGGCGACCGCTCGGAACGCATACGCACCTATAATTTTCCCCAGGGACGCATGACCGATCACCGCATCAATCTCACACTGTACAAGCTGGACGAGATCATGGACGGCGATCTCGACGCGCTCATCGATCCACTGACCAGCGAGCACCAGGCCGAGCAGCTCGCCACGCTCGCGGGATGAACGAGGCCATCGGCGCACTGCTGCGCGCGGCGGCAGAGCGGCTCACCGCCACCAGCGATTCCCCGCACCTCGATGCCGAGATCCTGCTCGCGCACGCGGCGCGGCAACCGCGCGCCTGGTTGATCGCCCATGCCCGGGAAACGCTTGGCGCAGACATATGGGCGCGCTTCCAGACGCTGCTCGAACATCGCCTGCAGGGCAGCCCCATCGCCTATCTGACCGGCGAACGGGAATTCTGGTCGCGCCGCTTCCGCATCAGCAGCGATGTGCTCATTCCGCGCCCGGAGACCGAACATCTGATAGAAGCGGCACTGGAACGGCTGGCGCCGGACGCCGCCGTCGACATCGCCGACCTCGGCACGGGCAGCGGCATCATCGCCGTCACGCTCGGCCTGGAGCGGCCGCATTGCCGCATCCTCGCCACCGATCTGAGCCCCGCGGCGCTGGCCATCGCCGCGGAAAATGCGCGCGCACTGGGCGCCGCCAACGTCGAATTCCAGCGCTCCGACTGGTTCTCCGCGCTGGGCGGCAGACGCTTCGCCGTCATCGCCAGCAATCCGCCCTACATCGCTGCCGCCGATCCGCACCTCGCGCGCGGCGGCGTGCGTTTCGAACCCGAGCTGGCGCTGGTTTCAGGCGAGGACGGGCTGGCGGCGATCCGCGCACTCGTCGACGGCGCGCGCTATCATCTGGAAACAGGCGGATGGCTGCTGCTGGAACACGGCTGGGAACAGGGCGAAGCGGTCACCCGTCTGCTCAATGAGCACGGCTACACGGCTGTCGCCAGCTACGAGGATCTCGCCGGCACCACCCGCATCGCGCTCGGAAGGTATACGCCATGAATGAACGCACGATCGCCACCACAGAGTACGGACTGAGCCTGCCGCGAACGGTCACCAACCTGATCTTCGACCATGTGCGCCAGCACCCCGGCCACGAGGCCTGCGGCCTGATCGCCGCACGCGCCGGCATTGCCTGCCGCAGTCTGCCCATACCCAATGTGGCGACCGACCCCACCGACCGCTACCGCATGGATCCCGCCAGCCTGGTGCAAAAACTCTATGAATTGGAGGCCGCGGAAGAAACGCTGTACGCCTTCTACCACTCGCACCCGGCGGGCCCGGCGTTTCCATCCACGATCGACATCGCGGAAGCCACCTGCCCCGAAACCCCGTATCTCATCGTTTCGCTCGGCACACGCGGTGTCATGGAGATGCGCGCCTTCCGCCTTGCCGGCGGACGCGCCGAGGAAATCGCGCTGGAAATCTGCTGAAACGCGGCGGCGCGGCAACGGCGACGCCGCGTTCGTTCAGCCCTTGTCGAGCTCGCTGCGCAGCAGATCGTTGACCTGGCCGGGGTTGGCCTTGCCCTGCGTTGCCCGCATCACCTGACCGACGAAAAAGCCGAACAGCTTGTCCTTGCCCGCGCGGTACTGCGTCGCCTGCTCCGGATTGTCGGCGACGATCTTCGCCACCACCGCCGCCAGCTCGCCGCTGTCGGTGATCTGGCGCAGGCCGCGTTCTTCGATGATGCGATCGGCGTCACCGCCTTCCTGCCACATGGCATCGAAGATCTGCTTGGCGATCTTGCCCGAGACCGTCTGATCGGCAATGCGGCGGATCAAACCGCCGAGCTGCGCCGGCGTGACCGGGCTGTCGACGAGTGCGATGCCATCGCGGTTGAGCGCGCCGAGCAGCTCACCCATGATCCAGGTCGCCGCCAGGCGATGCTCGCCGCCGGCGGCGGCCACGGCCTCGAAGCAGTCGGCCAGTTCACGGCTGGCGGTCAGCACCTCCGCTTCGTACGCCGACAGGCCATAGTCCTGCGCGAAGCGGCGGCGCTTGGCATCGGGCAGTTCCGGCATGTCGGCGCGCACGCGGGCGATGAAAGCCTCGTCCAGCTCCACCGGCAGCAGATCGGGATCGGGGAAGTAGCGATAGTCGAAAGCTTCTTCCTTGCCGCGCATGGAGCGCGTCTCGTGCCGGTCCGGATCGTACAGCCGCGTTTCCTGCACGACACGGCCGCCGCTTTCGATCAGCTCGATCTGGCGCTCGACCTCGAATTCTATGGCACGCTCGACGTAGCGGAAGGAATTGAGATTCTTCAGCTCGGTGCGGGTACCGAGCTTGCCCGCTCCGCGCGGCCGCACCGACACGTTGGCGTCGCAGCGGAACGAGCCCTCCTGCATA